>NZ_JBFRDN010000038.1:0-40602 GCF_052113785.1 Phyllobacterium sp. TAF24 | reverse complement strand
GTTGGCGATTAGCGTTGCATCCACCCAAGTCCCTCATGGTGAGCTTGTCGAACCACGAACCACACCCCACACACCCCACACAAATCAAAACTTACAGATAATCAGCAACGCGATTAACAGCCCAGTGGTAAAAACTGCCCTCTAGCGGTGGCTGGTTTGTCGGGCCTTTTTTATGAATATGAAACCCGATGAAATCAGGATGGTTGATGGGCTCCAGACCATAGGCGGGATCAAAAATCTTCAGGGCGTCGCGCGCGGTCCAATAGTAGAAGTTTTCCTTCGGCGCGGCGTCCTTGAAGAAGCCGTAGCGCTTGGCCATGCGCGAGATGCCATCATTGGCAAAGGCGGTAATACCGATGGTTGCGGGCGTGATCTTCTGCCCGGTCAGGCGGAACCATGCGGGGCGCAGGACGCGGCGGCGGAAGCCGAGCCATGGTGGAACAATAACCGTTCCTTCCATATATTCGTCAAATTCCCTGATGACAGGATTATCCGGCGGCAGATACATGGCTGATACACCAAGGCGGAAATAGTTTTCGCGCGCGAGGTAAGGCTTGTCGGTATCAGGGTGAAATTGCTTCAGCAGATAAATGTCCGTGTCGAGCCAGAAACCCTGCTGCTTCTTCATCAGGGTGACGCGGAATAGATCACTGAACTGGCCAATGACGCGGCTGGCTTTCTCGATATTGGGAAAATCCGGATCGATGCGCTGGAAATACTTTTTATCCAGAATGGTCGCGGCATCGTGAAGCTCGACACCCTTCGGCAGGTTCTCGATCTCTTCAAACGCGTAAAGTTTCACCCGCTGCCCGGTCATCGCCATGGATGCCAGACAGACCCTGTCGACTTCCCGTAAGCGCGGCCCATACCAAAACGTACAAATGTCCATGAAATCAATTCCGGAACTTCTGGTGAATTTAAATTCATTAATTTTCACAAGCATCTAGGAGAGATGATCATTCCGGTCAATCGTAATGTATGTGTAATGTTTGGCCAAACGACTGCTACCGATGGCGTCTTGATATAAATGATCTCTTATCGGCGGTTCTGAGAGTGAATTTTGCTGGATCAATTTTCCACAGATCGGCTTTTTTGAAAAAGTCAGACTCTCGCTTTCAACTTCGCTGGAATGATGTTCTTATATTTCAGACGTTCGCAGCAATAAATTGGCGTGAATTTGCCTTGCCTTGTGAAACCATCCTTTTCTTCATGCGGGGCCGTCCACTATGGTTGCCGCACGGTTCGGCAAGTCGTAAGAAGCCGAAAAATTGGATCGATATTTGTTGCGGCGAACATCTGGAAATCGAAGCGGAAACCGGGGCAACCCGGAGGTTTTCGAAATACAGTGGCCCGAAAAGCAGTGGATAGTATTTTCATGACCAAGAGCCTGACGCATCTTCAGCGTCTTGAAGCCGAAGCAATCCATATTTTCCGCGAGGTTGCCGCGACATTTTCCAAGCCGGTGATGCTGTATTCCATCGGCAAGGATTCCTCCGTCATGCTGCATCTGGCGATGAAGGCCTTCTATCCGGCCAAACCGCCATTTCCATTCCTGCATGTCGATACGACTTGGAAATTCAAGGAGATGATTGCGTTTCGTGATTCAGAAGCAAAACGTCTCGGCTTTGATCTGCTGGTTCACAGCAATCAGGAAGGCATCGAGCAGGGCATCAGCCCGTTCGTGCACGGGTCAAACACCCATACCCACATCATGAAGACCGTTGGCCTGCGCCAGGCGCTCGACAAATACGGCTTTGATGCAGCCTTTGGCGGTGCGCGGCGCGACGAGGAAAAGTCCCGCGCCAAAGAGCGCATTTTCTCCTTCCGCAATGCCCAGCACTCCTGGGACCCGAAGAACCAGCGTCCGGAAATGTGGAAGATCTACAATACGCGCGTTGCCAAGGGCGAATCCATCCGGGTTTTCCCCATCTCCAATTGGACCGAACTCGATATCTGGCAGTACATCCTGCAGGAAAATATCCCGATTGTTCCGCTCTATTACGCAGCCAAGCGGCCGGTGGTGGAGCGCGACGGCATGCTGATCATGCGCGATGATGAGCGCATGCAGTTGCTGCCCGGTGAAGCGCTTGAGGAAAAGCTCGTTCGCTTTCGCACGCTTGGCTGCTATCCTCTGACCGGTGCAATTGAATCCGATGCGGTGACGCTGCCCGAGATTGTCAGTGAAATGCTGATCGCCCGCACATCCGAACGGCAGGGGCGCCTCATCGACAAGGACGAAGCGGGATCAATGGAGAAGAAGAAGCGCGAGGGCTATTTCTGATGAACACCATTGCCCCGATCAAGGCTTCCGCTGCCGAGGAAATCCGCGCCTATATGGCCGAACAGGAAAAGAAATCGCTGCTGCGCTTTCTCACCTGCGGTTCGGTTGATGATGGCAAGTCGACACTGATCGGCCGTCTGCTCTATGACACCAAGCTGATCTTCGAGGACCAGTTGGCCGCGCTGCAGAATGACAGCCGCAAGCATGGCACCAATGGCGAGGATATTGATTTCGCATTGCTGGTTGATGGGCTTGAGGCAGAGCGCGAGCAGGGCATCACCATTGACGTTGCCTATCGCTTCTTCTCGACGCCAAAGCGCAAGTTCATCGTTGCCGATACACCGGGCCATGAACAATACACGCGCAACATGGCAACAGGCGCTTCCACCGCCGATCTTGCCATTGTGCTTGTCGATGCGCGGCAGGGCATTTTGCGGCAGACGCGCCGCCACAGTTTCATTGCCTCGCTGCTTGGCATCCGCAATATCGTGCTGGCTATCAACAAGATTGATCTCGTCGACTATTCGCAAGAGATTTTCGACAGGATCGTTGCGGATTATCAGGAGTTTGCCGACAAACTCGGCTTCCAGTCAATCCAGCCCATTCCGCTGTCGGCGCGCTTTGGCGATAATGTCATTTCTTCCTCCGCCAACATGCCCTGGTACAAGGGACCGGCACTGCTGCAACATCTTGAAGATGTGCCGCTGGCGGATGCGGATGAAGAGCGTCCGTTCCGTTTTCCGGTGCAATATGTCAACCGGCCCAATCTCGATTTCCGTGGGTTTGCCGGCACCATAGCCTCGGGCGTTGTAGCGCCGGGTGATGAGGTTGTCGTCGCCAAGTCAGGCAAATCCTCGCGGGTGAAGCGTGTTGTCACGCAGGATGGCGATCTTGACCGGGCTGTCGAAGGGCAGGCGGTAACGCTGGTGCTTGAGGACGAGGTTGAAGTCTCACGCGGCAATATGCTGGTTGCGCCGGGTGCCCGTCCTGAGGTGGCGGACCAGTTTGCCGCCCATCTTGTCTGGTTCTCTGAACATGCGCTGATCCCCGGCCGCTCCTATATCCTGCGCACGGAAACCGATCAGGCGACGGCGACGATTACTGACCTGAAATACCGAATCGATATCAACAGCTTCGCGCAGGAAGCGGCCAAATCGCTTGACCTGAATGAAGTGGGCGTCGTCAATATTTCGGCGCAGGAGCCGATTGCGTTCGATCCCTACAAGTCAAACCGCTCCACCGGCTCGTTCATTCTCATCGACCGCCTCACCAACGCGACCGTCGGTGCAGGCATGATCGATTTTGGCCTGCGCCGTGCATCCAACGTGCATTGGCAGGCGCTTGATGTGAGCAAGGCCTCGCGTGCCGACCAGAAGAACCAGAAACCGGCGGTGATCTGGTTCACCGGCCTTTCCGGCTCGGGCAAATCAACGGTTGCCAATCTCGTTGAAAAGCGCCTCTCTTCGCTCGGCAAGCACACCTATATTCTTGATGGCGACAATGTGCGCCATGGTCTCAACCGTGATCTTGGCTTTACCGAAGAGGACCGGGTGGAAAATATCCGCCGCGTCGGTGAAGTGGCCAAGCTGATGGTCGATGCGGGCCTGATCGTGCTTGTGTCATTCATCTCGCCATTCCGTTCAGAACGCCGCATGGTGCGTGAGCTTCTGGGTGATGGCGAGTTTTTGGAAGTCTTCGTCGACACGCCATTCGAAGAATGCGCCCGCCGCGATCCCAAGGGGCTCTATGCAAAAGCCTTGCGCGGCGAGATCAAGAATTTCACCGGCGTCGACTCGCCCTACGAAGCGCCAGAAAATCCTGAATTGCACCTGCATACGGTTGGCCGCACGACCGAGGCCCTCGCATCGGAAGTGGAAAAGCTCTTGACCGATCATGGTATTATTTTCAACTACGATCAAAGTTCGTGGTCGATTTAGCTGTGGTGCCAAGCTTGATCACCCCCCTCTGCCCTGTCGGGCATCTCCCCCACAAGGGGGGAGATCAGCCTTCAGTGCTGCCTTTGCACAATCTGAAATGGTTCCGGTTGTGCAAAGGCGCTGATGTCAATGTGATCTCCCCCCTTGTGGGGGAGATGCCCGACAGGGCAGAGGGGGGTGAATGACCACCACCACCATCAATCACACCACTCTCCTTGCCATCCTCGAAACCACTGCCATCACAGCCGGGCAGGAAATCCTGCGCATCTACGCCAAGGGCTGCGACTTCGAACTGAAAGATGACAAGTCACCGGTGACGGAGGCCGATCACGCCGCCGAAGCAATCATTCAGGCGGCGCTCAGCAAGGCAACGCCTGATATTCCGGTTGTGGCGGAAGAGGAAATCTCCGGCGGCCATGTGCCCGGTGATCTCGGTGCATGTTTTTATCTGGTGGACCCGCTCGATGGAACGCGTGAGTTCGTCAACCGCAATGGCGACTTCACCGTAAACATCGCGCTGATCGAAAAAGGTGTCCCGGTTCTGGGTGTTGTCTATGCGCCGGTGCGCGGCGTTCTGTTCACGGGTGGAGATGCCGGTGCGCAGGAAGTAACGATCAGCGACGATGGCACCATCACTGCACGCAAGGCGATATCCTGCCGCCAAGTGCCCAAGACATTGATTGCCGTCGCCAGCCGCTCGCATCGCACACCGGAAACCGATGCCTATCTCGAAAAGTTCAGTGTGACAGACTGTGTTTCCGTGGGCTCATCGCTGAAATTCGGGCTGTTGGCGCGGGGCGAGGCGGATATCTATCCGCGTTTTGGCCGGACGATGGAATGGGACACGGCAGCCGGTGATGCGGTTTTGCGGGCGGCGGGCGGTATCACGCTGACGCTTGATGGCAATCCACTAACCTATGGCCGCCGCAATCAGGCCGATGACGCCGATTTCGCCAATCCAAATTTTGTGGCTTGGGGAAGATTGTAGTTTTCTGTGAAGCAGTCTGCGCTTTCTTAAGCGCTTCTCCTCCCTGTCCGTCATCCTCGGGCTTGACCCGAGGACCTTGCTGGAATGCGTCGCGTCAATGTTTACCTTGGCACTTCTTAGTCGTGGGTCCTCGGGTCAAGCCCGAGGATGACGGAGAGGGAGGAGATATTCAGGGATGACGGAGAGCGGGTGCGTGGTTTGCCATGCGGAAAGTTCAGGACGCTCACCATATTATGCAAAAACCCAATCACCCCGGCCGTTTCCTCAACAGCACTGTCACCACAAAAAACGCACCGATGGAACTGGTAACGATACCGATGGGTAGTTCCTGCGGTGCCAGCAGCAAACGCGCGGCGAGATCGCTCAGGAGGATGAGCGTTGCCCCGAGCAGGGCGCAGGTCACAATCAGCCCCGCATGCAATTGACCCGAAAAACGCCGGGCAATATGCGGGATCATCAGGCCGACGAAACCGATCACACCAGCCACCGAGACAAAAATTGCGGTTGAAAAAGCGCAGACGATAAACACCGTGTTGCGGATGCGGGTCACCCGGATGCCAAGGCTTTCCGCCGTGTTTTCGCCTGCCAGCAGTGCGTCCAGATTGCGGTGGTTGTAAAGCGCGTAGATGAGGATCGCCGCAAGGCCGACAAGCGCCAAAGGCAGGTTTTCCCAGCGGGCAAGGCCGAGGCCGCCAAGTGTCCAGAACATCACCGAATGGGCGGCGCGCTGGTCACCGGCAAACACCATATAGTTGGTCAGCGCAGCAAAGAGGAATGAGACGGCAAGCCCCGCCAGAATCAGCCGCTCCGGTCCCTGTCCCTGCACGCGCCGCACCAGCATCAAAACAACAATCGCCGCCAGCATGCCACCGCTGAACGCTGCAATCGGCAGGGTCCAGATGCCGAACCGGTCGCCGATGATGGTGATGACTGACACGGCTCCCGCCGCAGCGCCATTGGAAAGGCCGAAGAGAAACGGATCCGCAAGATCATTGCGGGTGACGGTTTGCAGCAGCGCGCCGATGATGCCGAGCCCGGCGCCAACGCAAATGGCAAGGATCACCCGCGGCAGGCGCAGTTCGACAATGATCTTGCCAACGGGACCCTGAACAGCAGTGTCGGAGAGACCGGCGGCATGGGCAAGCGCGCGCAGCACGTCACCGAGCGGGATAACCGTTGCCCCATAGGCAATGGAGATGAGGGCGAGGGCCAAAATGGCCATCACCCCCACGATAAGCATCAGATGCTGACGGATAGACGGAAGCACTCAGAATGCTTCCGGGTGCATCGCCTTGGCCATCTTGACGATCGCCTCGATATTGGCGGGGCCGGGCGTCAGTTCCGCATAGCGCAGGGCGACGAAGCGATTGTTTTTCACCGCGTCGGTTTCCTTCATCGCCGGATGCGATTTGAGGAAGTCGAGCAGTTTCTGGTAGCCCGCATCATCCTGATAATCGAGGAGAACGAGAAACTCAGGATTGCGTGTGGCCACGGTTTCCCACGAGGTGGTGCCCCAGCTTGTGTCGAGATCGGCCATGATATTGCTGCCACCGGCTTCGCTGATCATCGCCGTCGGAATGGCGAATTTGCCTGCGGTGAACGGCTTGTCCTCGCCGGAATCATAGAGGAACACACGGGTGCCGCTCTTGTCGCCGATCTTGGCCTTCAGGTCGGCAAGCTCGGCCTTCCAGCCGCTGACCAGCTCGTTTGCATCATCTTCCTTGCCGAAAATCTTGCCGAGCTTTTCCATGTCGCCATAGAGCAGGTCCATGGAGGCGGCTGGCCGGTTCTTGTCGAGATGAATGCAGCTTTCAGTCAGCTCCAGCGTCTTGATGCCATGCGGCGCGAGCGTGTCAGGCGTGACTTCACCGCCGGGCTTCATGCCATAGTTCCAGCCCGCAAAGAAAAAGTCCGGCTCAACGGCGACGAGATTTTCCAGCGTCGGATATTTGGGCGCAAGTTCCGGGATGGACCCCTGCTGCTTTTTGAAGGCGTCATCCAGCTTGTACCAGCCGGTAATGCCCGAAACGCCAACTATTGACGGCTGCAAATGCAGGGCGAAAGCCATCTCGCTCATATTGATGTCCTGAATGACCGCGCGCTTGGGAGCGGCATCAAAGGTCAGCGGCTTGCCGCAGCTGTCGACGGTGACAGGAAACGCCCAAGCGGGCGCTGAGAGCACCGATAAGGTGAGGGCGAGCAGCATTCTTTTCATCAAATTCTCCGTAGCTGAGCAGATTGTATTGTTGTTGTTGGTTCCGGTGCTTCGAACACCATGAGGTCGCGATCCTGCGAGGGATGGCGCAGGCGCAATACGTCGAGATCAAAGACATCGCTGACAATGCGCGGCGTCAGGGTTTCATCAGGCGTGCCAATGGCAACCAGCTGTGCGCTGTGCATGACGGCGACATGGGTGGCGAAGGGCGCGACAAGCGGCAGGTCATGCAGCACCGCGATGACAGTCACATCCAGTCCGGCGACAAGCGCCAGCAATTCGCTGCGTGCTTTCGGATCGAGATGATTGGTGGGTTCGTCCAGAAACAGAATATCAGGCTGCTGGGCAATGGCGCGGGCCAGTTGCACGCGCTGCCTTTCACCGCCGGAGAGCGAACCTATGGGGCGGCGGGAAAACTGGGCAACCTTGGCACGCAGCAGCGCTTCCGCCACGATATCGCGATCTCCGGCCTTGGTCAGAGCGCCCATATGCGGAATACGCCCAAGCGAGACATAATCCTCCACCAGCAACTGATGGTCAGGCGCATCGGTCTGACCGACAAAGGCGAAGCGCCTTGCCCTTTCTCTGGGCTTCAACCGTTCAATAGGGGTGCCTTCGATGTAAACACTGCCGGAGGAGGGGCGCAGCAGCCCCGCCAGCATGCGCAGCAGTGTGGATTTTCCAGCACCATTCGGGCCGATAATGGCAAGGCGCGAACCTCGTTCGATATCGAGCGAGGTTTCGTCCACAAGTGTCTGGCCGGACGTGCGAAATGTCACATCGTCGGCGCGCATGACAATCTCGCTCATGGGCTGATGATGTCCGTGACTGCAGGCAAAACACATGGTGCTGGGTCCCAAATCGGTAAACTCTGTCGTGCCATATCAGGCGCATTATTGTCGTATAGTAATGTTATAACATTGGTCAATGCCTGCCGTGTCATAGATGTGCGGGAATGCGTGCGAGTGTCTTGTCGTAAAGGCCTGCCGGGCGCTGTGATGCTTTGGACCAGCCGTCATCAAGCCCGTGATACATCCGGGCAAAATCGATGAGGTCGGCAAAGTTGGCGTCGGGACAGATATCGCCAAAGAGATATTGCGCCTTGTCGGGGGATCGAAACGCGACGGTGCAGGGATGTCCGCAGCCCGCCATGCAGCCAACGCCGCGCACCTCATAGGCGGGATTGCCATCAAGTTCCGCCGCAAGCCTGTCGACAAGGTCCTGCCCCGGCCGTGACTGGTCATCGGCTGACTTGCACAGGGTGCAGACAATAATCTGGTGGGTGGGCGTGCTCATGCCTGTCCGCTGCCTCAAAGACAGGGGTTGGGGAACGCAGCCAATGCACCATCGCGACAATGCGGGAGAGACATCGCATCGCTCCCGGCACACCCCGTCCGGTTCGAATTTCAAGTGTGATGGCAGGTCTCCTGGCTCGCGGGTCTCAGCTTTGCCTTGCCTTCCCGGTCTTTCAACCAGTGGCATGTCAGGCATCGCTCACCGCTTACAGTTGCGGGGGCAGCCACGGTCTCGGTCCCTTTTGGGTACGCCTCACCGTGTTCCCTTTTCATCTCCGGCGTTGTCTTGCCGGAGAAACCATCGGCGCGGATGCTATGCGGCCAGCCCTGCTGTTGCAAGCACGTTTATGCGGCAATTTTTAACGCTGCCAAAATTTTTGGCAAATGAAAGATTTCAATTGGCTGACAACTCGGTAGAGTGCTGGGAGTATTTGTGGAATCGTAGCTTTTGAGGCGACATGGCAATTCACGCAGCAGTCTACCACCTGACGCACTACAAGTATGACCGGCCCATCATGCTCGGGCCGCAAATCATCCGGCTCCAGCCAGCGCCGCATTCGCGAACCAAAGTTCTCAGCCATTCCCTGAAGGTCAGTCCAGCCAACCACTTCGTCAATCTGCAACAGGACCCCTACGGCAATTTCCTTGCCCGCTTCGTTTTCCCCGAGCCGGTGACGGAATTGAAGATCGAGGTCGATCTCATCGCCGATATGACAGTCTACAATCCGTTCGATTTCTTTGTGGAGCCTGTCGCGGAGACGTGGCCTTTCAGCTATCCACAGGAAATCAGCGACGATCTGTCGATCTATATGAAGCCGGAATCGATGGGGCCGCTGGTCTCGAATTTCCTCGCAACGATTGATCGCAGCCCGACCAATACGGTGAATTTCGTCGTCGATCTCAACGCGCGCATCCAGCGGGAAGTCGGCTATGTCATCCGCATGGAAACCGGCGTGCAGGAGCCGGAGGCGACGCTTGGCCTGCGCTCCGGGTCGTGCCGCGATTCAAGCTGGCTGCTGGTGCAAGTGCTGCGCAATCTTGGGCTCGCCGCGCGGTTTGTCTCCGGCTATCTCATTCAGTTGAAGCCTGATCTCGTTGCCATTGATGGTCCTGCCGGGACGGACAAGGACTTTACCGATCTGCATGCCTGGTGCGAGGTCTATCTGCCCGGTGCTGGATGGATCGGCCTTGATCCGACATCCGGCCTTTTGACCGGCGAAAGCCATGTGCCGCTGGCTGCCACTCCGCATTATCGCAACGCCGCGCCGATTTCAGGTATGGCGGAATTTGCCAATGTGGAATTCGGCTTTGATATGCGCGTTGACAGGGTTTCCGAACATCCGCGCATTACCAAGCCGTTTTCGGATGAATCATGGAACGCGCTCGATGCCCTTGGCGAACAGGTGGATGCTATCCTCAAAGAGCGCGATGTGCGGCTGACCATGGGCGGCGAGCCGACATTCGTCTCCATCGATGATTTTGAGTCAGGCGAATGGAACACCGATGCGGTCGGCCCCACCAAGCGGGAAAAGGCCGACAAGCTTATCCGGCGGCTGCGCGAGCGCTTTGCGCCCGGCGGCTTCCTGCATTACGGGCAGGGCAAATGGTATCCCGGCGAAAGCCTGCCGCGCTGGACGTTCTCGCTCTACTGGCGCAAGGACGGTAAGCCGATCTGGGTCAATCCTGACCTGATTGCGCCTGAGAACAGCACGGCCGATATAAAGCCTGATGATGCCGGAAAGCTCCTGCTGGCGCTGGCGGATGAGCTTGGCGTTGAACAGGAAATGGTGGCGCCTGCCTATGAAGACCCGGCTGAATGGATCGTCAAGGAAGGCAATCTGCCTGATAATGTCGATCCCTCCAATTCCAAGCTGAAAGACCCGGAAGAACGCAGCCGTATCGCCCGGGTTTTTGAACGTGGCCTCACCGAGCCAAGCGGTTTTGTGCTGCCGGTGCAGCGCTGGAACAGCCTTGCTTCCGGGCCGCGTTGGCGCAGTGAAAAATGGACGACACGGCGCGGCAAGCTGTTTCTCGTGCCGGGGGATTCGCCTGTCGGCTACCGCCTGCCGCTCGGCGCGCTGCCGCATGTGCCGCCGTCCGATTTCCCCTATATCGTCCCGGTTGACCCTTCGGTTGAGCGCGGTGCACTGCCAGACCCCTCGCCACGGGCAGCACAACGCGCAGCAGAACATCCACTGACCGTTGCGTCGTTCACAGCCGCTGAAGGCAATCAACAGGAGCGGGTGGAGCAGGAACTGGGCGAAATTGGCGGCGCAGTGCGCACGGCCATATCGGTTGAGCCGCGTGATGGACGCCTGAGCGTATTCATGCCGCCGGTTGAGGCACTTGAGGATTATCTGGAACTGGTTGCCGCAGCGGAAGCTGCCGCCCACAAGCTCGGCCTGCCCGTGCATATCGAAGGCTACGGCCCGCCGCAGGATCACCGGATCAATGTCATCCGCGTTGCGCCCGACCCCGGGGTGATCGAGGTCAATATCCACCCCGCTGCCAACTGGCGCGACTGCGTGGAGACGACCGAGGCGATCTATGAGGAAGCCCGCCAGACACGGCTGGGCGCTGATAAATTCATGATCGACGGTCGCCATACCGGTACCGGCGGCGGCAATCATGTGGTTGTGGGCGGCGAAACACCCAACAACAGCCCGTTTCTGCGCCGTCCTGATCTTTTGAAAAGCCTTGTCCTGCATTGGCAGCGCCATCCCTCGTTGTCCTACATGTTTTCAGGCCTGTTCATCGGTCCGACCAGTCAGGCCCCGCGCCTTGACGAGGCGCGGCATGACAGCCTGTATGAGCTTGAGATCGCCTTGGCGCAGGTGCCGCGACCGGGTGAGGGCACGCCGCCTCTGCCATGGCTGGTCGACCGGCTCTTCCGCAATCTCCTGGTGGATGTCACCGGCAACACGCACCGCTCCGAGATTTGCATCGACAAGCTGTTTTCGCCCGATGGGCCCACAGGGCGGCTTGGTCTGGTCGAATTTCGTGGCTTCGAAATGCCGCCCAATGCGCGCATGAGCCTTGCCCAGCAATTGCTGATCCGCGCGCTGATCGCCCGGTTCTGGAACAATCCGATACAGGGCAGTTTCGTGCGCTGGGGCACGTCATTGCATGACCGCTTCATGTTGCCCGCCTTTGTCTGGCAGGATTTTCTCGATGTGCTCGCTGATCTGCGCGAGAACGGCTTTGATTTCCGCCCCGAATGGTTCGAAGCGCAGCTGGAGTTCCGCTTTCCTTTCTGCGGGGAAATCGAGAATGAGGGCGTCAAGCTGGAAATACGTCAGGCGCTTGAACCATGGCATGTCATGGGTGAACAGGGCGCGATTGGCGGTACAGTGCGCTTCGTTGATTCATCCGTGGAGCGGCTTCAGGTCAAGGTCGATGGCTTTAACCCGGCCCGCTACAGCGTGGCATGCAACGGGCGCGAAGTGCCGCTGAAAATGACCGAAAAACAAGGCACGGCGGTGGCTGGCGTGCGCTACAAGGCATGGCAACCGCGCTCCGGCCTGCATCCGATGATCCCTGTCAATACGCCCTTGGTGTTCGATATTTACGACCAGTGGTCGCAGCGAGCCATTGGCGGTTGCGTCTATCATGTCGCACACCCGGGCGGGCGCAGCTATGATACGTTCCCGGTCAATTCCAACGAGGCGGAAGCGCGCCGGCTTGCACGTTTCGAGCCGCGCGGCCATACAACAGGTGGATATGAATTGCGCAAGGAACAACCATCAGGTGAATTCCCCATGACCCTCGACCTAAGAAGGCCGCGCCATTGAGATTGTGGAATTGATAGTGATGGGTTTTTCACCCCCCTCTGTCCTGTCGGACATCTCCCCCACAAGGGGGGAGATCACATTGACAGTAACGCCTTTGCACAACCGAAACAGTTTCAGATTGTGCAAGATGGTTTTGAAGGCTGATCTCCCCCCTTGTGGGGGAGATGCCCGACAGGGCAGAGGGGGGTGAATGCCGCCGGTTCGTGGTTCGTGGTTCGACAAGCTCACCATGAGGGAGAGGGGTGGTGAAGGGAGTCAAGTTCTGCAACATTGGTGATCTGCAATGCTGTCGATTATCGTTGCATCACCCCTCTCCCTCATGGTGAGCTTGTCGAACCACGAACCACGCTTCTGCAACACACCGTCGTCATGCAGCAACGAGTAAATTAGGAATATAAAGCACACCAATGTCACAAAGCGTGAAAGCAACTCCTCTCTCAGGCCTGCTTGCCAGCTATAAACCGCTGGCAGGGGTGGCGGATGAGATGATTGATCCCAATGGCGCGGTACGCCCCGGTTGGGAAAAGCTGTTGCGTTCGCTTGATACGCTTGGTCCTGACAAGCTTGCCACCCGTTTTGCCCGTGCCAACCAGTATCTGCATGATGCGGGTGTGTTCTACCGTGTATATGACGAAACAGGCACGCAGGAGCGGGAATGGCCGCTGGCTCATATTCCGCTGCTCATCAACGAGGATGAGTGGCGCGCGATCACCGCTGGGCTGACCCAGCGTGCTGACCTTCTGGAAGATATTGTCGCCGATATCTATGGCGATAACCGGCTGGTGCGCGATGGTTTGCTGCCGCCTGATCTCATCGCCTCCAACCCTGAATTTCTGCACCCTGTTGCCGGTGTCAAACCGGCGAGCGGGCATTTCCTGCATTTCTGCGCCTTTGAACTTGGCCGTGCGCCCAATGGCCAGTGGTGGGTGCTGGGGGACCGCACGCAAGCGCCATCAGGTGCCGGTTTTGCGCTGGAAAACCGCGTTGCCACCACCCGCGCGCTGTCGGATATTTCGACCGAAATGAATGTCCACCGCCTTGCCGGGTTCTTCAAGGATTTCCGCGATTCCCTACAAAGCCTGATCAATGATCCGGCGGGCCGTGCGGCGATCCTGACGCCCGGACCCAACAACGAAACCTATTTCGAACATGCCTATATCGCCCGCTATCTCGGCATCATGCTTTTGGAAGGCGATGACCTGACTGTGAGCAAAGGCAGGGTGATGGTGCGCACTGTCTCCGGCCTGAAACCCATTGATGTGCTGTGGCGGCGCATGGATGCGGCCTATATGGACCCGCTGGAACTGAAATCAGATTCGTGGATCGGCACACCGGGCATGGTTGGTGCGCTGCGCCAGCGTTCCGTTTCGCTTGTCAATGCGCTTGGCTCCGGCATTCTCGAAACCCGGGCGCTGCTTGCCTTTCTTCCAGCCATTTCCAAGGCGCTGCATGATCGCAGCCTCGCCTTACCAAGCATTGCCACATGGTGGTGCGGTCAGGAAAAAGAGCGCCAGCAGGTCATCAACCGGCTCGACCAGATGATGGTCGGCCCTGCATTGTCGACACGGCTGCCGTTTGAGGATGTGCAGGCAACGGTTCTGGGATCGGCGCTTGACGAGACGGCGCGTCAGGCGCTGTTGCACAGGCTTAAAACCGATGGTCGCGGGCTGGTGGGCCAGGAGGCGGTGAAACTGTCGACGACACCTGTCTATGTCGATGGAAAACTCGAACCGCGCCCCTTTGTTCTCAGGGTTTTTGCTGCAAGACACAAGGATGGCTGGAGCTTTATGCCCGGCGGCTTTGCCCGCGTCGGCTTCACGCTGGATACGGCGGCGATCGCCATGCAGCGCGGCGGGCAGGCGGCGGATGTGTGGATCACCAGTTCGGCCCCTGTGCGTCACGATACGCTGTTGCCGCGCGAAGATGATGCTTTCAGGCGCAATGTACCCGGCACCCTGCCAAGCCGCGCCGCCGAAAACCTGATGTGGATGGGGCGCTATATCGAGCGTGCGGAAGCCACGGCACGTATCCTGCGCGCCTGCCATGCCCGTTATGCCGAGACGGCCAATGCGGAACTGCCGCTTTTGACAGAAATGCGCGATCAGCTCAAACCGCTGGGTATTGATCTGGATGAGGCCGTGCCAAAAGGCCTGTTGCGGTCGATTGATGGCGCGATGCTCAGCGCCGGGCGCATCCGCGACCGGTTCTCGCCCGATGGCTGGCTGGCGCTGCGCGACCTGTCAAAGACCGTGCATCGCTTTCAGGACGTGGTCTCACAGGGTGATGACGGCACCCGCGCCATGACCATTATCCTGCGCAAGCTGGCAGGGTTCTCCGGTCTGGTGCATGAGAATATGTATCGTTTCACCGGTTGGCGTTTCCTCGAAATCGGCCGCCGGGTCGAGCGCGGTATCCAGATGGCCCGCATTCTCGCCAATCTTTCCCGCCACGAAGCGCCCGAGGGAGCGCTGGAAATGCTGCTTGAAATCGGCGACAGCGTGATGACGCACCGGCGGCAATACAGTGTCTATTCCGGTCGCCTGAGCGTGCTCGATCTTCTGGCGCTTGATCCGCTCAATCCGCGCTCGATCATCTTCCAGCTCGATGCGCTGAAAACAGAGTTCAGTCTTCTGCCGCAGCGTGATGCCGGGGCGCACATGTCGGCCTTTTCCAAGGATGTGCTGCGCCTGCACACGCAGCTTGCCATCATGGAAGCTGATGAGCTGACCCCTGATAAGCTTTATGATCTCGCCAATGAAATCAGCGCGCTGTCCGATACCATCTCCGACACCTATTTTGCCTGAGGGGATGAGAGATGCTGTATAATATCCGCCTCCACCTGCACTATGATTATGAGCGCTCCGCCGCGGGTGGCCGGCATCATATCCGTGTCATGCCGCAGACCCTGCCGGGCATTCAGCGCGTGGTGGCTTCAAGCCTTTCGTTTGACCCATCGGCAGCGGAACGTTCGGATTTTACTGACTTCTTTTCCAATACCGTCACCTCCATCGTCTACCGCAATCCGCATGAAACGCTTGATGTGACCATGACAGCGCGCATCAACGTGGCGCGGCCGCAGACCATGCTGGATGTTTCGCCTGATCTAGCCGGTTTGACCAAGGAAATACGCGGCGTCTGGTCCGTTGCATCCGATGCGCCACATCACTTTCTGACATCAAGCGCACAAGCGGCTATTGACCCTGATATCACTGCCTATGCCGCGAAAAGTTTGGGAACGACACGTACGGTCATGGAGGCAGTGAACGATCTCTGCAATCGCATCCATGCGGATTTCGCCTATGATTCAGACGCCACCAATGTGCGCACCACGGCGCGCGAGGCTTTTGATCTGCGCGCCGGGGTCTGTCAGGATTTCAGCCATATCATGATCGCAGGCCTGCGCGGTATCGGCATCCCTGCGGGCTATGTCAGCGGCTTCCTTCGTACCATTCCGCCACCCGGCAAGGAACGGCTGGAGGGCGCTGACGCCATGCATGCGTGGGTGCGCGCCTGGTGTGGCCGTGAGGCGGGCTGGCAGGAGTTTGATCCGACCAACGCGATGATGGCCGGCAATGACCATATCACGGTGGGATATGGCCGGGATTATGCCGATGTCTCCCCCATTCTCGGCGTGCTGAAAACCAGCGGCTCGCAGGAAGCCAAACAATCCGTGGATGTGATCCCGCTGGAGTAGGTGATCGGGGCATGGGGGGCGTGGTGCTGGGTGTGTGGTGCGGGTGCGTGGTTCGTGGTTCGACAAGCTCACCATGAGGGAGAGCGAGGATGCAAGGGAGCCATATTCGGCAACCCTCGTAATCCGTAATCTTTTTGATCTGCAATCTCTAAGATTATCGTTGCATCCTCACTTTCCCTCATGGTGAGCTTGTCGAACCACGAACCACGAACCACGCACCCGCACCACAACCCCCACACTCATTCACCACCCCATTTCCCACCCTATTCCAAATTGTTAGAACAGTTTTTCTTGGTTTCCATCAAACGTGAGAATATGGTCTGCTCCTAGTGCCATTTGAGCCCGCAAATGGGATGAAATTTCGAAGTGCGATCCATGCTCCCCATACCCCCGATGATGCTGACCACAGGTCCCGTTCCTGCCTATCCGCAAGTGCTTGCTGCGCTTGGAAAACCTGTTCTTTACGACTATGACCMGGCGTTCCAGTCCTTCTATGCCGACGTGATCGAAAAATTGCGGCTGGCGCTGCGGCAGGATACGCCGCCCGTCATCATGCAGGGCGAGGCGATCCTTGGCATTGAAGCCGCCGCTGCTGCGCTGATCGCCCGCGATGACGTGGTACTGAACCTTGTTTCCGGGGTCTATGGCAAGGGCTTTGCCGGTTGGGCCGCGCGTTATGGCAAGGAAGTCATCGAGCTTGCCGTGCCCTATGATGATATTATCGATCCGCAGGCGGTGCGTGATATCCTGCGCAAGCGTCCGGATATCACAATTGTCTCGCTCTGCCATCACGATACGCCCTCTGGCACGCTCAATCCGCTGCCTGAGATCGGTGCCATTGTTGCCGAACACGGGGCCTATCTGATCGTTGATGCGGTGTCGTCCTTTGGTGGCATGGATGCGCATCCCCAAGTACATGTCGATATTTTCATCACATCGCCGTCCAAATGTCTGGGCAGCACGCCGGGCCTTAGCCTGATCGGGGTGAGCGAGCGGGCATGGGCCAAGATCGAGGCCAATCCGGATGCGCCGCGCGGCTCGTTCCTCAGCCTTCTTGGCTGGAAAGGCGCGTCGGAACCCGGCAAGCCATTCCCCGTCACACCGTCTATTGCGGAGATTTATGCGCTGGATGCCGCGCTTGACCTCTATGCGCAGGAAGGCCCGGAAAATGTCTGGGCACGCCATGCGCAAACCGCTGATATCACCCGCAAAGGGCTGCTTGAACTTGGGTTAAAACTCTGGCCGAAAAAGCTGGAATACGCAGCTCCAACAGCCACCGCTTTCCGGCCACCGGAGGGTTTCAGCGATGTTGTCCTGCGCGACCGGCTGCGCGATGAACACGGGATTCTCCTGTCGCTTGGCCGCGCCGATACGGCGGGCAAGCTTTTGCGTGTCGGCCATATGGGCGCGTCGGCCCTGCCAGACTTTGCCCGCGCCACCATCTCTGCTTTAAGTCAAATTCTGTCCCGGCCCATCAAACCATAAGAGGATCGTCAGCATGTCCCGTATCCTGCTCAATCGGCGCAATTTCCTTCATCTGACCGCCAGTGCCGCCGCGCTGACCGCGCTGCCGGGCCTTGGATGGGCGCAAGGCGTAACGCCTGTCAAAGGCGGGCGTCTGGTTGTTGCCGGGGACAGTGAACCCGCCAATCTCAATCCGGCCATTGTCGCCTCCAATGGCGTGTTCTTCGTCGCCAGCAAAATCGTCGAGCCACTGGCGGAACAATCCTATGATGGCAAGGATGGCTTGTCGCCGCGCCTTGCCACCGCGTGGGAGGGGTCTGCCGATGGCCTGACGGCTACATTCAAACTGCGTGAGGGCGTGACGTGGCATGATGGCACGCCGTTTACTTCGGCTGACGTGGCTTTCTCCGCGCTCGAAGTGTGGAAAAAACTGCAAAATCTCGGGCGTGTGGTCTTCAAAAATCTGGAGAGTGTCGAAACGCCAGATGATCACACGGCCATCTTCAAATTCTCCGAGCCGACGCCATTCCAGCTTATCCGCAATGCGCTGCCCGTTGTCACATCAGTTGTGCCGAAACATCTCTATGAAGGCACTGACATCGCCAAGAACCCGGCCAATGAGAAACTGGTTGGGACAGGTCCGTTCAAATATGGCGAGCACAAACCGGGTGAATATTATCTCCTGAAGCGCAATGAAGCCTATTGGCAAAAGGACCAGCCGGCACTGGATGAAATCGTCTATCAGGTGCTCACCGACCGCGCCGCCGCAGGCAATGCACTGGAAGCGGAGCAGATCCAGCTTGCGGCATTCTCGGCTGTGCCGCTTGCGGACCTTGATCGTATTTCCAAAGTGCCGGGTCTGAAAGTCTATGCCAATGGTTATGAGGGGCTGACCTATCAGCTCATTGTCGAAATCAACCATCGCCGCAAGGAACTGTCCGACCCGAATGTGCGCCAGGCACTGGCCCATGCGATCGACAAGGATTTTGTCATCAAGACAATCTTCCTTGGCTATGCCAAGCCATCAACAGGACCTGTGCCAGCCTATGACAAGACATTTTATGAGCCCGATGTGGCTGCTTATGCCTTTGATCCTGATAAGGCCGAGGCACTGCTTGATGAGGCCGGTTATAAGCGCGGTGCGGATGGCATTCGCTTTACATTGAAATTGCTGCCAGCCCCATTCTTCAATGAAACCAAACAGTTTGGCGATTATCTGCGTCAGGCATTGGCAAAGGTTGGCATTGATGCGCAGGTGGTGAGCAATGACACACCGGCGCATCTGAAGGCCGTTTATACGGATCATGATTTCGATATCACCGTGGCAACGCCGGTTTATCGCTCCGATCCGGCCATCTCGACAACCATCCTGTTTGAGAGCGGACTGCCTGATGGTGTGCCATTCTCCAACCAGTATGGCTATGTCAACGCGGATGTGGACGATCTCATCAAGGACGCGGCTTCGACTGTAGATGGTGGCCAGCGCGCAGGCCTCTACAAACAGTTGCAGAAGAAGGTGGCCGAGGACCTGCCGCTGATCAATGTCGCCGAGTTTTCGTTCATTACGGTCGCGCGCGATACGGTGCAGAACGTATCTGACAATCCACGCTGGGCCGTGTCCAACTGGGCCAATGTCTGGCTGAAGGGGTAGGGGTTGGAGCGTGTGGCGGTGGTTGGTGCGTGGTTCGACAAGCTCACCATGAGGGAGAGGTGTGCTGTAAGGCTAATCTCCATCGGTGTAGAACCTTGACTCCCTGCAATCCTCCCACACCCTCATGGTGAGCCTGTCGAACCACGCTTAATCGTTTTGCAAATCTCCTTGTGGGGGAAAGGGGGATATAAGGTGGCTTTGATTCTGCACCCTTTGTGATCTGCAACGTTGGTGATCCACCCTAGCCCCTCATAATGACAACAAACCCATTTGTTTTCCCCAGCCAATCGCTCTAGTGTCCCACTCCATTCGCATGACCTGTCGGAGCCATACTTGCCGCCTCTCGCCTCCTTTTTTGTAAAGCGCCTGCTGGGGGCCATTCCGGTTTTGGGTGTGGTGCTGGTGGGCAGCTTTTTGCTGCTGGAGGCAGCACCCGGCGATGCTGTTGATTCCTATGTGGCGGGCTCTGGTGGTCTTGATGCCGGTCAACTGGCGCAATTGCGGCAGGCGTGGGGGCTCGACCAAGGCCCAATGAACCGTTTCATCGCCTATATTTCCGCGCTTGCCCATGGGGATTTCGGCTGGTCAACGGCCTTTCAGCGTCCCGTGCTTTCGGTAATTTTCGAACGCCTGCCGGTGACACTCCTATTGATGGGCATTGCCACCGCGCTGGCTTTCTTTCTGGGTTCGCTGCTTGGCGTTATCGCCGGTGCAAAGCCGGGATCATTGCGTGACCGCTTCCTCTCTATCGGCTCGCTGGCGCTTTATGCGGTGCCGGGTTTCTGGCTCGGGCTGGTGCTGATTGTGATCTTTGCCGTCGATCTTCGCTGGCTGCCCATTGGCGGTATCGAAACTATTGCTTCAGGGAAAACCGGATTGGCGCGAATGGCGGATATCGCAACCCATCTGGTCCTGCCGGTTGCTTCGCTCGCGATGGTCTATCTCGCGCTCTATCTGCGGCTGATGCGCGACCGCATGAGTGAAATCTGGCGCGATCCCTTTGTGACTGGGCTCAAAGCGCGCGGGCTCAGCCGGCGCCGTATCGTCTGGCGGCATGTGGCGCGCAACGCGGTTCTGCCCGTTATTACCATGCTCGGCTGGCAGGCAGCGGTGATGCTCGGCGGCAGCGTGGTGGTGGAAAGCGTTTTTGCCATTCCGGGCTTTGGCCGTCTGGCGGCTGAAGCCGTCTCGCGCCGCGATACGCCGCTGCTGCTCGGTATCATCCTGTGCAGCGCAATCACGGTGATCATCGCCAATCTGCTGGTTGATCTGGCCTATGGCAAGCTCGATCCGCGCGTGAGGGTGGGGCGATGATGATCTGGCGGCGTCTTAACCTTGAAGGCCGGGCGGGCCTCGTGCTGCTTGTCGTGCTTGTGCTTATGGCACTGCTGGCCCCGTGGATCGTGCCGGGTGATCCACTGGCTATTACAGGCGAAGCCTTGCTGCGCCCCTTCACATCGGATGCGCATCTGCTGGGTACAGACCGGCTTGGCCGCGATGTTCTCTCCGAACTCCTCTATGGCACGCGCACGACGCTGCTCGTGGCGTTCTTCTCGGCTGCGGCATCGCTTATCATCGGCAGTTTTGTCGGCACGCTTGCCGGGTTTCTGGGCGGCATTGCTGACGCGATCCTGATGCGGATCACCGAGGCATTTCAGACGGTTCCGGGTTTTCTGCTGGCACTGGCAACAATCAGCGTCACCGGGCCAAGCGTTCCGACGCTGATCTTTGCCATCAGTCTTGGCAACTGGACACAGGCTGCGCGCGTTACCCGCGCGGAAGTGCTTTCCCTGCGCGAGCGCGATTTCGTCGCTGCCGCCCGCACGCTCGGGATGCGTCCGCTTGAAATTGCATTCCGGGAAATCCTGCCCAATGCCTTTGGCCCTGCCGCTTCGCTGGCGGCTATTTCCGTGGCTGCGGCCATTCTGATCGAGGCGGCGCTGTCATTTCTCGGCTTTGGCGATCCGAACCGCGTGACATGGGGCAGCATGATTGCCGAAGGGCGCACTGTCCTGCGCACCGCACCCTATCTTTCCATTGTGCCGGGTCTGGCGCTGGTTGTGACAGTCCTCAGCGTTCATCTGATCGGACGCGGATTATCGCGTAATGAGAGGTTGCTCCAGCCATGAGCGAACCATTCCTGCGCGTTGATCATTTCGGTGTTTCCTACGGCAAAACCGTCGCGCTGGCGGATGTCTCGCTGGAACTTCTGCGGGGAGGGCGGCTGGCGCTCATCGGCGAAAGCGGTTCGGGGAAGTCCACCCTCGCCATGGCAATTGCCGGGCTTTTGCCAAAACAGGCACAACAAACAGGATCGATCAGTTTTCCCGGTGCTTCGACACGCCCACATCTCGGCAGGGATATTGGCGTGGTGTTTCAGGACCCCGGCGGCAGCCTTGATCCGGTTATCAAGGTCGGCGACCAGATTGCCGAGGTTATTCGCGCGCATGAGGACACAAGCTGGATTGCCGCGCGGGTGCGTGCCGCCAATCTTATGGACCGCGTGCATATTCCAAAGGCGCTTTCACGGCTCAACAGCTATCCGCATGAATTTTCAGGCGGTCAGCGCCAGCGCATCGCGCTTGCATTGGCCTTGGCCGCGGGTCCGTCACTGATCATTGCCGATGAACTGACAAGCGCGCTTGATACGGTTGTGCAGCGCCATATCGTCAACCTGCTGGATGAGCTGGTGCGCGAGGATGGGCTGACCCTGCTGTTTGTCACCCATGATATCGCGCTGGCTTCCGAACGTGCCGACCAGATCGCTGTTCTCTACAAGGGGCAACTGGTCGAGTGCGGCGGTGCAGCGGATGTTTTGGGCAAGCCTGTGCATCCCTATACGAAAGCGCTGATCGGCGCGCATCTGTCGCTGGAGACACCGCGCCAGCGACGCCTTGCCGAAATCAACCCTGACAGTCTGAGCCTGCCATGAGCGAAGCTGATTCCATCGTTCTTGATGTGCGCAATATCGCCAAACGCTTTGGCGACCGCAATGCGTCGGGTCTCAGAGATATCAGCCTTACCTTGGGGCGCGGCGAAACGCTGGCGCTTGTCGGTGCGTCAGGCTCCGGCAAAACAACGCTGGCGCGCCTTGTCATGCGGTTGAGCGAGCCGGACGCCGGATCAATTCGCCTTTGCGGGCATGATATCACCGCCATGCGCGGTGGCACGCTACGGCAACTGCGTCACCGGTTCCAGATGGTGTTTCAGGACCCGCTGGCGGCATTCAATCCGCGCGCCAATGTCAGGCGGATTCTGGAAGACCCGCTGCGGCTGCATGATCTGGCTCCAAAGGAAAACTATGGCGAGGTTATCGCCGCCGCACTTGAACGGGTGGGGCTGAGCCCCGATCTGATGCAACGCAATCCGCTTGAGCTTTCCGGCGGCCAGCGCCAGCGCGTCGCCATTGCCCGGGCTGTAATGCCCAGACCCGACCTGATTGTGCTCGACGAGCCGGTCTCGGCACTGGATGTCTCGGTGCGAGCGCAAATCCTCAATCTGCTGCTTGATCTGCAGGAGGAGACGGGTGTGGCCTATCTCTTCATTTCCCATGATCTCGCCGTGGTCCGCGCGATTGCCGACCGCATGATTGCGATGGATGAGGGGCGGGTCGTCGAAAGCGGTGAAACGGAACGGGTTCTGGCTGCGCCGCAGGCAGAAGCCACCCGGGCACTGATCGATGCGGTGCCGCGCCTCAAAAGCTGGGCCTGAATTACCTCGGCTTGTTGACAAAACATCAGGAAATACGCGGATTATCTGCTTTCGTGAACAGCCTGTTCGCGAGCGCGGAGGAAACGGCGGCGCCGGTCCATATCCGTATTGCAGCGCAGCAAGTCCGGGTTTAGAGCCACGCCAACGGTGGCAATCAGGCGCCGTCGACAAAGTTTCCGGAGAGTGTGATGAACCCTGCCATGCAGATGCCGATGATGAACAATATGATGCCCATGCAGATGCCGATGATGGGCGGAATGATGCCAATGCAGATGCCAATGATGAACGGCATGATGCCAATGCAGATGCCTATGATGGGTGGAATGATGGCCATGCCCATGATGATGTGCACCATGACTTGCAAGATGACGCCAACGGGCATGGTCTGCGAAATGATGCCAATGGAAGGCATGTCGATGGAAATGATGAAGGATTGCTGTGACCGTATGACCGCGATGATGAACATGGGCATGCCCATGATGATGTCGTGTGGCGGTATGCCAATGATGATGTGCAAGATGGGTTGAGCTGTAGCTCTCCACAGGCACGTTTGACAGGAGCCGGCACTGCCGGCTCTTTCCTGTTTCAGCCTACAGTTTCGACATAGGTCATGACGAGATAGATGACTGCCTCGCTGTCGGTCAAATTGCGGTAGCTGTGCGGTACGTCCGCCTCAAACAGCATGGCATCGCCTTCTTCGAGTGTATTGGCCGGTTCCTGACCGGTCCTGATCTCGATCCGGCCCTTGACCAGAATGAGGTTCTCGATTGTACCCGGCGCATGAGCCTCCGCCCGCTCCACATGGCCGGGACCAATCCGGAGTTCATAGAACTCGACCTTGCGTTCGCCATCGAAGGGGAACAGCGCGCGCGAGGTAAACCGCCCATCGGCAAGGCCGAGAATCTTGGCTTTGTCGTGCCGCAGGATGATGGTGCCTTGCACGCGCTGACTGTCGAGCAATGTGGCGAAGGGAACGCCGAGTGCCGTTGCAATCTTCCACAGTATATTGACGGTCGGAGCGCTTTTGCCCGTTTCAATCTGGCTGAGCATTGCCCGGCTCACACCGGCCAGTTTTGCCAGCCGCTCTAGCGAGTGGCCCTGCCGTGTCCGCAACCGGCGCAGGTTCCGCCCGAGAATTGCGGGCAAGTCATTGGCCGCGTCGTTGTTCTCGCTATAAGCAGCCGATTGAAAATTCTCGTCCAGAGCAAGTGTCGTCAAGAATGCGCCTCGCCGGCAACCGGGCTATAAAAGACGATGGGGACGAACGAGACAGGCATGGCAATCCAGGCAAAGGAAACCATCGGATAGGACATGAGCTGTTGAGGCTTTTGCTGCTCGCTCCGCTGGGCATCGGCTTTCGCCTGCCTGTAGGCCTTGAGGTCGATGATATCAGCCTGATATGCCAGCATGGCCCTGATCCTTTCAAGAATGGAGATCAGTCTAGGCGCTGACAGATCAACCCGACAGAATGTTCGTTTCAAAAATGGCGCCGGATTTGAAACCGCATACCAAACTTGTTGCGATTTCTGCTCCCGATAGCCCTCGATATCGTTCCCATGGAAATTCATATTTGAAAAACTGACTTCAGGAATCATCAAAAAATACAACCTGTGGTAGAATATTTGTGTTAGATCATCAGGTAGTTCAATTTTTACGGATGTCCTTCGTACGAAATTAGCCCGGCAAAGCTATAGTCGTAGGGAGTGGAATTGAGGTTGGTAATTGTACACTGAATATTTCCCCATCGTCGCGGATCTCGTCCACCGTCTTGGCCTGGTAGCGCTGGTCAGCATGGCCTATGGCTCGATTATTCGCGGCTTCCACACCCCGGTGACACGTAGTTTCATGGTGGGGCTGCTGTTCGGCTGTTCGGCCGTTATCTCCATGCTTGATCCCGTTATTGTTGACCAAGGTATTATTGTCGATGCCCGTTCCATTCTGCTTGCACTCAGCGCGCCATTTGGCGGCGTGGTTGCAGTGCTGGTCTCTACAACTTTAACGATTATTTCCCGCGTCCTCATCGGGGGCAATGGTGTTTATGCGGGTGTTGTCGGCATTGTGATCATCGGTCTGATCAGCCTGATCTTTACGCAGGTCTACCGGCCAAAAAACTATTCCTGGAAGCACTTCATTATCCTTGGTCTGACTGTTCCGCTTTACACGCTGAGCATCTTTGTCCTGCCATTCGAGCAGGCGCTGCCGATTTTCCAGCGTATCGCCCTGCCAATGCTGACGCTGAGTGTCACAGGGATCATTCTCATCTCGATGTTCCTGCATCGTGAGCGCCTGCGGGTTGATCGCGTGAAAATATTGGAGGTGGACGCTCACACCGATCCTTTGACCAATCTTGCCAACCGCAGGCTGTTCGACAGGGTTGCGCGCCGCACATTCCGCAAGGCGGCTTCAACGGGCGGCGATGTCTTTTCGCTTGTCATGATCGATATCGACTCGTTCAAGAGCATCAATGATCATTGGGGCCATTCCAATGGCGATCTGGTGCTGGTCGAAATCTCCACCATCATCCGCTCGCTGGTGCGCAAATCAGATCTCGTGGCCCGTTATGGCGGCGAGGAGATTGCGATCCTGATGCCCACGGCTGACGCCGAAGAAGCCATGGCCATGGCCGAAGCAATCCGGCGGCGCGTCAACGAAACCTTCTTCGATTTCGGGCGCACGCAAGCGCATGTGACTGTCAGCGCCGGTGTTTCGACCTTCACCTCGCAGCACCAGTCGCTGACTGACCTTATCGAAGAAGCGGATATCGCGCTTTACCGGGCCAAGCGCCTTGGCCGCAATCGTATCGAACTGGCATCGATAGCGGCATAAGTGCAATTACAGATTGATCTTCAGGCTTTTCCAGAATGTGTCGATGACTGCACGTTCTTCCGCGGGGCTGTTATCCTCATTGAAACGTGTCAGGATGACGATGCCTTTGTTGCCATTAACGGTGGAGAATGCCTCTCTGATGAGATGGGTGGATTTTCTTCCGATCACCGCTTTCATGCCTTTAAGGGTTTTGCCCGATTCAAGTTTGCGCTCGGTTGGTGTTTCTTTGATCTTGGCTCCGGCCTTTCGGTCATCATTGGTGAATCCCTTGATCATCCGGGACGCGATGGAATCCGCATCCGAACGGTCATATTCCTGCACGATAACCGATGTTCCGGTGGCGGACGTCAGGAAATATTGTGTGATGCCCCGGCTGATTTCGGTTTTCGCGGGATTAAGATCACCCGGATGATCGAAAGAGAACAATGCGCCCGAGGCTGTCGCAAATTTTGAACGCTCCAGCGCTACCTTTATTTCCTTGCCGTCGCCGGTTGTGACGGTCACGGTCTCACCAACATTGATGCCGGTCTGTTTGCCATCAATGGTGAGTTGAAATCCCTTGCTGTTCTCTGCCCATGCAGATTGCGTGGATATCGCCGCAAGGCACATGAATCCAGTCAGTAAAGCGCTGCGCATCATATCCCCTCCTGTTTGGTCGCTTGCTTAATTGCCGCCGAGCTTCCCCCGTTCATCGACAATCCGCGCCATGGCCTCGGCTTCCGGGCCTTCCTGCCGCAGGCCATCAGCCACGCCTGTTCTGTCAGCTTCGCCCCTGTTCTGGCTGACCTTCCATTTGCCTTCAATGCGCGAGATCGGGATTTCAATGCCGATAATGCCCTTGATCTGCCCGGCGATGAAATTCTCAGGCGCGTCCTCGACCGCCCATGGCTGCGCGCGGCCCGCCTCCTGTGTGCGTGTCAGGCTGCCGATCTGCCGGCGCAGCCACTCCGCGCCATCTTCGACGTGCGGGGTTCCCCATGCCTGCACAACCACGTAATTCCAGGTAGGGACAACCTTGCCGTGTTCGCGCTTCGTCGCATACCACGAGGGCGTCACATAGGTGTTCGGTCCCTGAAAGATGATCATGGCTTCCGCACCCGCCTGCAGGKCCGCAACCTGCTCATTGGCTTTGGCGAGATGAGCCCGAAGCGTGCCGTTTGGCGAGCCATCCGGGTCGATCTCAAACGGAATGAGGTTGGCCATCAACCCGTGCTCGCCGCCTGTCACCAGCATAGCCAGCGGGTGTTTGCGGATCAGATCGTGCATGACGTCAAGACGATCTTCGCGAAATGCAGGTGGCCTGTACATGGTAGCTCCAGTCATATCTCTCGTTGGGCATTGGTCTCTGGCCATGCCTGCGCGTTTGTTCGGAATGATAATGAAACAATATGTCTTCGCAAGGCGAATAGCTTGCTAGTCGATCATCGGGATCAGGCTTGCCGCGCCAGTGCCAGAGCGGCTTGCCGGCCCGAAGCCAGAATATTCGCGGATGTTTCCTCGTCTGTCACCAGTCTTGCCAGTTGCAGGGTGCCGATCATGGAAGCCAATACCGCACGACTTCTCTCTGTTGCCGCTTCTTTTTCAAGATGTTTGGGCAATACTGACGCAATCAGATCAACAAGCGCATCGACGATCTCGACCAATCGTTCGCGTATCTCGATCGAGAGACGGCCAACCTCCGCAACCAGTGATGGAATGGCGCAGCCAAGCTCCGGGTGCTTCACATGCGCGGGGCGCAGATAGGCGTGTATGATAGCCTCCATCCCGTCCGCACCGCGCGCCCGCGCACTTCTTACCGCATGCACCAGATAATCGCGGGATGAATCCACCGCTGCCGTGATGGACTCCTGCACCAATTGTTCCTTGGATGAAAAATGCGCGTAAAAACCGCCATGGGTCAGTTCCGCATCAGCCATCAGGCGAGCCAGACCCGTTGCTTCAATCCCATCCTTGCGGAAGCGTTTTGACGCAACCTCTATAACGCGCTGGCGTGTCTCGGCTTTATGGTCCTTGGAATAGCGCATCAGCCTCCCTCGTCTACCCGTTGTATGGCGATTGACATATCATATGATGGTCATAATATGAAGCCCATCCAACAAGCCGGCAACCATTGCAGGAGCCAGATATGTCCGAGATGCTCAATACAACTTTTGGTCTGGTTCCCCCCGAGGTTGCCGCAACGCTTTCGGGGCTCGATCTTCTGCAGGGATTGCTGGATGGCACCTATCCCGCACCGCCATTTGCTGAAACCACCGATCTTTGGCCGATTTCGGTCGAAACGGGCAAGGTCGTGTTTGAGGCACGGCCATCAAAGCGATTCTATAATCCTATGGGTTTCGTCCATGGAGGATGGATTTCCCTGCTGATCGATACGGTCATGGGCTGTGCGGTGCAGTCAACGCTGAAGGCTGGACAAACCTATACGACACTGGAAATGAAAACGACATTCGTCCGTTCCGTGCTTGAAACAACGGGTAATCTGCGCTGCGAAGGCATTATGCTGCATTCCGGTAGCCGGACAGCGAGCGCCGAAGGCAAGATTTTTGACAGCAGCGGCAGGCTTGTCGCCCACGGTTCGGAAACCTGTCTCGTCATGGATGCGCTGAAAAAGGCGGGTTAACGCCTTCACTGTCAGCCAGCCCTTTTCGCGGGTAATCATAATAGGCCCGGCTCTTCTTCGCCGCGAGTTTCAATTGTCACAAATTATGCGGATATTTGCGCCGATAGGAAAGATGCAGCCCGGAATGGAAAGGATTTCCATTTTCTGGCTTGCTATTTCCCGGTACGTCGTAAGATGATTGAAAAAACAACTTGAGGTCCCAAGGGGCACATGATGGATGATGAAGAACCCGAACTGGTTGTATCGCGGTTGTCGAAAGAGTTTACCCGCGACGGAATAACCGTGAGCGTCGAGATTTATCGCCTTGCAGAGCAGAGCGAATGGACGCTGGAGGTGGTGACAGAGGACAAGGACTCAATCATCTGGGATGATCCTTTCGAGACGGATCAGGCCGCCTTTGACGAGTTTTTACGGGCCGTCGAAGAAGAGGGCCTTGCAAGCCTGATCGATCCTGAGGGCGGAGAGACACTGCATTAGAGAGGCCTAAGATACGAAGGCCGTCGCAACATCACGCCCCCACGAAGATCAGGAGTGCTCCGAAATCTCCTGCATCCGCATTTCGCAAGGCTTTTAGATAGGTTGTCCGCCGCTCGTTATCGGCTTGCAGGTCAAATCCATTTGCCCATTGGATTGGCGAATGGCCGTAATAATCAGCCAGAAATACATCGGCAGCAATGCGTGTATGTCGACCGTTGCCGTTTGGGAATGGATGAATCTGAACCAATCGATGATGAAATCGAGCCGCTGCCTCTAAGGGCGTGTAGACGGCATTTTCTGCCCAATAGCGGACATTGTCCAAGTGTATGCGAACTTGCGTGGAAATTTGGAGCGGATCGATACCAATGTTTTTTTCGCTTCGCCGGTAGTTACCCGCCCAGTTCCAGACGTCGCCGAATAAACGAACATGCAAGGTCCGGATAAAGCTATCCGTCAGAATGTCGCCGCCACGTCGCCGCCCAAGCCACAGGAGACCTTGCTCAATATTGGCTTGTTCCAATTCATCAAGCTCACTGCGTGTCGTGATGTGACTGAATTTAAGTCCATGAATTTCATCAGGTTCGAGGCGCGTGGCGCCTTTTGCCTCCTCGAACACTAAGTGTTTTCCCAAAAGTTGGGAGGCATATGCCGGATCATACTGTCGGCGAGCCCATCAATCTCAATTTGTGTCTGTTCCTGAGATAAAGATTGTTGCTCCAGAGCCATGTGAGAACTTGCGCGTCTGACAATATCTCCAGCATTCTTCAAAGCTTGAGCTTTGAGGACATCTTCAACCCTTTCATGAAGCACAACAGCATAAACGAATCGTCCGCCAAGCGCCTCTGCCATTTTCTGCATCTGATTGAGGGTAATTGCTCCCTCCCGTTCATTGCGTTCAGCCTGATAAATAGCAGCTTTTGTTATGCCTGCTCTTTTTGCCAGTTGCGGACCGCTCATAGCCAGAGCCTTGCGCAATGTCGCGATCCACCCCTCCGGTGGCACAAGAAGTCCGCTAACCTGCTGTAGGCCATGATCTGCCAATTTTTTATATTGGCGCGCCACGGTGTCTTTTACACTCATGGTATGAGTCCTGCGTTGATGGATATCAATAAATATTCCAAATGAGATGAAAAGGCAATTAATTGATATCCAGTTGTGGTAAAAAGATATCAATAGATATGCATTATGCAATGCAAAGGATATTAAAAGATATCCATTTTGTTGAGAACATTTAAAAACAATACTATGTGAGTGTGGCACACGCAGGTTTTCCTAGCCGGTTTCATATCCTTCTGGACATAGAGGGTAGGGCTGAATGAGAATTGTAACGGCGTTCCGCGGTAGTTTCCGGCCAAACCCAATTTCAATGATAAGCTATTTTGATGAACTCATATGTTTTATAAACATATCCGCCCCTCTTCATTGCGGGAGTGGCAATGACACGGAAAAGGACACAAATTTTCAGTGCAATAATTTATGTGATTGAAAACACTGGTCGGAGTGAGAGGATTCGAACCTCCGACCCCGTCGTCCCGAACGACGTGCGCTACCAGGCTGCGCTACACTCCGTGACCAGCGATGTCGGGCTATATACCGCCGCGTTTTTGTGCCCGCAAGTCGTTTCGTCAGCACTTTTTGAATTATAGCGGTGCAAACATAAACCATGTTCTGGAAATGGCGGAACCGGTCTTGTGATCGTCAATGAAAGTCTTGTATCGATAAAACACAGGTGATGCGGTGTATCGCAAAGTCTGCCGAAAGATCGCGAATTGTATATCGGACGAGATATCGACTGAAACAATGAGGTTGCATGCAATGACGTCGGGAATGAAGCGTATTATCAGCTTTGTCATGAGTGGTGGTGTCGGTTCAAGGCTTTGGCCTTTATCGCGTGAAGACTTTCCAAAGCAGTTTCACAATCTTTCCGGTCAGGGCTCGATGCTTTTGCGTACCGTCAAGCGCATGAGTGCGCGGGGCGGCGAAACCTCCGTTCCTGTCTATCTGCTTGCCTCCGAGCGTCATGCGGACAGGATCAGCCAGGATCTGTCAGGCGTTGATCTGGCCGGGGGCCGCGCGATTCTTGAACCCATGGGGCGCAACACGGCCGCGGCGGTGGTGCTGGCAACCGAGATTACCCTGCGTGAGCATGGCGATGATCTTGTTCTTGTCGTTCCGTCCGATCATGAAATCACCACCGATCGTGACTTCTGGAATACGGTAGAGGCTGGCACGGACGCTGCCATGGCGGGACGAATCGTCGTCTTTGGCATTCAGCCTGACAGGCCGGAAACCGGTTACGGTTATATTGAGGTCGGCCCCGGGGATGACAATACGCGCGACGTGATCCGGTTCGTGGAAAAGCCCGATGAKAAGACTGCGATCCAATATCTCGAATCGAAGAACTTTCTCTGGAATTCCGGTATTTTTCTTTTCCGTGCCAGTACCATGCGCGATGCATTCCGGGCGCATGCGCCGAAGATCTGGGATGGCGCCGTTGCAGCGCTTGACGAAGCGACCAGCAATATCTCCGGCACCTATCTGCCGCATGATCTTTATGCGGAAGTGCCGTCCATCTCCGTCGACTATGCAATCATGGAGCACGCGAAAGATATTGCGCTGGTTCCTGCGCGGTTTCGCTGGAATGATCTGGGCTCGTGGCAATCGCTTTTGGAAGTCAGCTCGACCGATGGCAGCGGCAATGTGATTGTCGGTGATGTCGTCGCCATTGATTGTGAGAATAGCTATCTGCGCAGCAATGGCCGCCTGCTTTCCGCCATCGGCCTGCGTGATCTGGCTGTTGTGTCGACCTCCGACGCGACATTCGTTGCGCCCGTGACCGAAAGCCAGAATGTCCGCAAGATCGTCGAGCAGCTGGAAAAGACTGGGCGACTGGAAACCAAATTCACGCCTGCGCAGGACCGCCTGCCGCAGGTGGGCGCCTATGAAAAACGGGTGCGCCACTGGCTGTTTGAAGAAACATTGCCGCTCTGGTCCACGGTGGGCGTTGATACGCGCTATGGCGGCTTTCACGAGGCGCTGACCTTCGATGCCACGCCGATAACCCGGACAAAACGCATGCGCACCACGGCGCGGCAGATTTATGCTTTTGCCGTCGCGCACGAAATGGGCTGGGATGGTCCGGCCAATGATTTGATCGACCACGGCATTCGCTTCATCACCGCCAATGGCCGGACCAAACGTGGCGGCTGGGTAAAGACTTTCAATCCTGACGGCACGGTTCTCGACGGGGCTGAGGATGCCTATGACCAGTCCTTCGTGCTTCTGGCGCTGGCCCATGCGCATCGCGCTGGCCATCCGCAGGCGCTGGGGCTTGCCACGGAAACCTTTGCCTTCATTGATGAATATCTCGCCGATTCAAAGCTGCGTGGTTTCCTCGAAATGCCGGGGGATACCGGCCTGCGCCGTTCCAACCCGCATATGCATCTGCTGGAATCATTTCTCGCCTGGTACGATGTCACTGGCAACAGGGATTATCTCCAACGTGCAGCGCGTATCGTCGATCTGTTCCGCCATCACTTTTTCGATGCGGAAACCTGGACGCTCGGCGAATTTTTTACCGATGACTGGGAGCGGGCACCGGGTGAGAAAGGCGAATGGACGGAGCCGGGGCATCATTTCGAGTGGGCCTATCTGCTCTCCAATTTCGCCGCCGCGTCAGGCCAGAAGGATGTCATCCGCTATGCGCGAAAACTCTATGCTTCGGCCATCGCCAACGGCCTGAACCGCACAACGGAACTGGCCTATGGCGCGGTTTCCCGTCATGGTTTGCCGCTTGATACCAATTCACGCAGCTGGCCGCAGACCGAAGCGGTAAAAGCCGCTATCGCGCTTGACGGCAATGGTGGGCCTGACCTGAAGCCTGAGGTAGAAGCACGGGTAGGGCGGCTGTTCCGCTGGCATATCGAACAGGCGCCCAAAGGTCTGTGGATTGACCTGATCGATGAAAAGGGCCGGGCGCGGGCGGAAGATGTGCCCGCTTCGATCTTCTATCATCTGGTTTGTGCGCTCACGCAATATGTGGATTACATCGGCAAGGCTTAGTCTGAAGCTTTTTCAGGCCAAGCACTCATCGCCGTTTCTGCAATCGCCGTTAGCTCATCCACCGTCGCGCCATCATGCGCCTGCACCGACATGCCCTGAATGATGGCGCCGTAAAACCGCGCCAGATGTTGAGCATTGGTCGAGGCGGGCACCTCGCCATCCGTTATCGCCCGTTGCACGAGGCCGGTAAGAACGCCAAGCGTGGCGCTGCGCATGGCTGCAACCTTATCTGCAACACTCTTGACATCAGGCGCGCAGGAAAGTGCGGCCGTCGAGATCATGCAGCCACCGGGACCAAAGACAAAACTGGAGGCGGCACCATGGAGCAGGCGCGAAATGGTGCCCTTTGCCGTCTTTTCCTCTGCGAGTGCTTCGGTGAAATAGGCACCGGGGCCGATCTTGTAGAGCGACAGCACCTCCATATAAAGCTCTTCCTTTGATCCGAACGCCGTGTAGAGGCTGGGCGGTGTAATGCCCATGGCCTCCGTCAGATCGTTGATCGACGTGCCCTCATAGCCGCGCTGCCAGAACAGCATCATCGCCTTGTCGCGCGCCGCTTCACGGTCAAAGCTGCGCGGACGGCCACGCCTGCGGGCGGGCTCTTCAGGGGAATTGGCGGAGTCTTCAATTATTTTCATAGTGACCACTAATAAATTAGTTGACAGGAAAGAAACGCGTGTTAGTTCTTTTATATAGTGACCACTATGAAAAAGGAACAGGTCTATGAACATACCAGTTGCCGCTACTCTGACAACACTTGCTACGAACACGCCAGGGCTGACTGTTGAGGCCGATTTCAAGGGCCGCCTTGACAAGGTGATTGATGACGCCATTGCCGACCAGACCATAGTGGGCACGGTCATTCTGGTGGCCGAAGACGGCAAGATCGTCTATCGCCGCGCCGCCGGTTTTGCCGATCGCGAGGCAAAGACCCTGATCAAGGAAGATGCGATTTTCCGCGTTGCCTCGCTGACCAAGCCTATTGTGGCTGTTACGGCGCTGCGATTGGTGGAAGAGGGCAAGCTGAAACTGGATGATCCTGTTACGACTTATCTTCCGGATTTCCGGCCAAAAACAGCCGATGGCCGGGAAGCAGTCATCACGATCCGCCAACTCATGAGCCATACATCTGGTCTGACCTATGGCTTTCTCCAGCCCGCCGGTGGCCCTTATCTCAAGGCCGGTGTTTCCGATGGTCTCGATCAACCCGGACTTTCCATCGAGGAAAATCTCCGCCGCATTGCCAGTGTGCCCCTTTCCCATGAACCCGGCACCGCATGGGGTTATTCGGTGGGCCTTGATGTGCTGGGCGCTGTCCTGGCCAAGGCAACGGGCAAATCCCTGCCGGAATTGGTGAAGGAGAATGTCACCGGCAAGCTTGGCATGGATGACACCGGCTTTACCGTTGCTGACCGGGCAAGACTGGCCGTGGCCTATGGCGACGGCGAACCGCCAGTGCGTATGGGCAAGTCCCATCGTGTGCCGTTCTTCGATGGTGGGGTCAGCTTTGCACCGGACCGGATATTTGATGCCGCGTCCTATGCTTCAGGCGGCGGGGGCATGGCCGGAACCGCCGATGATTATATCCGCTTCCTTGAAGCGCTGAGGAAGGGTGGCGCTCCCTTGCTCAAAGCGGACAGTCTTAAACTTCTGGAAAACAGCCAGATTGGCGATCTTGTTCTGGATGTCGCACCTCCCGGCACGGGTTTCAGCCTTGGGTTTTCTATCGTGAAAGACCCGGCAGCGGGAGGCTCACCGCAATCGGCAGGAACATGGAGGTGGGGCGGCGTCTATGGCCAGTCATGGTTTGTCGATCCAGTGCGCAAGCTGACCGTCGTCGCGCTGACCAATACCGCTTATGCGGGCATGATCGGCGCATTCCCCGATGGGGTCCGCGACGCCATTTACGGCAAATGATTGAAAAGGCGGGGCATGCCCCGCCTTTCGTTTTTAGTAGGGGCTTTCGACCTTGCCTGTCTCCACATAGACGGACTTGATCTGGCTGTAGTGATAAAGTGCCGCCAGACCGTTTTCACGGCCAACGCCCGATTGTTTGAAGCCGCCGAACGGCATTTCCACCGGTGCCAGATTATAAGTGTTGATCCAGCAGGTTCCGGCCTTCAACTGGCTGATGACGCGGTGGGCGCGGGAGAGGTCTTTGGTGAACACACCGGCGGACAGACCGAATTCCGTATCATTGGCGCGGGCAACCACTTCGTCCTCATCGTTGAAATCAAGAACCGCCATGACAGGACCAAAGATTTCTTCCTGTGCGATGGTCATTGCGTCGGTCACACCGGTGAAAATCGTCGGCTCCACATAGCAGCCCGCCTCAAAGCCCTGCATTTTGGGAACGCCGCCGCCAAAGGCCAGCGTGGCGCCCTCGGCCTTACCCTTTTCGATATAGGCAACCACCTTGTCACGCTGGGCGGCATTGATCAGTGGTCCGAGATGGATTTCCGGGTCAAGCGGATCGCCGAGACGAATGGCTTTGGTGCGGGTCACCAGCCGGTCGAGAAATTTGTCCTTGATACCCTTCTGCACAAAAACGCGGGTGCCGTTCGAGCAGACCTGTCCCGTCGAATAGAAATTGCCAAGCAGCGCACCGCCCACGGCATTTTCCACATCCGCATCATCAAAAATGATCAGTGGGGATTTGCCGCCGAGTTCCATCGTTGCGTGCTTCATGTGCGAACCGGCCTGCGCCAGTACTTTTCTGCCTGTTGGCACCGAGCCGGTCAGCGATACCTTTGCCACCAGCGGATGGTCGACAAGCTGCGAGCCGACATCGCCAAAACCCTGCAACACGTTGAACAGGCCATCGGGGAGGCCAGCTTCCTTGTAAATCTCGGCCAGCGCCAGCGCCGAAAGCGGGGTATTTTCCGAAGGCTTGAAGATCATGGCATTGCCTGCGGCCAGCGCCGGGGCTGATTTCCAGCCTGCACCCTGAATAGGATAATTCCACGCGCCGATACCAACGCAGACGCCAAGTGCTTCGCGGCGGGTATAGGCATAGGAACCGCCAAGCTCGATCATCTCACCGTTGAACCCGGCAATGATGCCGCCGTAAAATTCCAGCGCATCGGCGGCCGACGCCGGATCGGCTACCAGCGTTTCCTGAATGGCCTTGCCCGTGTCGAGGGTCTCAAGTTCGGCGATTTCCGCATTGCGTTCGCGCAACAGATCAGCCGCACGGCGCAAGATACGCCCGCGCTCCACCGGCTTCAGCGCCGCCCATGCGGGTTGCGCTGAAGCGGCAGCCTGCACCGCCTGCTCGATCAGCGCAGGCGTTGCGCCAAACAGTCTTGCAATGATCTCGCCGGTTGCGGGATAGATGACATCCAGCGGCTTGCCCGCCTTGTCCTCAACAAAGCGGCCATTGATAAAATGCGATGCCTTGGGCTGCGCGCGCATGGTGTTCTCCTTGGGTTTATTCATCGATAGCTTATTTCACCTTGGCAGAGTTGTGCGTGGTTCGTGGTTCGACAAGCTCACCATGAGGGACGGGGGTGATGAAAGGGAGTCAAGTTCTGCAAGTTCTGCACTCTTTGCGATTAGCATTGCATCACCCCTGTCCCTCATGGTGAGCTTGTCGAACCACGAACAGATTGTGCAAGGCAAGATCACCCGCCATCACCGGTCACTCACTTCCCAGCGCGGGTTAATCCACGGCTCCTGATTGGAACGCGGCAGGGGATCGCGACCAAGAATATGGTCGGATGCCTTTTCACCAGTCATGATAGACGGGCCATTCAAGTTGCCATTGGTCACCCGTGGAAAGATGGAGGAATCGGCCACCCGCAGACCCTCGACACCAATCACCCGGCATTGCGGATCGACAACCGCCATCGGATCATCAACCGCACCCATCTTGCAGGTGCCGCAGGGATGGAAAGCACTCTCCGCATGCTCGCGCAGAAAATCGTCAATCGCATCATCAGACTGCACATGCGCACCCGGAGAAATCTCCGGGCCACGATAGGGCGTCAGGGCGGCCTGTCCGAAAATCTCGCGCGTCAAGCGCACCGCATGGCGGAAATCGGTCCAGTCATCCGGATGCGACATATAGTTGAAAAGGATTTTTGGCTTCTCGAATGGATCGGACGAACGCAGGGTAACGCTGCCGCGTGACTTCGACCGCATCGGCCCGACATGCGCCTGAAACCCGTGACCCTTCGATGCCGCCTTGCCGTCATAGCGGATCGCGGCGGGCAGGAAATGGTACTGAATATCAGGATAATCGACACCGGGTTTGGAGCGCACAAAGGCGGCGGATTCGAAATGATTTGTCGCGCCATCACCCGTTTTGAAGAACAGCCACTGCGCCCCGATCCGTGCCTTGGAGAACAGCCCGAGCTTGGAGTTGAGCGTGATCGGCTTCAGACTCTCCTGCTGGATATAAACTTCCATATGATCCTGCAGGTTCTGGCCGACACCGGCGCGATCTGCGACCACGGCGATACCATGTTCCTTTAGATGGTTGGCGGGGCCAATCCCTGATAACATCAACAGTTTTGGCGAGTTGATGGACGAGGCCGCAATGATCACCTCACGCCGGGCGCGGATGATCTCGGTCTTGCCGCGCCGGGTGATTTCAACGCCCGTTGCCCGTTGATTCTCGATGACCACACGCCGTGCGAAGCCATTGACCAGATTAACATTCCTGCGTTTGAGCGCCGGGCGCATATAGGCGTTGGCGGTGGACCAGCGGCGGCCATTATGGATCGTCTGCTCCATCGCACCAAAGCCCTCCTGCTTGGCGCCGTTATAATCCTCGGTAACTTCGAAACCCGCCTCTCTGCCCGCATCAACGAACGCGTGGAAAAGGGGGTTGTCACGTCGCCCGCGCTGCACATGCATCGGGCCTTCGGTGCCGCGCCAACCCGCTTCGCCGCCATGGGAATGTTCCATGCGCTTGAAGTAGGGCAGGACATCCGCATAGGACCAGCCGGTCGCGCCGCTCTCGGCCCAATGATCAAAGTCACGGGCGTGGCCGCGCACATAGACCATGCCATTGATGGAGGACGAACCGCCGATGACCTTGCCGCGTGGCGTGACCAGCGTGCGCCCGCCCAAATGCGGCTCCGGCTCGGAGGAAAACCCCCAGTCATAGGTGCTCATGTTCATCGGGAAGGATAAGGCTGCCGGCATCTGGATGAACGGCCCGATATCGGTGCCGCCAAACTCGATGACGATGACCGAATATTTGCCATCCTCCGACAGGCGGTAGGCCATGGCCGATCCAGCCGAACCGGAACCGATGATAACGAAATCTGCTTCCATAGCTCTCACCTATTCGCCGCGCGGAAAGCGGGCGTTCTCTTCCAGAACATTCAGATCCATGTGATTGCGCATATAGCGCTCGGACGCCTTTTGCAGCGGCTGATAATCCCACGGATAATGCGAGCCGTTGCGCAGTGCCTCATAGACAATCCAGCGCCGTGCCTGACTTTCACGCACTGCCGCATCATAGGCCGCCGTGTCCCAGCGCGCCCTGGCCGCCGTCTGGAACTGGGCAAGCAGTTTCGCATGGGCGGGGTCATCGGCAAGATTGGCCAACTCCTGCGGATCCGATTCCAGATCAAACAGTTGCGGTGGATCGATCTCGCAATGCACGAACTTGTACTGGCCATCGCGAATGCAGACGAGCGGGGCGTTGGAACCTTCAGCCGCATATTCCATCAGCACCGGCCCCTGCCGTTTGCCGCCCGCGATAACGCCGCTCAAATCCTCGCCATCTGTCCATGGTTTGACCGATGCGATGTCAATACCGGCAAGCGCCGCCAGTGTCGGGTTGATATCGAGCGTTGAAACAGGCTGGCTGATACGTTGCGGCTTGATGCCCTGACCTGCAATCATCAGCGGCACGCGCGCGGAGCCTTCAAAGAAGTTCATCTTGAACCACAGGCCGCGCTCGCCGAGCATATCGCCATGATCTGAGGTGAAAACGATAATCGTGTTGTCGAGCATGCGCGTTGCCCGCAGCACCTCGAGTATCTCGCCCACCTTGTCATCCACATAGGAAATATTGGCGAGATAGCCCTGACGTGCGCGGCGAACATTGTCAGGTGTGATGTCGAACTTGGTGTAGTCGCAGGCCTGCATCAACCGCTGCGAATGCGGGTCCTGCGCCTCATAGGCAATGGGACCAACAGCCGGTTCCAGCGCTGGGGAATTCTCATAAAGATCCCAATATTTGCGTCTGGCCACATAGGGGTCATGCGGATGGGTAAAGGAGACCGTCAGGCACCACGGGCGGCGTGCGGCATCGTCTGATGTGCGCGACAGCTGATAAAGCTTTTGCGTGGCGTGAAAAGCCACCTCGTCATCATATTCCATCTGGTTGCTGGTTTCGGCGATGCCAGCGCCCGTAACAGAACCGAGATTGTGATACCACCAGTCAATCCGCTCGCCCGGCTTGCGATAGTCAGGCGTCCAGCCGAAATCGGCGGGGTAGATATCCGTGGTCAGGCGTTCCTCAAAGCCGTGCAACTGATCCGGCCCGACAAAATGCATCTTGCCGGATAGGCCGGTGTAATAATCAGCCCGGCGCAGATGGTGCGCATAGGTTGGAATATCCGAGGCAAATTCCGCCGCATTGTCATAGACGCGGGTGCGCGATGGCAGTTGCCCGGACATGAATGATGCACGGGCAGGGGCACAAAGCGGTGAGGCCGTATAGGTATTGGCAAAACGGGCTGAACGGTCGGCGAGGGCACGCAGATGCGGCGCATGGATGAAATCAGCAGGGCCATCCGGGAACAATGTCCCGTTCAGCTGATCGACCATCAGGATAAGAATATTCGGCCTTGTCATTGGGGCGCTCCGGCAGCGGCAAGTTTCGTCGTCACATAATCTTCCACAAGCGCGATTGCCGAGGCTGCCTCAGGCGCGCCATTACGCAGCGCATGACGAATATAGAGCCCGTCAATCATCGCGCCGGTGCCCTCCGCAATCTGTACTGCGGTGGCCCGGTCAGTCATCCGGCTGAGCGCATAGGCGAGATTGGAGTGCATGCGCCGCGCATAGACGCGCAAGAGACGGCGCGTTTCATCCGATTGCTGGGCGTGGACGTAAAAGGCCAGCCATGCGGCGACAGTCTGGGGTGCAAATTGCGAGGCGGAAAAGTTCACCGCAATAATCGCCCCAACGCGCTGGGCTGGGGTGTGTGCTGTTCCCAACGCCGCCCGCAAATCCTGTCCAAGTTCTTTCAGCAGATGGCGCATGGTGGCAAGGATCAGCTGTTCCTTGCCGCCGAAATAGTGATGCGCCAGCGCCGGCGAAACACCCGCTTCATGGGCGATCTCCGCAACTGTCACATCAAGCGAGCCGCGCTGGCCAATCGTGCGAATAGCCGCATCAATCAACTCCCGCTTGCGCAGTGGTTCCATTCCGACTTTGGGCATGTGGGTAACCTCGTTCGAAGGAAATATTATTCTTGATTGACTGATCAATCAATAAAAAAGTTTGGATAATATGGGGCAGTTTTCACCCCCTCTGTCCTGTCGGACATCTCCCCCACAAGGGGGGAGATCAGCCTTCAATACCATCTTGCACAATCTGAAACATTTCCGGTTGTGCAAAGGCGTT
>NZ_JBFRDN010000037.1:0-42922 GCF_052113785.1 Phyllobacterium sp. TAF24 | reverse complement strand
GAGCCAGCCGGTGTATCGGGACGATAGGCCTCCCGACCACAGCAATGGCCTTGCTCTCAAACTTGGAGGTGAATGATGTGGTATCCGCCACTTAGCATCACCTTAGAAATGAAAAAGACCCGGACGAGCTGGTCCCTCGTAATCCGGGTCAATTTCAGGTTCTAAGAAAAGGGGCGCGGGCGAAAGCTCGCGTCCCACTCCAAGACCTTACTATAATTTCCCGGTCTTTCCAAGCAACCCAGAGTGGACACTCCATTCGGGAATTGAGTTCCCCGGTCTCAAGACAACCCRGTTCCGCSAGAGCGAACGCAATTACAACTCTGCATTCGTGGACCTGTTCRARAAACCCGGCAWKGTGTTGARCSRGAACRAGTTTTGAGRGCGAAGCAGKAAACAYCGAKCCAGCCGGTGTATCGGGACGATAGGCCTCCCGACCACAGCAATGGCCTTGCTCTCAAACTTGGAGGTGAATGATGTGGTATCTACCACTTAGYATCACCCTGGAAATGAAAAAGACCCGGACGAGCTGGTACCTCGTAATCCGGGTCAATTTCATACACTAGGAAAAGGAGGCGCGGGCAAAAGCTCGCGTCTCCACTCCAAGACCTTACAATAATCTCTCCACTTTTCCAAGCAACCCGAGGTTTAGCCCACAACGCGAATGCGTGGGCTTGATTCTTTTTTCAGCATCAGTTCGCTCAGAGCCCAGACCAACGCATCAACACGGTCTGGTGAACGCCCGCTCGATAATCCTGCATGGGTGAAATCACACATTTCATCCTCCAGCGCCGGAAAGCGGCCCGCGTGCCGCACCTTGCCCTGTTCATATAATGCGGCGATGGGCTCAGCCCGCAGCGCTTTGCCGCGATTGGCCCGCACGCCGCGAACTGGCACAGTGTTATCCTCAGCAGCGATAACAGCGGCAACCATATCGCCGCCCTGGTTTATCTCAGCCACGATCAGATCGGCCTCTAGCCTGTAGAACAGCTGGATGGAACGTTTGGCCCATTGAATAGGTTTGGCCGGACCAAAACTCTCATCGGCGAGTATCCACCCCATACCGTCCGCATCGACCCCTGCAGCAACGATCCCGCAAGCGTCGGACTTTCGCGTTGCGCTGGCTGGCGGATCGATTGCGACAACAATCCTTTGCATTTCCGGGATGTCGGCACGATAAATCTCTTCCATCATCGTCCGCGACCACAGGGCATCGCGGCGCTCCTCAATCAGTTCGCCATCTAGCTCCTGTCGTCCCAGCCGCGTTCCACCGTAAAGCTTTTCCATATGCGCAAGAAAGCTCTGGGCCAGATTGGCATTATTCTCGGCGGTGCGCATCCGGCTCACCAAAACAGTTCTGTCGTTCATCAAAGCCTTCAGCGAGGCGGTCGGCTTTGGTGTTGTTGTTACAACCTGCTTCGGATTGTCGCCAAGCCGCAAACCAAATTGCAGCATGTCCCAGGTTTCCTGCGCATGTTTCCATTTCCCCAACTCGTCACACCAGGCCGCGCCAAATTGCGGTCCGCGCAAACTATCCGGATCTTCGGATGAAAACATCGCCGCCGTCGCGCCATTGGCCCAGATGAGCCGTCGGCGCGTTGCCTCAAAGCGCGGGCGTTCAGTCCGCGACACCGCCATGATGCCGGACGGCCCGTCAATCATAACTTCGCGCACATCCGCAAGGGTTTCACCAACCAGTGCGATGTTGAGCGCGGCTGGCGATTTGAATGGCGGAAATCCATGCACAATGCTGTTGACCCACTCGGCTCCGGCGCGGGTTTTGCCGGAACCGCGCCCRCCAAGGATCAGCCACGTGCGCCAGTCATGATATGGCGGCTGTTGACTGGCCCGTCCCTGAAATATCCATTCATTGGTCAAAGCCTGTATCTGCATGGGGCTGAGATTGTTGGCGCACCAGTTGATCAGCTCGGCATAGGGCAAGTTCATGGATTCTTCCATCAATGCGAACCAGCACTTCACGCAGTTCATCCGGACCCAACATCACGATGGAGCGTTGCTGTTCGGTCCGCTTCTGCTGCATTTCACTGAGCCGGTCCATGGTCCGTGCCAGTTGCGCCAAGGCATCCAGCCGCGTCTTGGCCGACGCCGTTTCATCGCCTAGTTGCAACTGACCCAGCTCCTTGCGCAGAAGCTCCATGAGATCGCGAATAAGGGTAAGTTCACTATTTTGACATTCGAGATATTGCAGCGTCCGCCCGTCATCGATGACAAGCAGCTCAAATTCCGCTGTGCTGACCCCAAATACCGGCGCCATTTCATCCGTTGAAATTCCGTAATGCCGACAGAGATCATAGGAATGCCGTCGACAGAGCGATTGCTCGCCGCGCGTCATCATTGTCATGGATAATCCTTGGGAAGGTCAGTTCGTTCGCCGGTGGAATTCTCCGGACACATTTCTGACGATAACCAGAACCTACAGGAGTTCCGTTACGCAGTCAAGGACTATTTTCCTAAATATGATTATTTTCTTTTAAACCTTTGAATAGTCAGGCGGCTTTCTTCCAGCCTAGTGCCAGCAGGCCCGCCCCAATCATCAACGATCCACCGGTGCGATTGACGATGCGTTGGACTTTTGGCTTGCGGATAGTCTGGCGCGCCATGGATGCCATCAGCGCGTAGGTGCCAGCGTTGAGTGTCGCAAGCACAAGGAATGTCGTTTCAAAGATCACCATCTGGGTAAAAACCGGACGTGTTGTGTCGAGAAACTGCGGCAGGAAGGCCACGAAGAAAATGATGCTTTTCGGGTTCAGCGCCGTCACCACATAGGTATGCAGAAAAATACGCAGCGCACTTTCATTCGTCTCGGGAGTATCACTCGCAGCGGTATCGGCAACTGGAGCGCGCCAGAGTTTGATACCGAGATAAATCAAATAGGCTGCACCGATCCATTTGAGCACAGTGAAGATGGCAGCAGAGGCCGCAAGCAGCGCACCAAGGCCGAGCATCGAGGCGGTCATAGCGGTAAAATCACCCAGCGCCACACCCGCAACGGTTGCAGCGGCAAAGCGACGGCCATGGCCAAGCGCATAGGAAATAACAAGCAGAATGGTTGGTCCGGGAATCGCCAGAAGGATTGCCGATGCCGCGACGAATGCCAGCCAATGTTCAATAGACATGCTTGTTTTCTCCCAACCCAAAAACACAGCAATCCATCGCCGCAAAACAATTGCAAGTGGAATTTTCGGCGGAATTTTTAAAAGCCCAAAACCCATCAAATCTTGGTGCGAATCCCCCTACCCCTTGTGGCATGCCAATAAAAAGAGTTAGATTTTTCCTCAAGATAGGAAGGGATGAAACGGACTGCCCAAGCCTTATAACGGCCATCATAAGAAGCTGTTAAGCGTAATCGGCTACACCATATCTTCGCGAGAAGACGTTGGCTGACGACAGGCAGACAAGAGATTGGCATGATGAACGAGCCTCGGGCCAAAGACACTCTGGCCAAGAACAAACCCAAGCGATTCAAGGTCTCGCCCCTGCTCGGACTTGATGCGTGGATTGATTCGTCACTCTACGAGTTGCGTTTCCGCCTTGCCGAATTCTGGGAAGATACAACCATTTTCTTCCGCCGCTTCCACGTATCAGGCTGGCGGCGCGCGGTTGTGGAGGTGCTCAGTGAAGGTTTTACCTGGGGCACCGCCGGTTCCGTCGTGATGCTGACGCTTGCCATTCCTGCCTTCCATGATACCGAAAAGAACTGGCGCACGCGCGACGATTTTGCCGTTACCTTTCTTGATCGCTACGGCAACGAGATCGGCCAACGGGGTATTCTGCATCGTAGCGCCGTTCCCATCGATGAATTGCCTGACCATGTGATCAAGGCTGTTCTTGCGACGGAAGATCGCCGCTTCTTCGACCATTTTGGTATTGATTTTCTTGGCCTTTCCCGCGCCATGACGGAAAATCTGCGTGCCAATTCCGTGGTTCAGGGTGGTTCCACCATCACGCAGCAGCTGGCGAAAAACCTGTTCCTGACCAATGAGCGCAGCCTTGATCGCAAGATCAAGGAAGCCTTTCTGGCGCTGTGGCTGGAATCCAATCTTTCTAAAAAGGAAATCCTGCAGACCTATCTCGACCGCGCCTATATGGGGGGCGGTACATTCGGCATTGCGGCAGCCTCCGAATTCTATTTCGGCAAGAGCATCAAGGATGTCAATCTGGCTGAGGCCGCCATGCTCGCAGGCCTGTTCAAGGCTCCGGCCAAATATGCACCGCATGTCAATCTGCCTGCTGCCCGTGCGCGCGCCAATGTTGTGCTCAGCAATCTCGTGCAGGGCGGTTTGATGACTGAAGGTCAGGTTGTTGGTGCCCGGCGAAATCCCGCAACGGTTGTGGATCGCGGCCGGTCCGAAAGCCCTGATTATTTCCTCGACTGGGCGTTTGACGAGGTGCGCCGCGTTGGCCAGAAACTGCCCTCCCACACTTTGGTGGTGCGCACGACGCTTGATACGGGCATCCAGAAAGCCGCCGAAGAATCGGCTGAATATCATCTGCGCCAGTTCGGCAAGGAATATAAAGTCACGCAGGCTGCCGTCGTAGTGCTCGAAAACAATGGTGCCGTACGGGCAATCGTCGGTGGCCGCGACTATGGCGAAAGCCAGTTCAACCGCGCCACCGCAGCGCTGCGTCAGGCGGGTTCCTCGTTCAAACCCTATGTCTATGCTGCTGCCATGGAAAAGGGCATGACACCCAAGACGATGATCTCGGGCGGTGCTGTTTCGTGGGGCAACTGGTCGCCGCAGAACTATTCCCGTCAATATCTCGGTCAGATCGACCTGACGACCGCGCTGGTCAAATCGATCAACACGGTTCCTGTACGCCTCGCCAAGGACTATCTGACAACCGCGCCTATCGTAGCGCTGGCCAAGGCCATGGGCGTGGAATCGGTGATCAGTTCGCACAAGACCATGGTGCTCGGCACATCAGGCATGACCGTCATGGATCAGGCAACGGGCTATAATGTCTTTGCCACCGGCGGCATTGCCGGTATACGCCATGCCGTCACGCAGATGAGCGACCAGAACGGCAAGGTTCTCTGGGATTGGAAGGCCGACGGGGATAAGCCGCATCGCGCCCTTACGGAAAAGGCTGCATTCAATATGAACATCATGCTGTCGCAGGTGCCCGAATGGGGCACCGGACGGCGCGCGGCCCTGCCAATGACGCGCGTGGCGGGCAAGACCGGCACCACGCAGAGCTATCGCGATGCATGGTTTGTCGGTTTTACCGGCAATTACACCGCCGCCGTCTGGTTCGGGAATGATAATTTCACCCCGACCAAGGAATTGACCGGCGGCATCCTGCCCGCCATGACATGGCAGCGCTTCATGAATTATGCCCATCAGAATATCGATCTGAAGGCCATTCCGGGCATTGATCCCACCATGCCGAAACAGGAGAAGGTTGCAGCAGCCAAACCGGCAACGGGTGACGATATTGATGCCCTCAAGGCGCAAGAGCGTCCGCGCGTTTTGTCCAATGCGACCGTTACCTCCTTACGTGAGATTGGTCAGGCCCTGAAGGAAGCACCGGAACTGAAACTGCCCGTTCTGCCAGCGAAAGTCTCTGCGCTTTGATCGCGCAGTGCTTGCTTATGACCAGCGCTCCCGTGTAGTCCTGACGCTATGCTTCGAAATGTGCTCCTCGTCCTCATTGCCCTTGTGATCGCCGTTGGCGGCGGAACGCTGAGCGCGTGGTATGCCGTCAACCGCTTCGACGGCTTCGGCACGCTGACCGTTGGCCAATGGACCGGCTATCCCGATGCGGGCACCCCGCAGTCTGACCCCTACGCCAAGGCGCGGGCAGCGCGCGAGGGGGCGTTTCCGCTGGGCAGTGCGGAAGGTCTTGCCTTTTATGCCTATCGTGATGATCAAGGCCAAGCTCTCAACCGCCGATGCACCTACACTATTGACGGCAACAGCCCCAATTCCCGCTTCTGGACGCTCTATCCTGCTGATCTGGCGCTTATACCGCTTGACCCGGGTGCGGACCGGCTGCCAGCTCTGCATTCGCGCCAGATTTTCCGCAGCGAAAGCGGCAAGTTCGTCGTCAATGTCTCGCCGAAGGCACAAACAGGCAATTGGCTTGCCACCACAGGCGATGGCCGCATGGTGCTGGTTATGACGCTTTACGACACCCCCGTCGGCAGCAATTCCGGTCTGGTCGATATGACCTTCCCCACGGTCAAAAAGGTGAGCTGCGATGGGTAAATTCCTCCGCGCCCTGCTGTTTGGTCTGATTGGCGCCGGTCTTGTCCATGTCGCCGTGGTGCTGCTCGTGCCCTATTATTCCGATCGGAATGCGTGGTCGCGCATCTCTGATTATGGCGAGGACTGGGCGTTTCACCCGGTGGTACGGCAAGCCACACAGGAAACAGTGCCGCTGGCGCTTGATCCGCTGTTTGAGGCGGTGGCCTGCCGCTTCGATATCACAGACCTTCCAGCCCACATTACCGGTCTTGGCACGGCGCCTTACTGGTCGATTTCGGTCTATAACCGGCAGGGCGAGAATATTTATTCGATCAACGACCGCACCGCCATTGCAGATCAGCTCGATCTTGTGGTCGCACGGCCCTTGCAGATGATCGAGCTTAACAAGACCAAGCCCGTTTCAGCGGCCAATTCGGTGCTGATCGAAGCGGATATGGATGAGGGCTTTGTTGTGGTGCGCGGCTTTGTGCCTGATCAGTCGTGGAAAGCGCAGGTTGACGCTTTTCTCAAAAGCGCCAACTGTTCGCCGCTGCTCTGATCAGTCGAGCAGCGCTTCCAGCCCCTTTTGCGCCTTGGTCGCCACAAATTGCTGGATATCATAGGTCGCCAGTTTCTTCTGCCAGAACGGATCTTCGGCCAGAATTGTGCGCAAGGCTTCTTCGCTCTCGCTTCTGGCGAGGATCACACCGCCGGTGCGCGGCACTTTGCGGCCCGACGCCAGAAATGTCCCGGATGCATAGTGATGGTCGAGAAAGGCGATATGCCCATCGATAACCGCATCAAGCTCTTCAAGCGGGGCGACGTAATTCAGCGAGACAACGTACATGGGGAGGACTCCGGGGGGATTGTAGTACGGATTTCATATAGGGGTGCTAGAGGATGAACAGAACAGCACAATTTCAAAAAACATCCGATTTTCGCCGATTGCAAAAACCATTTCGCCGGTTAACCTATCCTTAGAAAAAACATCCAACGCCGCAAAGAAAGCTCCCATGAAACGCCTGATCATTGCCGGAACTGCCGCCCTTCTCGCCCTTGGGGTTTCGCTGCCTGCCCTCGCCTTTGACCCGCAAAATGCCGAGCGTATCAAGACTTTGGTCGATACTGGCATGCAGTATTACTGGAGTGGCGGCGACGTCAAAAAGGCGGAAGCGGAGATTTTCAAGGGTATCACCCTGCATGGCCGCTATGATGTGGTGGAGCAATCCTTTGCCGAAGCCTCGAAACTTGCGCCCGAACAGATGAATTTCCGTTTTGCCGTGGCCTCTTCGCAAATCCTGCAAAAGAAAGTCACCGAAGCCCGCGCCACCTATGAAGACATTCTGGCAAAGGACCCGACCTCCTTCGATGCGCAGGCTTGGATCGAGGCACTCGCCCGTATTGGCAATGACGAGACGGGCTCGACCCTTGCCCATCAGGCGCTTTCAGGGCTCGACCGTGACAAGGCAGAAGCCTACCGCCAGCGTTTTGTGCGCGCCGAACAGATCATTGCGGAAAAACCCAATGCCGATATTCCGGCACTCAAGGGCAAGGTTATGATCGTGGCGCTTGGCTATGCGCTGGCCAAGGACGGCACAATGGAAAAGCCGCTGCTCGACCGATTGGATGTAACGCTGAAAGCCGCGCAGGCGAACCCTACGGCGCGCATCATGGTCACCGGCGGCCAGCCGCAGGCCGGTGTCACCGAGGGTGATCTTATGACCAAATGGCTGGTGGAAAAGGGTGTTGACCGCGATCGCATCCTCATTGAGGACAAATCCAAGGATACGGTCGGCAATGTGCTCAACGTCGCCAATCTCCTGAAGCGTCATACGGCGGACAGCGTTATTCTGGTGACGAGTTCCAGCCATATGCGCCGTGCCCGCACGCTGCTCGAAGATGCGCTGAAGCAATATGATATTGGCGCCAATGTTACGCCTGTCGTGGCGCTTGATGCACCGACACTGGAGGACGCGGCAAAGGTTTCAGCGGATGAACGGCTGGTAATCTATCGCGATCTGATGCGCGTCTCGGGGCTTTGGGCCTATCCCGGCTTGCAGCAATAAATTCCGCAACGCGAAAAATGCCCGACTGTTTGAAGCATACCCACCGGAGTTTCCCCCGGCGGGCGGTATTTCTGCATCGGTCCTAAAACCGGATAGTCAGATCGGCCTTGAGGGCATTGTCATGGCTGCGGTTGGAAAACTGGCCGGTATAGCTGACGCCGATAGTGGTGGCACTGCCGATATCAAAGTCGAGGCCAGCTTCGACGAGCGCCGTATCCCGCGCCACGGGCAGACCCTTGATCGAGAAGGCCCTGCCATGGGCAAACGCCATGGACGCGTCAGGTGTTACATCGCCAAAGGCATGGTTCCACCCGGCCATGCCGCGGGCAGTCAGCATGGTCTTTTCGCTTAAAGCGAAGCTGTAGGAGGTTCGCAGCCCAAGGGTGGTCGTGGTCAGATCCGTGGTGGCCGATGCGCCTGACAGGGCCGCAATGCCGCCGGTTTCCTTGAACCCGTCAGTTTTGAGGTGGGTATAGGCTGCGTCGGCAAAGGGTTCGAACGTCACGTAAGGCGTATCAATGCGATAGGCCGCCTCGCCAAACACCTGCACCGAATTGGCGGCGTAGGATGCGCTGTCGGTTTCAGCAGTATGGCCAAAGCGGACTTTGCGGTTCGTATCGATGGTGTGATGGGCAAGACCGGCGCCGAAGCTCAAGGTCAGCGCATCCATCTTCGTGCCGCCATAGACACCCAGCTGATAGCTATCGGCGGAGGCGGAAGACTGGGCTCCATGCAGCGATGTGTTGCCATAGGCAGCAAGCACGCCCAGCCGCCATTTTTCCGCAATCCTGCCGTCCACGCCGGTGACAATGCCACCGGTGTTGCGGCTAAAGGCGGCGGCATTGCCATCGCTCTGCGCATGGCCCCATGAACCATAGGCATGGCCCCACAAATCCGTGGTGGGAACAGCTGAATTGAACCCAACCGCCGGGCCTTTGGCCGTGCGTTCCGTCAGCGCAACATTATAGCCTGTGGCATCGGTGAATGCTGCCCTGATCCGGCTATTGGCCGCATCGCGGATAAAGCGGCCATCTTCGGCCAGAACGTTGCGCGCCGAGGCGTAAATTTCGCCCGAAGGCGCATCGTAATTCAAAACCTCAACTCTGCTGGAGAAGAGCACGGCGCCCAGCAGCGGATCGCCAAGATCAAGCTGCTTTATGGCTTCGCCTACACTCTTCTGGTTGGGGGAGGTTGCATCCGCGAGAACAATATTCTTCACCTTTGCCTCGATGCGCTGCATTTTCGACTGGTCTGTCTCAGGCTTTGCACCGCCATCCGGGTGGCCGCCGGGTTGCGGCTGCTCATCCGTCGTCCCTTGCAAAGGCTTGCCGGTGCCCGGATCAATCAAATCAAAGCCAACAGCCACGGCACTGCCATCGGCGGCATAGGTCAGGGAGGGAGAGATATAATTATATTGCGGGGTGATGGCTTCAAAAGCGCCGCTGATGCGCTTGTCCGATGTTAGAATCGTATAGTGGCCGAGAAACAAATCATGCATCTGCTGTGCACTCATGGGCGCGTCCTGACCTGCAAACCGCAGGTTTACGCGGCCGCCCGAAAGCGTGACATCGCCGGCAACGGTCAAACGATCCGAACGGCTTTTGTCCGGCGCAATTTCGACATCGAAAATACTGCCCCTGTCGAAGGTTGCATCACCCAACACATGCAGCGTGCCGACCGGATTTCCCGGAGCAACGGTGCCACCGGCCAGCGCTCTCAGATCGCGCACCGTGCCATTGCCTAGAAGCGAACCGCCGGGGCCGACTGCAACGTCCCGGCTGTTTCCCTCAATGAAGGCCGTGCCACCATTGACAAGAACATCGCGGCTCACACCGCCGGAACGAACACTCAATTGCGCGCCGTTATTGACCTGAATATCGCGGCTGACGCCATTAATGAATGCGCCTCCGTTGTCCATCAGCACATTTTCAACTGAACCTTTGGTACCAACATTCAACCACCCGCCACCGATCAAGGCATTCCCGGCTTTTCCATCCACAAATGCGTTGCCGCCATTCATGGCGAGAACCCCGATCCGGCCCTCTTCCCTGACATGCAAACTCCCGCCAGTGTTGACAATCGTATTGCCGCTTAATCCATGAATGAAGGCATAGCCGCCATCCACGACCAGATCATGCGTTACGCCATGTTCGCCGACGGTCAAAATTGCGCCTCTCCCAACCGCAACATTGCCGGTCTCGGCGTCGACCCAGGCAGCTCCATTATTCGGCGTCAGTTCACCGAGCATACCCGCACTGTGGACGAGCACATGGCCATAACCATCAACGTTGACGGTGCCACCAGGGACGTCCAACATTTTGAGCCCTCCGCCGAACCTGACATTCTCAAACATTCTCATTTCCTCGGCGGCCAACGGGCCATCCGTGTCAGCAGAACGTTGAGACCCGATGAGCCCCCTATCCTCAGCGGCTTCCATTGATTGCCGCCCCGCATCGTTGCCGGGATGTGCCGCGTCCGATGACGGGATCACCTGCGCCTTTGCCGCGCTGAAACCCGCGGTTACGATCAATGCGGCGCAGACGCTTTTCAACAGCTGATTGCGTAAGGTTGCAGTAAGGTTGTGACGTGCGGATACACCCGCAGTTTTGGCGTGAAAATACATTGAAATATCGTCCCTAATATTCGTTGCGGTTCAAAAAAGACGGCGACAGGGCAATTGGTGTTTATGCGTACTACTATAGTTGTATGAGACGATAATTGCCGTGGACGCGCAATCGGTGAATCTACCTAGTACAACCTGCTGGCGTGGTTACGGCAAGAGTGTTGCGCGGAATTCCCGTTCAATTACAGATAGTTAGAAATATTATTGGGACAATGTTTTGTATAAGGATTGGCGCAAGGGCTGCGCGCTCTTATGGCTCACGAGGCTTTTCAAACGTGATCGAATGACCGGGATCTGTCATCACCGGGCGAGATAGCGCAAGCAAATCTGGTCGGAATTTCGCCCCACGAACTCTATCGTGCGGGCGAAGCTGACTTAGCTTGGTTGTGGTGTCGGATCAAAAAACCGGCTGCCCGGCTTGTCCTTGTCACGGGTGCGATTGTCTTTCGCAACGCGCTCATAGCGCACGCCCGGAAAAATCATGATCTGCGCGGGTGTCGTCCGCGGTTCGGATTTGGTTGCCACGCGCTGGCGCATGGCGCTGCTTGGAAAACTGATGACAAAACCCATTTCATCCATCCGTCTGCTCTGTTGATCTCCTTGATACGCAACGCTTCATGCCTGCTGCCATCTGGTCAGGGCGCTGATAACGCAGCTGCCCCGCCACCCCTTTGGGGTGCTGATCGATCCCGATCAGCTCGCGCGCGTTTATTTCGCGCATAATTTCATTAGACACCCCGATGGTTAACGGGTTGCTAACGCTTCGTGGCTAATTTTAGCCATGGTTTGATAGCGTCCTTGAGTGTTCGAGTGGAGTGTGTTCGTGAAGTATCCTGAGTTTCGGGCACTTGAAGACCGCAATGGCGGCAGCAAGGCTGACGATCTCCTGACCGCGTCCATCACCGCCTTCTGCTGCGTCGCAAGGCCGGCAAAGAGCGATGCCCGTCAGCTTGAGGATCTTGCCGTTCCGCTTCTCGCCCTCGCCTCGCCGCGTGTGCGCCGTCATGCGGCCGCTGCCCTTTCCGAAATGCCCCATGCACCGAAACGTCTGATTCTCGCGCTTGCCGCGGATGATGTGGATATTTGCGCGCCATTGCTGCTGCGCTCGCCGGTTTTGAAACCGGCTGATCTCATCGGCCTTATCCAGCAAAAAGGCATCGGCCATGCCCGCGCCATCGCGCGGCGGCAGATTGAGGACGCTGCGCTTCTGCAAACCCTGCGTCATTTTCACGACCCGGCCATTGACCGCGCCCTGGCGCTGCAGACCGGATTGCCCGTCAGCCATGAGGAAGAACCTTTGGACCGTGTGGAAACAGAATCGCCGCGCCTGCGCGAAACCCGTGAGGCACTGCGCGCCCTGATGCGCGATACGGATGCCGGGCTTTCCACGGATCAGGCGCTGGCAGACCATTTGATTGATGCTGCACTTCTCGACCAAACACACTTCTTCCGTGGTGAATTCGCCAAGGCGCTTGATCTCGACAATGAAACCGCCGAGCGCATCATCGGCCATAGCCTGAACGCAGAGCTGACGATTGCGCTTGCCTCGCTCGGCCTATCGGCGGAAGCGGCACATCTGGTGCTGACAGGTCTGTTCGGCCTTGTGCACAAGGATCTGCACTCGCTGCGCCTCTTCGTCCAGTCCTACCGGCAGATCGATCAGGACAAGGCGCAGGCGACCATCAATCGCTGGAAGACCGAGGAAAACTCGCAAAAGCTGCGGCAGAAATTGCGGGAAATGGCGGCGGATTTCGAACGTGGCGGCACCGGGTCGTCAACGCGCAAAGTATCCTGACGGCAATCAGTCCTTGGCGAGCGGAAAAAGTTCACCACGCTCGCCGCGATAATCTTCGATCTCGACAATCCACAAATCCCGATCCCAGCGCTTCTGCTTTTCCAGATCGGCGTCGACATCGCTTTCGGCAGTGGATGATTTCAGCGGAGTAAACTGCCGCTCATCCGGCTTTGCCTCGTCATAGACCATTTGCGGGGCCGGACCGAACAGGTCGTAGGTGCCATCAGAATTGCGGAATTTGATGAAGATCGCGCCAGCTTCGCTCGCACCCTTATTGCTGAGCGCGGCAAAAGCACCAGTGCCATTGATACGGCGCACCAGTGCGGAAACCCAAAACTCCGATGTCAGACGCATTGCACTTCTCCAGTAACCACCCCGATCAATTGATCAGGCCGATTTCCTGCATTTTGGCAAATAGTTTCGCATCAGGCTGGCCCGTAACCGGCAGCTTGAACAGGGTCTGGAACTCCTTGATCGCGCTCTTCGTATTGGCGCCAACCTTGCCGCTGATCTCAACCTTGTCGTTGCCGAAGGCGCGCAGGCCAGCCTGAATACGAACGATCTCCGCCGGAGCAAGATTGCTGCCTGTGGTTTGCTCGCCCGCACCTGTTGGCATCTTGTCGTCGGACTTGGCTGATATGGTCTGAACGGTTGCTTTCTCCTGACCATGATCAGGTTTGGCCGCCGGTATGGCGATGCTGGCGGTGGTGTCGCTGGCATTGCCGACAGCGGGCTGGGTCTCAATACCCATTTCTGCCGACGCCTTGCGGTAGGCCTCGATCGCGGCGCGGGTTCCCTTGCCAGCCAAACCATCCACCGCACCGCTATAGAAGCCGAGCGCCAGCAATTTCTGTTGCATCTTCGCCACTTCCGGATCACCGCCGGGTGCCAAAACAGGGTCTCCATTGATAGCCGCAGCTACAGGATCAGGATTGGCCTGCGGTACGGGCACCGAATTGACTTTTCGTATGGGCGCGTCAACCGAACTCTGCTTTTGCGGCGTACCGAATACGGTGCCGTCATGCTTGATCGGCTTGAACACCAGTTCCGGGCGGGTGCGGAAGAACACGCCGTCATGACCCTGCGGCTGATACCACAGCGCATTGGCTGATATGAAGCCGAGCGTTACCAGAAAGGCCGTTGCACCACCTGTGATAGTCGGATTGCGGGCGATCAGCCCACCGATCCCAATGGCAATAGCGGCCATACGGCCGCGTTTGGGGGCGCGGCGCTTTTTGCTGTCAGGCCGATTTACGGGCTTCCGCATGGGAACCTCCCTCACTGTCGCTGTCCGCTCTGAACTCAACAATATTGACCGGTTCAAACGGAACCGGCTCGATGCGCGGACCGGCGAGTGGAATGAGAACATTGACCACCGTGCCCTGTCCGGGACGGCTGCGAATATCCATCTGGCCGCCATGCAGGCCGATCAGGCCCTTGACGGTTGCAAGACCAAGGCCGGTGCCTTCGTGCTTGCGGGTATAGTCGTTCTGCACCTGACGGAATGGCTGGCCCAGCGTCTGCAAATCCGCTTCGGCAATGCCAATACCGGTATCGCTAACGGAAAAGGCCAGCATGTCATCATGGATACCCGCATCAATGGTGACCACACCGCCGCTTTCGGTGAACTTGACCGCATTGGACACCAGATTGATCAGCACCTGCTGAATGGCACGCTGATCTGCAACGACGGCGCCGATATGCCTGCCCACACGATCACACAGGGTGACATTCTTCTGCGAGGCCTGATGCGCCATCATGTCATGCACCATGGTCACGGCATCCTTGAAGGCAAAGCTTTCGGCCATGATCGGATAGGTTCCGGCCTCGATCTTCGACACGTCGAGGATAGCATTGACCACGGAAAGCAGATGCGTGCCTGATTGGTGTACCAGTTCAACATATTCGCGCTGGCGGGCATCCGGCAGCTTGCCGCAAATCTCCTGCAGCAGCACGTCGGAGAAGCCGATGATGGAATTCAGCGGCGTGCGCAATTCGTGGCTGACGGAAGCAAGGAAGCGGCCCTTGGTGATCTCGGCTGTTTCCACCTGCGTGCGGGCAGAATCCAGGGCGAAGCGGTCAGCAACGGCACCTGAAATGTCCGAGGCAACGACCACGAAACCATCACCCTGACTGTGCGGTACGGCAGACAGACGGTAGGTGGCAAAGCGAACCGTATGTGCTGCGCTCGCAGCCACACAGCGCAACTTTACTTCCGTGGAAGCTCCGACCACACCGCCGCGCAAATCCGACAGGAAGGAAAGGAAATGCACGCGATCAGATATATGCACACGGTCGAGCAGCGTGGTGCCGATCAGCAGGCTGCGGGCCATGCCGAAATGTTCCTGCGCCTTGCAGGACAGCGAATTGATCATACCGTCGCGGCCAAGGCCGATCACCACACCTTCAATGGCATTTTCAAGATCGGCCACCCGATCATCGCGGCGGGCTGCATGGGCACGCGCAACCAGCGCGCTGGCAGCACGCACGAGCAATGAAGCGCCATAACCAAGCGAAGCCAGCAGCGAAACCGCCGTCAGGGTGACATTGCCGCCCATCCACATCGACACACTGAAGAGAATCGCAAGCACGGTGGCGGCGATAGCTGTCGACGTAACAAGGGATTTCTGCGAGCGATAGACAAACCAGGCTTCAAGCGGCATCGCTGCAGCCATGATCCAGAGCAGAAGATTGGCTGACGGTCCGGTGACACTGATCAGGCCGATCGCCGCGCCATAGGATGCAAGTGCAGCCAGACCCAGTATTGTGCTGTTACGGACAAGCGAAAGCGCGCCGCAGAAAATCATCGGCAGGGCAAAAACCCCGACGCCAAGGCTCAGCATGCCACCGGCTTCACTAAACAATGTATGGCTGGTGAGAAGAGCAACCGCCAGCAGCACAGGCATAAGCAGAAATGCACCGGCCATGCGGGCGTCCCTGTCGCGTTCGGCGGCGCCGGCAACAGATGTGCTCACCCAGTGCTTGCAATGGCGCCTGAAGGCATCAGCAATCTTGGGCAGTGTGACGGAATGAATCGGCACCAGTTTTTTCCTGCTATCCGCAAGATCCGGCCGGGGCCAAATGCTTGACGGTCATTTCAATGTCGCCGTTAACCTTCGCAGACGAGGCTTTAAGGAAAGGATAAAACCGGGGCACCAGATGCCTCTCACAACCGGTTTCGGGCAAATGTGAGGGGGCTTTTCAATGCATGGTAAATGAAGGGTTTCGGGTTGCCGCCCATTTGCCCGTCGAATCGGGAAAGCGGCATTTTGGTCGCCAAGATTTCTTAATCCTTGGTTTCTATGATCACTCAAATGCAAAACCGCGTCGCAACGGGTTTTTGCCTTCTGTGTGGCAATGTCGAAAGCAAGTTGGGTATCGACAGAGGATTTTGAAATGTTCTTCCTGATCAGGTTTGCGATCAAGTTCTGCTTCTGGATGATGCTGATCTCGCTGTTCATTCCCGGCGGGCCAAAAGACAATGCGCAAGGAACCACCCAGCCCGGCCCGCTTGAGGCTTTCTTTGCTGCGCGCGCCACGATCAGCGATCTCAGCCAGTTCTGCACACGCAATCCCGATGCCTGCGAAACGGGCAAGGCCGCGCTCAACAATGCAGGCGTTCGTGCCGGCGAGGTTGCCAAAGTCGGCTATCAGTATCTCGACACACAGCTCGGCAACAAGACAAACAATGCTGACGCGGCGGTTGCAGCGGCGCATGAAGATGCCGAAGCCAAACCTACCGCAGCTTCGACGAGCCAGAGTGATCTGATCAAAGCAAAACTGCGCGAGATGGCCCTGCGCGAAATTCTCGACGTCGCCATTCGTCAACGCGAACATTCGGGTGCTGTCGACAACAAGACCACCGGCACCATTGTAAAGAAGTAAGCCCTGCGACAGGAAAAACGGTGACGTGGAGGCTTCCCGTCACTATATGTGCCTAATCACAGCAGAGACTTGTTTTATGGCACAGACAATTGACGACATTATCGCGGATTTCGACTTTCTTGACGATTGGGAAGACCGCTACCGCTATGTCATTGATCTTGGCCGCGAACTGAAACCTTATCCAGACACCGCCCGCGATGCGGCGCACAAGGTCAATGGCTGTGTCAGTCAAGTCTGGCTGAAAAGCACATTGAGCGAAGGCACGGACCCGGTGATCGAGTTTGTCGGTGATTCCGATGCGCATATCGTGCGCGGTCTCGTGGCAATTATGATGGTACTCTATTCCGGCAAGAAGGCATCGGAAATCCTGGCTGTTGATCCGGAAGCCATCTTGAAGAAACTGGGATTGAACGAGAACCTGACACCCCAGCGCTCCAACGGATTACGCTCCATGATTGGCCGTATCCGCAGCGAAGCGCAGGCCGCCCTCGGGTCAGCCCAAGCCACGCAGCATTAGAGTATCGGGCGATAATCCTCGGTTCCCCAGTGAATAATGCGCTGGGATCGCCGTGATGGCGATGGCGGATAGTAATGCCGGTCCAGTGCAGCCAGCGCCGTCTTCAGGATGAGCTTCGCCGAGCGGACAGGCCATTGCCTTTCGCGCTCGATAACCTCCAGCCCTTTCAGAAAGCAGCAGACATCAATCAACACGCCCGACAATTCAGGCCCAACGGCTTCCAGCGCCCGCTCCACCCGTAGCCGCGCTGCCAGCGCTGCATCGGTGATTTCAAGCACCCCATTGCCACTGCGATGGCTGGCGCCTGAACCGGCAATATTCCAGTTGACGCCCAGTGACGGCATCAGATTGCCCAACGTGTAATCGCTGCGCAGCCGCTCGCCAGCCTTAAATGCTGCGTCGCTGATCAAAGGCTTGCCGGATGAATCCTTGCGCTTGTGCAACAGGCCAAGGGGAGATTCCGCTTCGTTACGGCGTACATGCGCTGAACCATTGCCGTCATCAAGCACAATGACTGCCTCGCTGCGATGCTGGGCGGCATAGGCATCTGCTCCACCGTCCAAGCGGCGCAGGAACGCCCTGCCCGTGTCGGTGATTACGAGCTTGCCGCCGCGTGAATGGGCCAATTCTTCACGAACAGCATGATCAATCGTCGACCGCTCAACGGAAATTGCGCCGCCTGCTGCGCTCTCAAGCGTGCGCTTTGCATTGCCTGATGCAACGACCTCCGCCGGTGCCTTGCGGAGGAAACACAATAGTCTGCGCATCAATAGACCGTTCCTGACAACACTCATCGGCGCACCATGCCACTGCGCAGGAAGGCGGCCCTCAGAATATTCTCGATGGTGTTGATGATGCGGTCAAACTCCGGCTCGTCACGCATATCCTCAATGAGATGACAGGCATGATTGACCGTGCTGCGGTCACGCCCAAAAGCGCGCCCGACCTCTGACATGCTCAGCGACAACGTCACATGAGCCACATACATGCCGATTTGCCGGACTCGCGCCACCGAACGCTCGCACCGGGAGTGTGAGCGAAGATCGCGGCCACTGACATTGAAAAAGCCTGAAAGAATATCGATAACACTGTCGCAGACCTGAAAGAGACGCTCATCCAGCGGCTCGTTATCATCGGGAATGAATGGCTTGATTACCCGTTGCCTTGAGCGACGCTGACGAAGAATATCGATCATCGCCCGCGCTTCGGTGACAGAGCTGATCAAATGAGGGAAATTCTCGGACATTCTCGCTCCACTTCATTTATAGGAATATCTTCTTATAATATTCCCATCAAGACCGTGGATAAGTTTTGCTGCGCAAAAGCGTTAAATTATTGTTTTACAAATCATTTTTCTTTTTAATGCAGTATTTTCTAGGACTTTTGTCCTACATTCATTCCAACGCCCCATAATGCCCCATCCCACATCAAGGATGGAACCATGGCCCATATCGACTGGATAAAAGAACGGGAGACTTTTCTGGCTACCAGAGAAGCCGAGCGGGAGACGGCGCGGCAACGCCTCGCATTGCAAATTCTCTGCGGCGAGAACCTCGACACCATGATCGCTCTCGGCCCTGCAGACAGGTTGAACTATTGCAGGCGGTTAAAGCGACTGATCGAGAGAGAAAGGATCAAGGGCGGCAAAGGGCACTGGAGCTATGATCTTAACCGTCATATCGGCCTCAAACAGGCATTGGATACATTGCAGAAGTCTATCCCGGTCACCATCCGTGCGGATTGAGGCACAAACAAAAACGGCGCCCAGAGGCGCCGTCTTTGCAAATTATTCGTGAGCCGCTTATTAAGCAGCCTTCTTACGCTTGCGGCCGAGGCCCATGTTCTTGGCCAGACGCGAACGAGCAGCGGCGTAGTTTGGTGCAACCATTGGATAGGATGCATCCAGATCCCACTTTTCGCGATACTGTTCAGGGGTAAGGCCATAATGGGTCATCAGGTGACGCTTCAAAGACTTGAATTTCTTGCCGTCTTCGAGGCATACGATGTAATCGTCCGCTACGGATTTCTTTGGGTTGATTGCAGGTTTCGGCTTTTCCTGAATCGCGACGACTGCTTCTGCACCACTACCGACCCGACCAAGAGCAGCGTGGACATCAGCAATAAGCGCTGGGAGATCGCCAGATGGCACCGAATTATTGCTTACATAAGCAGCAACCAATTCAGCGGTCAGCTCCAGAAGAACATCACCAGCAGCTGTGTTTGAATTGTCGAATGTTGTCATCAAAGTCCAAATCCTTCATCTAATTTGAAAACTGGGTATTACTCGGGAAAGCAAGCAGTATAAATCTGCAAATATCAGAAATCCTGACACTGATGGCCACACTGTATTCAGGATAGAGCACAAATTGTCAAATCAATACTTCACCAAAAAAAGAAATATTTGTAATTTTTCCTTGATATAGAATTTACTTGGGTCTTCACGGTGATTAAGGCAAGAAAGCCAAAATCCGATTAAACATGTGATAACATAAATGTTCACACGTGAACATCCACACAACACCACTAAGACCAAAAATGGCGAAAATGAGGAACCAATCCTCATTTCACAAGCATTCTATAATAACGGATATTGCTGAGTGCGGTTGCGAAACCTACGATAGAATAACTCATGACAATATTGTTAGAGTTCTGTTTTTGACCAAATAGACAATTTACGCACAAGATGAACAAAAAAACCACAAAGCCACGTTGATCCGGCAAAACGCCCTCTCCAAATCAGCCGAAACCGCCCTTCGACCGGCCCATATCAGTGCATTCGCTTAAATAACGGCAGTATTGTTGCAAGAAGTTATGTGCAACATTTTATTTATGAAGATGTTCTCTCCACTGGTAAAACAATCTGGAATAGAAAAAGGCAAGGCCACGGTATTGCACGTAATGGTTGTAGTTCTGTGCCGCCACTCTGCTTCTTAAGCAGGATTGACGAATCCTTTGCAGATGTGGTCATCGTATGCTTTGGCAAGAGTCCGATATGCTGGCATGATCCGCGTCAGCCGATCCTGCCCATCCTATCCACTGCACCTGAAAGCATTTTATGACCAACACATCCCGTTTCATCACCCTTCCCGCTCCCCAATCCGCCAAGCATCCGGTTTCCGATACGCGCCACGGTATTACCCGCGTGGATGACTATGCGTGGATGCGTGCTGAGAACTGGCAGGAGGTTTTCAAGGACCCATCAACGCTCGATCCTGCGATCCGCAGTCATCTGGAAGCGGAGAACGCCTATCAATCGGCATTGATGGCCGATACCAAGGCATTGCAGGCCAAGCTTTTTGACGAAATGAAAGGCCGCATCAAGGAGGATGATTCCTCTGTTCCATCAAAAGATGGACCTTATGCCTATGGCACTTCCTACAAGACGGGCGGACAGCATCCACGTTTTTTCCGTACACCGCGCGATGGCGATGAGCAGACCATGCTGCTGGACGGTGATCTGGAAGGCGATGGCAAGGCCTATTTCAGTCTCGGCTCCGCCGACCATTCCCCTGACCATTCAAAAATGATCTGGGGTTTTGACGATAAGGGTTCTGAATTCTACACGCTCAAAGTGCGCGATCTGACAACGCTTGCTGATGCGGATGATCTCGTCAGCGACACATCCGGTGGCGGTGTATGGAATGCCCACTCCAACGGCTTTTACTATACAAGGGTGGATGCCAATCATCGCCCTTCACGTCTTTTCTATCATGAACTTGGCCAGCCTGAGAGCACCGACCGCCTGATCCATGAGGAGAAGGATGCGGGGTTCTTCCTGGGCGTCGGCGGCAGTTCGCTCGACGATTTTATCTTCATCGATTGCCATGATCACGAGACTTCCGAGGTCTGGCTGCTTGATGCCAGAAATGCCGCTTCGGAACCAAAACTTGTTGCTGCACGCCAGACAGGCGTAGAATACAGCCTGACCGAAGGCGGCGATGTTTTCTACATCCTGACCAATGCCGATGGTGCCAAGGATTTCAAGATCATGAGCACGCCGGTCACGACGCCGGAGCCGGAAAACTGGACTGAAGTGGTCGCCCACAAAGCGGGCCGCCTGCTTCTCGGCCATGGTGCTTACAAGGACCATCTGGTTTGGCTGGAGCGTGAGAACAGCCTGCCCCGTATCATCATCCGCAATCGCCATTCGGGTGAAGAACATGCCATTGCCTTTGACGAAGAGGCTTTCTCGCTCGGCCTGCAGGGCAGTCCTGAATATGACAGCGAGGTTATCCGCTTTTCCTATTCATCAATGACCACGCCCTCGCAGCTCTATGATTACAATATGCGCACACGCGAGCGTACATTGCTCAAGACGCAGGAAGTGCCTTCCGGCCACAACCCGGATGATTACATCACCCGGCGTTTGCTGGCTCCTGCGTCCGATGGCGAAACCGTACCGGTTTCCATCGTCTATCACCGTGATACGAAACTGGATGGCTCGGCGCCCTGCCTGCTCTATGGCTATGGCTCCTACGGCATGACCATTCCCTCAAGCTTCAGCACCAGTTGCCTGTCGCTGGCCGATCGGGGTTTCATTTACGCCATTGCCCATATTCGCGGGGGCAAGGACAAGGGCTATGCCTGGTACGACAATGGCAAACGCCTGCACAAGAAGAACACGTTCACGGATTTCATCGCCTCGGCCCGCCATCTGGTTGCGGAGGGCTTCACCAGCCATGAGCGCATCATCGCGCAGGGCGGTTCGGCTGGTGGCATGTTGATGGGCGCCGTCGCCAACATGGCACCGGAAGCCTTTGGCGGCATCATTGCCGAAGTACCGTTCGTTGATGTCATCAACACGATGCTTGACGATACTTTGCCGCTCACCCCGCCGGAATGGACCGAATGGGGCAATCCGATCACCTCGCCGACCGATTACGCCTATATGGCTTCCTACTCGCCCTATGACAACGTCCATGCGCAGGCCTATCCGCCTGTTCTCGCAGTGGCGGGGCTGACCGATCCACGCGTGACTTACTGGGAACCGGCAAAATGGGTGGCGAAATTGCGGGAGCTGAAGACCGATGACAATCCCGTGCTCTTCCGCATCAACATGGATGCAGGGCATGCCGGTGCGTCTGGCCGGTTCTCACGGCTGGAAGAAGTCGCCTATGTCTATGCCTACGCCCTCAAGCTGGTCGGCAAGGCGGAGGTTTAGTCGTCCACGAGGATGCAACCAAGCCATCCGCGAAAACCAGCGGATGGCAGTAGCGCAGATGTGTTTGATGTTGTGTCGACTCGCAGTTACAGACATCGCTGTTTCCGCTATAAAGGCATGAGGCGCTCGTGGGGAAGCAAGGTTAGACTGGTTCACTGCAGGAGGTTTTCATGATGAAACGAAGCGCACTTACCCTGATGCTCGGTCTTGCATTCGCCGCCCAGCCGGTAATCTCCCTCATGGACATGACTGAAGTACAGGCCGCAGTTCGCAAGAATGTCAGCGAATATGCTGGCGAGCGTTGCAATACGCCGCCGCGCGGCTCTGGTGTTATTGTCGGGCGTTATTCCGGTACAACAGACAATCCGATCATCTCCATGGGCGGCGATTACGTGGGCGTTTCTGCCTATCGCTGCTTCCGTTCCATGGAGGAGTGCCGCGGCTGGCTCTACACCATGCGCAGCAAATATATTGATGGAAACTTCGTATTGATCGGATGCGACAAACGCTGACGGAACGAATTAAACCTCGCCGCTCATCAGCTTTCTGAACACTTCCAAACCGTCCTCTGACGAGCCCGCGGCGAGGATGTGCATCGCATCGTCGGCGGCTGTTTTTGCGCGTGCAAACATCACAGCCTCATAGGCCTGAACCGCCCGGCTCCGGTCGCCACCCTGCGTCAAGGCATCGGCGAGATCAGCAGCATCGCGCAGCGCAAGGTTGGCGCCTTCGCCAGCCGGTGGCATGAGATGCGCCGCATCACCGATAAGCGTGATGCCGGCACGGTGCTCCCAGTGGTGCCCGGCAGGCAGCGTATAAACGGGCCATGGCCGTACATCCTCGTCGGCCGCATGAAACAGCTGGAGCAGGCCCGCATCCCAGTCCGCGAAATGCGCGAGAATGCTCTCCTTTGTCTCGGCAACGTCCGGCTCATCGCCGCGCGGCAAGGCCGCATAGACACGGATAAGCGCGTTGGAATTGCGCTGGGCAAAAATCGACTTGCCATCGCCCTTGGCAATGGATGTGCCCCGGCCAACAAGGGCAGCCACGTCAGGATAACGCCGGTCGACATCAGCAATCGACAACTCGAAATAGCTGAGACCGGTATGCTGAGGTTTTGCCGTTGATATGAGCGGGCGAACCTTTGACCATGCGCCGTCTGCACCGACGACAAAATCAAACTGCCTGACGACACCATTGGTGAAGCAAAGCTCGACAGTGCCATCAGCAAGCGGCAAAGCCTCACTCAACCGGTATCCCCAACAGATCGCCTCCTGCGGAAACGAGCGCAACAGCAGGGTGCGAAGCTGGCTGCGATCAATTTCGGGCCTGTCGCCATCAGCCGAGTCGTCCTTGAATACCAGTGCCCCGTGCTTGTCGTAGAGCCGTATGCCCTGATCTTCATAACGGGCAAAACTCTGGAACTCCGTGAAAAGCCCGGCACGTTTCATCGCGTATTGTCCGGTTTCCGCATGCAGGTCGAGCATACCGCCCTGCCCGCGATGCACAGGCGATTCATCGCTCTCGAAAACCGTGAAGGCAACGCCCTTCATATGCAGCATACGGGCGAGCAGCAGACCGCCGGGACCACCGCCGATGATGGCTATATTTGAATTCTTTGACATTTCCATATTCTCTTTGATAGATTGCATAGGGTCCTATTTAATATAACATAGGGTCCTATTCAAGGAGAATCGACATGTCCGAGCCGGATACAAGACAAGCCCCATCCTTCCTGATCAAACAGGTGGCGCGGGAACTGATACGCCGGGGCGAGGAACGGCTGCGGCCGCTCGGGCTTGGAACAGCCTATCTTCCCATTATGGTGGCGGTGAAAAACGGGGATGCGGCAACGCAGGCCGATCTCGCCCGGCTTTTGCGGGTGGAGCAGCCTTCCATGGCACAGTTGCTGGGGCGGATGGAGCGTGACGGGCTTATCCGGCGCAAGGTCGATCCCGGCAACAGGCGGAGCCAGATCATCGAATTAACAGCGCTTGCCGTCGAGCGCCTGCCGCAGGCCTATGCGGCTCTCAACGAGGGCAATATTCTCGCCATGACGAATTTTACGCCTGATGAAGAGGCGCAATTCGTGGCGTTCCTCAACCGTATCCAAGTCAATCTTCGCAGCGATGTCTGAGACCACTCAGGAAGGCTGGCCCTTCCAGACGATGCTGCTGATATCAAGTTTCTTCGGAATGATTTTCAGCTCATAGAACTCATCAGCCAGTGCCTGCTGATAGGCAATCGCCTCAGGCGTCACGCGCGTTACATCGCCAAGCCGCAGGCCTTCGCGCGTCAGTGTGATCCTCTGAATATCCTCTGGCACACCGGTAATTTTCGACAGGGCAGCCACCGTCTGGTCGAGATTGTCCTGCGCGGTCCGGCCTACCTTTGCCAATTCGTCCAGCACTTCGGTCAAGATATCGCCATGGGCGGCGGTGAAATCACCATTGCTGAGGAAATAGGACCAACTGTCAGCAATGCCCCGACCCGTGGCCAGAACCCGCGTTTCCGGGCGCTTTTCGGCAATGGCAAGATATGGGTCCCAGATCGACCATGCATCGACCTGGCCAGACGCGAAGGCGGCGGCGGCATCGGATGGTGAAAGGTCCGACGCCCTGATGTCATTGACCGACAGGCCCGCAGTGCGCAAAGCCTTCACCGTGAAATTATGGGCACTCGATCCCCGCTTGAAGGCGACCCGTTTGCCCTTCAGGTCCGCAATGCTTTGGATCGGCGAATCCTTCTGCACGAGAATGGCTGATCCATCAGGCGAACCCTTATAGGTGCCCGCATAAACCAGATTACCGCCGGCGGCCTGCGCGAAGAGTGGCGGCACATCGCCGGTCGGCCCGAAATCAACAGCACCCGCGCCAAGGGCTTCCAGCAGCGGAGGTCCGGACGAGAACTCCGCCCAACTGACAGTTATGCCGCGCGCTTCAAAGCGTTTTTCCAGTGCACCTGTCCCCTTGGCCAGCGCGAGAACGCCGCCCTTCTGCCAGCCAATGCGCAGGGTTTTCAACGGCTCGGCGTTTGCACGGCTCGTCAACGGTATGAGCACTGTTACGGCACCAGTGCCAAGCAGGGCGAGAGTCTGTCTGCGGGTCAACATCGATGCCATCCTTTTCGTATCACTATTGATCAAAGGATGAAGCAAACGACTGATAGGATCGACGTCATAAATATTGAACAATCAATCACACCGGGAAAATCATTCCCCGACAACCCAAGCAAAGTGAAATGATTTGACCCGGAATGGATCGAACTGACGTCGTCTCAGGGTTTTGGAAAACCATTGGGATGGGCAGGAATCGCCTTGAGATAGGCTGCAATCGCGTCGCGGTCAGCGGCGTCCAGATGCGCCATATTGAGCACGACGTCGGTCATGGAACCGCCCAGCGAATCAAAATCCGGCGTAAAGCCGCTTTCCAGCGCATAGGCGATGTCTTTTTCCGACCAGTTGTCGATACCGCCCTCACCGCCCGTAATATTGGGAACAACGCCCTTGCCCTCGGGCGCCTTTGCACCCGCAAGCCAGCGCGTCTTGTCGAGCCCGCCAATGGCATTGCGCGGTGTATGGCATTCACCGCAATGACCCGGACCTTCCACCAGATACTGACCACGTTTGATCGCATCCGTCGCACCGGCAATGGTCAAAACCGGGGCCGCCGACAGATAAAGCCGCTTCCATAATCCCAATCCCCGGCGAACCGTGAAGGGGAAACTCAAACGGTGATCCGCCGCTACATTATCCGATGGCGGCAGGGTTTTCAGATAGGCGTAAAGATCGGCAATGTCCTGCACCTGCATGCGTGCATAGGAAGTGTAGGGAAAGGCCGGGTAATAATGCCGCCCGTCCGGCGAGACACCGGCAAGCATGGCATTGGCAAGATCTTCAAACGACCATTTGCCAATGCCTTTATCCGAAGGGGAAATGTTGGGGGTAACGAACGTGCCAAATGGCGTGACCAGTTCATGGCCACCAGTCAGCACCAGCCTTGCATCGCCGCTGGCACCGGGTGCCGCATGGCAGGAGGCACAGCCCCCGGCCCAAAAAACGCTTTCACCGCGCTTGGCATCGCCGGGAGCCACAGCCGCGAGCCTTGCCGGATCAACCCGCGATGGTGCAGACAGGAGCCAGAAAACAGCGCCTCCGGTTATCACGACCACAATGATGAGCAGCAGAAGCTTGCGGATCAATGTGTATCCCCCAGTTTACGCAATCAGTTCTTCTTGATGCGGAATGTCTGATGGCAGGCTCCGCAATTCTGCGACACCTGTGCAAAGGCAAGCTTGAAGCTGGCAAGATCCTGCGGCTTGGCACCGGCTGCTGCGGCAGCATCAGCCTTGTACTTGTTCACCGCAGCGACAAAACCAGCATTGTCTTCCCAGATTTTCGGTGAAGCGGTGGTGTCACCACCGGCTTCCGAGCCAGCGGGAAACAGTGCCACCGGATCGATCTTCTGCGCATCCTCATTCAGCTTGGTAAGGGCGGCCAGCACGGCGGCGGCGTCAAACGGCTTGTCACCTTTGGCAATAGGCGCGAGACTGCCAACCGCCTTGCCCTGATCTTTCATCAGTGCCTGCCGGTCAGCAATCGGATCGGCACCGGCGACAGACGAAAACACCGCAAGGGCCAGCAAAGGCGCCGCAGCAAAAGCAATCACTCTCTTCATGAATGTCTCCAACTCTCGTGGCTTCAAATATATGTGGCTTCAAGGGTTTCCATGGGCACTCTAGAGTAAACATCTCCGATTGCACCCGCGTCATACGATCACATTTTCGTATGACAAGCATTGGCGCAGATACGAAAAACCCCGGCTTTAGGCCGGGGTTTTTCTGGTCGGTTCGTTAAATACGGCGCCATCTGCGATCATAGCGATGATGCCAACGCGGGCGATCCCAACGGCGTTCATAACGATAATGCGGCCGATCCCAACGACGGTCCCACCGGCGATCATAACGCCGGTCCCATCTGCGATCCCAGCGACGATCATAACGGCGGTCCCAGCGACGGTCATAACGGCGATCATAGTCGCGGTAATACTGAACTTTCAGTACATCGCCATTTGCAGCAACTGTCCCTGATGTGGTGATCGGCTTCTCGACAGTCATCGGCGCGGCGGAAACCGGTCCGGCTGCTCCGAGGGCTCCAATCGACATCACCACGGCAAAAAGAGCTGAAATCAACTTTTTCATAGTGCCTCCAGTGAAATGCGCCTGAGTGGACATGCATTTCGACGTTTATAGTCCCTAGGTAATAGACTTAAGTCTAATCCCATGAACCAGAGATGAATAATCAATATGGCGGCGCAAAGGCATACGGGGAAAGGCCGATCACATATAAAAACCGGCCGTGCGAATGCGTGAAAGCTGCATTCGCATGGCCGGTTCGTTTCGCGCTATGGTTCATTCAAGCCCCGTCAATACCTGATGCGCGATGCGAACCCGCTCCTCGTTGGGATAGTTCTTGTTGGCCAGAATGACGATACCGGCTTGCTTTTTCGGGATGAACGCCACATAGCCGCCGAACCCGCTGGTCGAACCTGTCTTGTTTATCCACACGTCGTCGCGCGGCGCCAGCGGCGGCGTCAATTGCTTGACCGGTAACTGCTTGAGCATGTCAGCTGAATTGCTCTGCTGGAGCATCTTAAGAGCAACCGGATAGGCATATTGCTCCCATATCAGGTCCTGTGTCATCGCACCGACCTTGAAATAGCCCGTATGCGTGTCGGTGATTGCCTGCTGCAGCTTTCCATCCAGCTTGACCATTTTCATGTTTGCCTGAAGCACACGGATCAGATCGGTGGCGGTGGTTTTCACCCCATAAGCCTCGGCGGAAAGCACGGCTGGTTTCACCCGCACCGGATCATCCTTCGCCGTGTACCCTTGGGCATAGTCAGCCATTTTGGTTGCCGGTACTTCAACATAGGTGCTTTTCAGCCCGAGAGCCGGGAACAATTCCCCTTGCATTAACGCGCCGAAATCCTTGTTCATGGCTTTGGCGGTGATGAACCCCAGCATCCCGATGCTCGGATTGGCATAGGTCCGGGCTGTCCCGGCCTTGTAGGCGGGCTTCCACTTTTGCAGATAGGTCATCAACTGATCATCGTTCGTGACCTCATCAGGCACCTGCAGCGGGAAGCCCCCGGCGGTATGGGTGGCAAGATGCATCAGGCTGACATCGCCGAACTCTGTCCCCTGCATGGACGGCAGATATTTGCTCGTCTTGTCGGACAGGGAAATCTGGCCATTGACCTGCGCCCAACTCGCCTGTGTTGCAACGAATGTTTTGCTGATCGATCCGATCTCGAAGATCGTATCCCCGGTAACAGGCATTTTGGTCTGGCGGGAAGCTATACCGTAGTTGAACAGATATGAGTTTCCCTCAACGACGACGCCAACAGCCATCCCCGGAACACCGTATTTTTCCATGATCGGACGCACCGCCGTATCGACCAAATCCTTGATCTCGGTTTCCTGTTCCTCGGCAGCATGGCTGGCAGCCATTGATGCGCCTGTGACAAGCAGGGCGCATGCCAGTAAGCTGGTTACTTTGGAGATCATTATCGGGCTTCCTTTTGCTGGTCGCGCGAACAGCGAGGCATAAGCTGCCTGCCGCTTGACGCATCAATTTTGCTGAGCGGTCTCTATTTATTCCACTGTATGGGCCTGTCAAAACATGATATCTCGGGGCAGACATAAGAAAAACTAGGCCATCCATGGTTCGCCCCTTTCTCCCGCTGAACGGCTTGCGAGCCTTCGAAGCATCCGCAAGACATTTAAGTTTCACCCGCGCTGCCATTGAGTTATGCGTGACACAGGCTGCGGTGAGCCAACAGGTCAAAAGCCTGGAAATGCGTCTGGGCGTACCATTGTTTCAACGCCTGCCGCGCGGTCTGAAAATCACCGCTGAAGGCGAAGCGCTTCTGCCTGTCGTCACCGGATCCTTCGATCATATGGCGGATACGCTTGAACGGATCGAAGGCGGCCATGTGCGCGAACTGTTGTTTCTGGGTGCGGTCGGAACATTTGCCGTGGGCTGGCTGCTGCCACGATTGCCGGATTTTCAGCGGCAATTTCCGTTCGTCGATATCCGCCTGTCGACCAACAACAACCGCGTTGATATGGCGGCGGAAGGGTTGGACTTTGCCATCCGGTTTGGCAGCGGCGCGTGGCATGGCACCGATGCGACCCGTCTGTTCGAAGCTCCGCTTTCGCCGCTATGCGTCCCGGCATTGGCGCAAACACTGCAAGAGCCTGCTGACCTTGCCAATCACACGCTTCTGCGCAGCTATCGAACTGACGAGTGGAACACATGGTTTGCGGCGGCTGACGCGCCTGCGGCACCGCAACTGAACAGGGCTATTGTCTTCGACTCGTCTCTGGCGATGATGGAAGCTGCCTTGCAGGGCATCGGCGTGGCGCTGGCACCGCCCATGATGTTCTCGCGGCTCCTCACTGCAGGTGCCATTGAACAGCCATTTCAGACTTCGATCTCGCTTGGCAGCTACTGGCTGACGCGGCTGCAATCGCGTCAACCGACGCCAGCCATGCTGGCATTTTCCGAATGGATCGTTTCCGAACAATAATCAGGCCGAAGCGGTCTCGTTTTTCAAGACCTTGCCGAGATTGTCGAGCATGGAACTCCAGCCTGCCTGACGGTATTCAGGCTTATCCTCATCATCGAGAAATGCCGCCTGCTCCGTCAGAACAAGATGGCAGCCCTTGTCATCAGGCGTAAGCTCAACCGTTACAACGCCGCTGGAAATCGATGTCGTCTCACGCTTCATCGTGCCAGAGGATATGATCCGCCTGTTCGGTACAATGTCCTGATAGGTGCTGGTATTGATATAGGTTTCGCCGCCAGTCCGGCCGAACCGGCAGATTTCACCACCACCGACGCGAAAATCGAACTGATCATAGGCCATATACCAGCCCTCATCCATAGCGTTCCAGCGCAGCAAAGCCTCAACGCTGGACCAGGCGGCAAAGACGCGTTCTGGCGTGGCCTCATAGGTCCGCTCCACGACGATGGTTGCATGTTTGACAGAACGCTCGGCCATGACTTCCTCCTGAATAGCCATTTCATTAAGTGATTGCTTAAGTAACACGACAACCTCCGGCCTTGCAAGTGATAGTACAGCAATTACTTAACTGTTGAAACAGCCAAAAATGTCCATTTGCCGGGGCAACGCGACAGTTCTTCAATGCCGGGCATTCGGGTAAACTTCATTGTGCTGCTGAGTCGAAGGAAACGCCCGTGAAGAAAAAACGCGCTGACCACGTCTGGGACGTCCCGCCCTCGGCCCGGGGCAAGGCCGCTCGGCTGACGGTTGCGACCTGCCAGTTTCCCGTATCCTACGATATCAATGCCAATCTGAGCCATATGCTTGATCTGATTGGCCGCGCTGCTTCTTCTGGTGCCGACGTGGCACATTTTCCCGAATGCGCCCTCTCCGGCTATGGCGCGGCGACGTGGCCGTCATGGGATGATTTTGAATGGGCAACCCTGAACGCTGCCATGGACAGGATTGCCGAAGCCGCCCGCGCCCATCACGTCTGGATCGTTACCGGCTCCGTCCATTGGGACGATGCGCATACCCGCCCCACCAATTCCGTGTTTGTCTTTGATGACAAGGGCGCCATTGCCGGGCGCTATGACAAGCGGCGCTGTTCGATCAATGATCTGCGCGCCTTTGCACCGGGTGACAAGCCGCTGACCGTCGATATCAAAGGCGTGCGCTGCGGTTTCCTTATCTGCCTTGACTGGGCTTTCCCAGAGCTGTGGCAGGAGCATGCGGGAAAGGCTGAGATGATCTTTCATTCCTGCTATACGGATAATGTGGCGCGGGACCGGATCGAAGCCCATACGATACAGCCCTTGATTCAGGGTTATGCCTGGCTCCATCAATACGCCGTCAGTTCATCGAATTCCTGCCGCCCGCGCCAGAATTTTCCGAGCTTCTGGATCGAACGCACCGGTCACCATGGCGGCAGGGCGACAGCTGATGAAACAGGGCTCATCCTGAATGCCCTCACTGATGATCCGGAACTTGATGCCTTCTGCAAACAGGTGCTGGATTTCCGCCGCTCGGCAACCGATGGCAGCCTCTATGCTCCCTATCTGGAAGCGCAAAAGGTGTAGGGTAGCTACTACCAAAATCGTATAGTGTCTTGGCTTTAAATATGCAGATTTATACCGACTAAAATAGACGAAGGCGGCGCCTTTCGGCCCGCCCTCTATTTGTCTGCGGCAGATTTACGCTTGGCGCAGTGATCACTTCCGCAGCCCATCCGCCAAATTTAAGATATGGAAGAACGGAATGCAATATTGGTGCTTTCCAGAATTTGAATTCACACCCACTGCCAAATTATGGCATGATCTGACAAACCACTCTCACATGTGAGCCAGACTTGTCCCGATCAGAGCGCCTTCTTGATCTCATCCAGACCATGCGCCGTTATCGCCGTCCCGTCAGTGGCAAGGTGCTGGCGGAAGAAACCGGCATCAGCATACGCACGCTCTATCGTGATATAGCGACTTTGCAGGCGCAAGGCGCCCATATCGAGGGCGAACCGGGACTTGGCTATATTATGCGACCTGGCTTCATGCTGCCGCCGCTGATGTTTAGCGAGGAGGAAATAGAGGCTTTGGTGCTCGGGTCACGCTGGGTAGCCAAACAGCCTGATAACCGCCTTTCCACCGCCGCGCGCGACGCGCTTAACAAGATTGCAGCTGTCTTGCCTGACGATCTGCGTGAAAGTGTCGATGCTTCCACACTGCTCGTTGGGCCGAGCGAAAGCTCGACAACCGACGGGATCGATCTTGCCAGCGTGCGCAAGGCCATCCGCAGCGAACGCAAGCTCGATATTACCTATCGCGATAGCAATGGCAGTCAATCGAGCCGCCTGATCTGGCCGTTTGCGCTGGGTTTTTTCGAGAAGGTGCGTGTTATCGTTGCCTGGTGCGAATTGCGGCAGGATTTCAGGCACTTTCGCACCGACCGCCTGTCGCGGCTTGAACCCACCGACATCCGCTATCCACGCCGCCGTCAGGTTCTTCTGAAGGAATGGCGCGACAAGCAGGGTATCGCCCAGCCAAGTTAATCACTACTGCCAGAAACTGGCAGTATGCCGATCTATGGTTGCTCCATCACAACCTGAAGGAGACACACCATGGCCAACCCCAATCTCATGATACTTTACGTTGCCAACGCCCCTGTCAGCCGCGCTTTCTATGCGGAACTGCTCAAGCGCGAACCGCTGGAAGAAACAGAAAGCTTTGCCATGTTCGCCCTTGATTCCGGCCTGCTGCTTGGGTTGTGGGCGCGCGACAAGGTCCAGCCTCCAGTCACCATCACCGGTTCCAGCACCGAACTCGTTTTCAGCGTGGGTACAGATGATGAGGTGGAAACCGCACATCACGACTGGGCGGCACGCGGCCTGACGATTGCACAAGCCCCGGTGCTGATGGATTTCGGCTACACCTTTGTCGCGCTTGATCCGGATGGTCATCGCCTGCGGATGTTTGCCGCTTCGACACAGGGAGCGCAGCAATGAGCGCGCACTGGATCGCAGTGGCTTCAGCCGAGCATGTGCGTCGTGGTCTGCAGGAGGGTTTCATGCAGGTCTGTCATGGCAAGGAAGGTCCGCTCATGCGGATCAAACCCGAGGATAAGGTGATCTACTATTCGCCGACCGAAGTATTTGGCGCCAAGGACGGGTTGCAATCATTCACCGCCATCGGCGCGGTGCGGGAAGACGACGCCTATCGCCACCACATGGGCGGTGGTTTTGTGCCCTGGCGCCGCAACATTGACTGGTTCGATGCAACGGAGGCGGAAATCCGCCCCCTGCTCGACCGGCTGAGTTTCACCAGGGGCAGGCAGAATTGGGGCTATCAGTTCCGCTTTGGTGTTCTTGCCATCGACGTGCAGGATTTTGAGATTATCGCCGACGCAATGAATGCCCGCGTGCCGCAGATGGTTTGATCATCCGTGATGGAGCGCCGCGCCTGAAGGTGTCAGATGGCGGGTTGCGGCCCAGAAAACCAGCGCCAGCAGACTGATGCCCGCACCTGCCAGACTGACACCTGCCCAGCCCGCATAGGCATAGATCAATGTTGAACCGAACGATCCGGCGGCGCTGCCGATGGAATAGAAGATCATATAGCCAGCCGTCAGGCGGCTTTGGGCTTCCGGGCGCACCCGGTAAATCAGGCTCTGGTTGGAGACATGCACCGCCTGCAAGGCGAAATCAATTGTCACAACACCGATGATAAGAAACCAGAGCGACGATTGCATGAACGCAATCGGCACCCATGACAAAAGCATGATTGTCAGTGCAATGCCTGTGGTGCGCTGCGCATGGCCGCGATCGGCCCATCCGCCTGCCCTTGAAGCGGCGAGCGCACCAGCAGCCCCGGCAAGACCGAACAGGCCGATCTGGGTGTGTGACAACGAAAAGGGCGGCGCGCCCAATGGCAGCACCAACGGCGTCAACAGCATGGTGATATCAGCAAAGATGAACATGGCGATGATGGCGCGGATACGCAAAACCGGTTCTTCAACAATCAGCAAGAACACCGATTTGATCAGTTGCGGATAGGCAATTTTTGCGCGCTTGGCTTCATTGCGCGGCAGAAAATAGAAGAGCAGCCCAGCGATAACCAGCGTGAGCACGGCGGACACCGCATAGACCGAGCGCCAGCCCGCCAAATCGGCCATGGTTCCGGCAATAGTGCGGGCGAGCAGAATACCGAGGACAATACCGCTGGTGATGATCCCCACTACTTGCCCGCGCTCATGCGGCTTTGCCAGACCGGCGGCATAGGCGACCAGTGCTTGCGTCACAACGGCGAGCAGTCCAATCGAAGCCATCGCCACGAGCAGCGCAAAGGATGTCGGGGCAAAGCAGACCGCCAACAGTGCCAGAGCGGACAGGACGGATTGGCCCGCAATCAAACGGCGACGGTCGATAAGGTCCCCCAACGGCACAATCAGCAGCAGGCCAATTCCATAGCCAACTTGCGAGATTGAGACAATCAAGCCTGACGTGGCGTGGCTCATGCCGAAGCTATCGGCAATGGCATCGAGCAAGGGTGGAGCGAAATAAACATTCGCCACTGCCAGCCCGCAGGCTATCGCGAACAAGAGCGCAAGGGGCCGGGAGAACTCTGCAGCGTTTGATGCGCTTATTGGCCCATTTTCGGCAATTTCACCCCGCAAAACCGCTTGTCCGGCGGCAATGAGCAGATTATCGTCCTGTTCAAGCTTCATCGTGTTCCCTGCGAATGTGGTTGCAAATTAAAACCTATTGCCTCTTAACGAGTCTAGTTTTATTATGCAACCACACTTCGCGGAATGCTCACTGATGAGCGCTGCTCTGCGACGACTATAAAGGGGGACAACTATGGTCAAGCGAACGAGCCACAAGGATGATCCATGCCCAGTGGCAAGGCCACTGGATGCAATTGGGGATTGGTGGTCACTACTGATAATTCGCGACGCGTTTGAGGGATCGCGCCGCTTCGGGGAATTCCAGAAAAGTCTTGGTCTGGCCAAGAATATTTTGTCGACACGCCTGCGCAATCTGGTTGCACACGACATTTTCACGATAGAGCCCTGTGCGGATGGCAGCGCCTATAGTGAATATGTGCTGACCGAAAAAGGCCGGGGACTGTTCCCGCTGCTTGTCGCCCTGCGGCAATGGGGTGAGGAATATTACACCGACAGTTACAAGGCGCAGGTCCGACTGGTTGACCGTGAAACGGGCAGACCCGTGCGGCGACTCGAATTGCGGTCTGATGACGGGCGTCTGCTTGGGCCTGACGATACGGTTGTGGTTGGGCACTAGGCCCACGCCCTACTCCATCTTGATTTAACAAGGTCTATGCCCTTGCAGCATAAAATATTGTCTCGCCACCTAAACGCTAATGCAAATCATTTGCAATAAAGCTTGACGATTCATTTGTTCCCGGTATTCTTCATGAGCCATGACAAAGACCGGATGACCAGATGCTCTTCATTCCAGATAAGGTTCGACGCCGCCTGCTGACTGAACGTGACCGGCAATCCGGTTTCTCCGCAGTAGTAAGGGACCGCATCAAAGCGGCGGGTCTGCGGCCGACAAAGCAGCGCATTGCGCTGGGCGAGATTCTGTTTCGGGGCCATCAGGGCCACACAACGGCGGAACAGCTTCACCGGCAGACGATCAAATCCGGCGTGCGGCTTTCGCTCGCGACCGTCTACAACACGCTCAACCAGTTCGCCGATGCCGGATTGCTCTCAAAGGTCAATCTTGATGGCGAACAGAGCTATTTCGATATCAATATCAGCGATCACCACCATTTTTATATCGAGGCGCAGGATCTGCTGATCGATATTCCGGCTGATCAATTGACGTTTGGAAAACTACCCTCCCCGCCAGAGGGTTATCGCATATCAAAAATTGACGTGCTGATTGGGTTGGAACCCGTCGGTGCCACGGGCTGTCCGGGTCCGTTTTCAAATGAATGCGCGGCTTGCAGTGGATGTTTCTCAAGACCAAATGTGCACCCGCTGAATGAAAAAGGGCCCCGTCCATGACGAGGCCCCTTTATCAATCTCAGTCCGAAAAAAGCCTGTCTGGCTTCTCCCGAAAAAGCTTATTTGGCTTTTTCGTAGAGTTCGAGGACGTAATCCCAGTTGATGAGACTGTCGACGAAAGCTTCAAGGTACTTTGGACGGGCATTACGATAATCGATGTAATAGGAATGTTCCCAGACATCGACGCCGAGGATCGGCGTTGCGCCATGAACCAGCGGGTTTTCGCCGTTTGGTGTCTTGGAGATTTCAAGCTTGCCGTCCTTGACGGAAAGCCACGCCCAGCCGGAGCCGAACTGTGTGGTGCCAGCAGCGATGAAATCGGTGCGGAACTTGTCGTAACCGCCCAGATCCGAGTCAACGGCCTTTTCGAGAGCGCCCGGAAGCTTCTTGCCGCCGCCGTTCTTTTTCAGCCAATGCCAGAAATGCAGATGGTTGTAATGCTGGCCGGCATTGTTGAACAGGCCGGCATTCTTGCCATAGGACTGCTTGACGATCTCTTCGAGCGAGAGATTTTCAAGACCGGCTTCGGCAGCCAGTTTGTTGCCGTTGTCAACATAAGCCTTGTGGTGCTTGTCATGATGATATTCCAGCGTCTCGCGCGACATAAAGGGGGCGAGTGCGTCGTAATCATACGGCAGTGCGGGCAGTTCGAAAGCCATGGAAGTCTCCTCTTCGATTCAATCTGTGATCGGAATTGGCACCGGATGTTCCCCATTGCGGGGTGGTGGCCAATCCTGACAAAACCTGCGTTCGTTACATAGGTCCGTATTTCCTCGGGGGCAATGCGGAACGGATCAATATTTCAGTTTAACCCGTTTTCAGCGTTAAATTTTCGGCGTGGAGTGGGCGAACTCCCAATACAGCTCCCGCGCCTTCTTGGCGATCGGACCCGGCTGAAGGTCGCGACCTTCAATACGGGTAACGGGCACAACCTTGGAATGGTTCCCGGTGGAGAAAATCTCGTCAGCGGTCAGGAAATCCTGAACCGTCAATGTCGCTTGTGTTGTGCGGAAGCCATAATCAGCCAGCACATCGATGGTGCGGGCGCGGGTAATGCCCGAGAGGAATGTGCCATTGGGCGCCGGGGTGAAAATATGCCCGTCCTTGACCATGAAAATATTGGAGCTACCGGTCTCAGCCACATTACCAAGCATATCGAGAACCAGCGTATTGTCGAAACCGCGCGATCTGGCTTCGAGAATAGCGCGGCCATTGTTCGGATAAAGACAGCCCGCCTTGGCATTGGTCGGCATCGTCTCGAAGCTCGGACGGCGGAATGGCGAGACAGTCAGAGAGAAACCAGTCGGCTCCTGCATGGGCGATTCATAGAGGCTGAGGCAAAAGCGCGTTGATTCCGGATCAGCAGGCACGCCCATATAGCCACCATGCTCGGCCCAATACATTGGGCGGATATAGACGGCGGTCTTGCCGTCGAATTTCTTCAGGCCATCGCGGGCGAGACCGGCAATTTCATCGGCACCCATGGTCGGGTTGAGCCCAAGAGCTGTCGCCGACGCGTTGACGCGGGCGCAATGGCGGTCAAGGTCCGGTGAAACACCTTCAAACCAGCGCCCGCCGTCAAAAACCGACGATCCAAGCCACATGGCATGGCTGCGCGGGCCTATCAGGGGAATGTTTCCCTCATGCCAGTCGCCGTCGACATAGGTCCAGGTGATTGATTGCGCTGCTGTATTGACTGCCATGAAAGTGATTCCGCTGATGTGTGTCTGTTGCCCTATCGAAGGGTTATTCAACCGCAAGGTCAATGCTTCTGGCACGAATGGAAGCAATTTACGACAAACACAACGCCTAATCGGTGMTTTTTGAGGGTTGAAACCACGCATCCTATACTTTCGTTGAATTGCGTATGGGAACATAGCGGATCACAAATTGGTGTGCAGCTTTGATACGGGTGTCAGTTCCGGCGTTAAAAGCTGTGCAAGCCGCCGCGTCAGTTATCCCTCACCCCCGCTCGCGCGGTTGGCTGGCAGGCCCCGTTCGCGGGGCCTGCCCTTCTTATCCTCACAAAGCACTGGCAAACAAAAAGGCCGAAGACGTGACGTCTCCGGCCTTTTATGAGTGCAGCGCCTAAAACCTACATGACCAGAATTGGGGTCTTGTTTGGCACGCGATCATAGAGATCAATAATGTCCTGATTGATCAGACGCACGCAGCCCGAAGAGACTGCCTTGCCGATGGACCACCATTCCGGCGATCCATGCAGACGATACAGCGTATCCTGACCGTTCTGGAAGATGTAGAGCGCGCGGGCGCCAAGCGGGTTGGTCAAGCCGGGCTGCATGCCGCCATTGCGGGCGCTGTACTGCACCAGTTCAGGCTGACGGGCGACCATCTCATCCGGTGGTGTCCATGTCGGCCAATGGCGCTTCCACTGGATGACCGCACGGCCGGACCAGGCAAAGCCCTCACGGCCAATGCCGACGCCGTAGCGGATCGCCTGACCACCTTCGCGCACCAGATAAAGAAACTTGTTGCTGGTATCGACGACGATGGTGCCGGGCTGTTCGCCGGTCGGGTCCTGAACGATCTGACGCAGATAGCGCTTGTTCATTCTTTTGATCGGAATGGCTGGCAGCTGATAGCCGTCATCCTCACGCGCCGCATACATGGCATCGTAGGAGCCAAATGCAGGATCAACATCAGCCTGCGGCGAAAGCGGCTGGCCATTATCATCGACCTGAATAACCGGCATATCCGGGATTGCGGCACATCCGGCAAGGCCGACGGCCGCTGTTGCGGTCAATGCAGTCAGGAAACCGCGGCGGGAAATCGTGTTTTGCATCATTGAACCAATTTAGCGGTGGGAGATGGGTTGCGAGATAACGTGGATCGGGTTTACCGCCCTTAAACGCACATAAATTGTGGCAGCGAACCGTTGGCAATAGGGCATAAACAAGGCGATGAGCCGAGTGTTGCGCTGCCGCAACAGAAACGCCATGTGCAAGCTGTTTTGGCCGTTCAACAGCCGATAAACAATTTGTGAGGCCATACTGCCCTCGCCGTTCTGCCCGACTCACTTGATATCATAACGGAAATCAGAGACGCCCGGCAGATCGGCAATCTCCTTCAAGGGCACGCCGCTGGGCTTGCCTCTGACATAGCGATCCATGAACGCGAGACTGGTCTCGATAATCCGCTTGCGTGTGAACAGACCGAGGTCCGTCCATGTCAGATGACCAGCGCCAGTGAACTCGACATAATATTTCGGCCCTTTTGACAGATCATACCCGCCGCCCGGCCTTCGCACCTTGGGTGTTACAAAGATATCGCGCGTTCCACCCTGATACATAACCGGCGCTTCCAGATGCTGCAGGGAGTCTTTATCAAGATAGGGGCCGACATAGGGCGACAGGGCAAGCGTTGCCTTGACACCGGGAATGCGCCAGCTTGGCCGGGCACCGCTCATGCCCAGAACTGTGTAGCCGCCAAGCGAGTGGCCAACGAGACCCATCTCGTTCCAGTTGATCCTGCTGTTCCATTGCCGGTCGCTTTTCAGGGCTGATATGACCTTCTTGAAATCATCGGCGCGGTTGCGGAATGTGGTGTCTTTCCAACGCTCCGGCTTGCGCAGGGAAACCTGTGGCTTGTCCCAAATATTCTGATGGCCATTGTTGCACGTCGCATCGCGGTGGTTCGGCGCAAAGACGATGTAACCAGCTTCAGCAAAAGCCCGCATCAGGAATTTCGATTGGGTCGAGCAACCATGAAACCCATGGGAGAAGAAAATCACCGGCTGACGCGCCGTCATCGGCTGGTCCGGCTGCCAGACATGGACATTGACGCCGCCGATCATCTCTTCGCTGTCTTTGGCAAAGGCCGCACCAGTTGCAGCGAGCAGACCAGCCAGAACAATGGCAATGAATTGAGAGAGGTTTCGCACAAGGGTATGGGATCGTATTGCTGTACTCATTTTGCCTTGTCCGAAATGTTGATATGCCGTTCGCTGAACGCAACCCACGCGCAATGGTTGCGAATGATCGAGAACACAATCGGATGCGGGCATATTTTGGGCACAGGCCTGCGAGAAAGCAAAAGCCGGGCAATGTTCCCATTGCACCGGCTTTTCTATGGCTGATTCCTGTGCCTGTTAGCGGCGGCTGAGGCTTCCCAGAATGCCGCGCACCAGCGCGCGGCCAAGCGAACTTCCCACGGAACGGACGACGGATTTCATCGCTGCTTCCGCTACGGTCTGGCGGGTACGGGGCTGACCACCACGCGGGCCCGGCTTGCTGCTGCCACCGCCCAGAATATCCGGCAAGCTCCAGCCGCTGGTGCTATCTGCTTCCTGCTCTTTTGCTGCTTCTGCCTCGGTCTGAGTTTGGGCCGCCTTCTTCTGCAGGATTTCATAGGCGGACTCGCGGTCGACCATTGTGTCATACTGGCCAGCAACCGGACTGCCGGTGATGAGCTTTTGCCGCTCATCCGGTGTCAGCGGTCCGATGCGTCCCGATGGCGGGCGGATCAATGTACGCTGCACGACGGATGGCACACCCTTGTCCGCCAGTGTCGAAACCAGCGCTTCACCCGTCGCCAGATTGGTAATGGCCGCGAAAGTATTGAAATCCGGGTTGGGGCGGAATGTATCAGCAGCCGTCTTCACTGCATTCTGCTCACGCGGCGTATAGGCGCGCAGCGCATGCTGAAGGCGGTTGCCAAGCTGCGCCAGCACCGTTTCCGGCACATCGAGCGGATTCTGCGAGATGAAATAGACGCCGACGCCCTTGGAGCGGATCAGGCGAACGACCTGCTCGACACGATCGAGCAGAGCTTTAGGCGCTTCATTAAACAGAAGATGCGCTTCGTCAAAGAAGAACACGAGGCGCGGCTTTTCCGGATCGCCGATTTCAGGCAGTTCCTCGAAAAGCTCGGACAGAAGCCAAAGCAGGAATGTTGAATAAAGCCGTGGATTCATCATCAGCTTGTCGGCTGCCAATACGCTGACCACACCGCGGCCATTGGTATTGGTGCGCATGATATCGGCAATCTTGAGGGCCGGTTCGCCGAAAAATTTCGTGCCGCCCTGCTGTTCAAGCACCAGCAGTGAACGCTGGATCGCACCAACTGATGGCTTTGTCACATTGCCGTAGCGCGCGGAAATTTCCTCGGCGCGCTCGGCAATGTTGACCAGCAAGGATTGCAGATCCTTCATGTCGAGCAGCAGCAGCCCCTCTTCATCGGCGATCTTGAAGGCAATATTCATGATGCCTTCCTGTGCGTCGGTGAGGTTCATCAGGCGCGAGAGCAGCAGCGGGCCCATTTCCGAAATGGTGGCGCGGATCGGATGGCCCTGCTCGCCGAAAATATCCCAGAAAATAACCGGCGAGGCATCAAGATCATAGGGATCAAGCTTCACATCGGCGGCGCGCTTGACGAGGAAATCCTTCGCCTCGCCCTTGGCACCGATACCCGACAGATCGCCCTTGATATCAGCGCAGAAAACCGGAACACCAGCGCGCGAAAAACCTTCAGCCAACACCTGCAGCGTCACGGTCTTGCCTGTGCCCGTTGCGCCGGTGATCAGCCCATGCCGGTTGCCGTATTTCAATAGCAGGGCTTCGGCCTGTTGATAGCTGTCATCGGGTTTGCGGCTCGCACCAAGGAAGATTCTGTCGTCAGCTGCCATGTGGGTTGATCCTCTTCAATGCGATGTCTCGTCCTTCCGATATAAAGGCCCGATGCCGGAGGGACAATGGTTTACTCGTCGCGTTGTGAATATGATTGAAACAGACGCCGGAATCATTGACGTTTTCATGTCATCTTCCCATGCGACAACCGGGCATTCGCCACCCGATCCGGATCAGTCCAATTGATCCAGATTGACGCAGTGGCTTGCAAGGTCGAGAATATCCGCATATTACGTAAACGTAATTCATGATAGACGGGAGATTAGGCTCATGGACGAACTTATCGCGCGCATTTCCGCCAATGTTGGCACCGATCCAGAGACGGCACGCAAGGCCGTTGGCCTGATTCTGGCATTCCTTGAAAAGGAAGGCCCTGCCAAGGCCTCCGAGCTGATCAGCGGCATTCCGGGTGCAGATGCAGCCATTGCCGACGCAAAAGATGGCGGCGGCTTCCTATCCGGCCTGATGCCCGGTGTTATGGGCCTCGGCTCCAAGCTGATGGGCGCTGGCCTCGGCATGAGCGAAATCTCCGGTATTTCCAAGGAAACCATTGCCTTTGCCCGTGAAAAGGTTGGCAGTGAAACGGTTGACGAAGTCGTCAACTCGATCCCGGGCCTCAGCCAGTTCGTCTAAGACGCATGGCTTTGCCGCTCACAAAACCTGTTTCAAGCGCGCGCCCTTTGGCGCGCGTTTTTGTTTGTGTACTTGGCATCGGCCTGTTGATTTCCAGCTCCGCCATGGCGGAGGTGCGTCTGGGCAAGAATGTCCGCATTTTCGGCCATGACTTTTCCCATCGCACCTATAAGCGTGTCGAGATCGAGACCACGCATAAACGGCCACCCTGGTATGGCTGCCGCATTTTTAAAAAGGGCTCAGTCTATCAGGGCCGGACAATTCGCGAGCGCACAGAGATTTGTAATTTGAAGCCTGTGGCAAGGGGGAAGCGGCGGTAGTCGCTAAGGTCATAGCCAAGGCTGCAGAACCAGCCTCCTTGCAACCACCCCTCCCCGTCATCCTCGGGCTTGACCCGAGGACCCACGGCCAAGGGGGATCAAATGAGACCGGATCCACAGCGCATTTTAAATTATGGGTCCTCGGGTCAAGCCCGAGGATGACGGAGAGAGGTGGGTTGCGGAGGGTCCGGTTCTGCAGCCTTGGCTATGACCTTAGCAATTATCGTTGCATCCACCCAAGTCCCTCATGGTGAGCAACTGTGTTTGGGTGTTGATCAGATTTGGTGTTCTAATCTCCATGGTGTGTCGGTTTTGATGATGGCGTTGATGATGACGATGAGTTTTCGCATGATGGCCACAATTGCAACCTTGAAGGGTTTTCCAGCGGCTCTGAGTTTCTGGTAGAAGCGTGCCAGTGGCTGGCTCTTGGCCCTTATGATGGAAAGGCACGCCATGTAGAGGATGCGCCTGATATGAGGGCG
>NZ_JBFRDN010000036.1:0-51571 GCF_052113785.1 Phyllobacterium sp. TAF24 | reverse complement strand
ATATTGAGGATATCAACAAGAAGAAGTTCCCGGACTTCCGCAAAGGCACCATACCCGGAAAGCCAACAGAAGGTGGCTCCGACAATAAAAAACAGAGTGAACGGGTAAAGCAGCGAGGAAACAATCATCCCCGCTGCCAACAAATGATAAGCAAGGAAGCGCTGAATGCCCAGTTGCCTTAGCAATATAACAGGCCGGCGCATCTGAACGAGCCAGGTCTGTATCCAGCCTTTGAACCAGCGTGTGCGTTGGCGAAATCATATGTCAATTTCGGTGGGTGCGTCTTCAAGGGTTGGACGCGAAATCATCTCGATCCGATACCCCAGTCGAGCCAGACGGGTTCCGAGTTCCGCATCCTCGGTGACATTGTGTGGGTCCCATCCTCCAGCGGCTCTCAAGCAATCATAACGAAAATGATTGGAGGTGCCACCAAGCGGCAGCACCAACCCATGATGCGCAAGCCACGGCAGGAAGCTCCTGAAATGGGCCGCATACTCGAAAGCGAACATCCGCGCGATCATGCTTTCATGGGCATTGGCCACTTTGAGCGGAGCCTGAAGACATCCAAGTTTTTCATCGGCCGATTGGAAGCGCTGGAAGGCTTCAAGCAACTGGTCCGGATGGGGGCGATCCTCGGCATCATAGATGACAACAAATGCCCCCTTCGACAGCAGCAATCCGTAATTGAGTGCCTTTGGCTTCGTTCGCGGACCGCTGCCGGATATTGGCAGGACGTCAAAACACTGAGGCATTTCTTCACGCTTGAGTGCAGCCAGCGTCGCCTCATCGTCCGCTTCGCACAGAAACAGAACCTGTAGTTTCGATCGTGGCCAGTTCAGCCCCAACATGGCTTTCACCAGTTGCGGAACAATGTCGGCTTCCTGATAAAGCGCCACCATAACCGTGTAAACAGGAAGCTCATCGGGTCTGATTTCAAGCAGAGGTGATAGGCTATCGCTACTCAAGCTCCTGCAAGCAGCCAATCGCAACGTGACGCAGGAAAGGAAAAACAGGGAAAGAATAACGTGCAGCCCCTGCCATGTCAGTCGCGCGTTGTGAAAGGTCAACAACAGAAAACAGGTTGCCAATACGCCGAGTAAAACACCTTGCTGGCCTGTCAGGACAATTTTTGCCGAGTATTCCTGATGTGTGTCCTCGACCATTCTTGATGCTTCATTGACGAGCAACTTTTCGTGGCCCGATCTTAGAAGCTCACGCACACCTGACGGCGTGGTTACCCTCAATCGCGTTACTAGATCATCGCGCTCTGACAGATCGCGCTTGATAACAGCTATATCATTGATGGTTGGCGCGATATAAATCAGCGCATAATTATCGCGGGTGAGTACCGTTGCGATGCGTGCGCGTGGCAGAATGCTCAAATTCAGGCCCCCGCGTAAAACAATGGTCGTGCTTCGGGGAACCTCTTCAAAAGCCACCCCCACTACATCAGCAATACACTGCCCGACCAATCCATCATCGCCGCATGTGCTTGCATAGAGTTCATCAATAAAAGACGTGTTGTTAATGATGGAGGCCGTGAAAGCAGCTTCTATCAACGCTTTCGCCAATCCCGCACGATAGAGTCGCGCAGCCAGAACAACCTCAATTTCACGGGAACGCACTGGCCGTCTACTGGATATATGTTTCCTGAATGCTCCCGATGGATAGAACGTATTTCTTTCGCAATGAACAAGCCAACATTATAAACTCAACCTACAATTCGAAATTGAAAATGAAGTTCAAAACAATTTATAGCTTTATAAACAATAGGTTATACTTGTAGGCATGATTTGTATCCATAACAATCCATCGAAAGTCGAAGCCAGTTATCAAATCCGGTGCTGCCCGGCAGATCGGCACGAGATAAACCCGACCACAACCATCAAACCTGTCATGTCAGAACCAGCCGTGCTAATCTTCGGGCAAATCACACCAGCTTCTGAGATCGAATGCATATCCGGACAATCGCTTTTTGCACTGCAGGTTTCCTCATGGCGGGGCTGTCCCAAGCCGTTGCCGCATCGGATTTTCCGCATTACTGGGATGGGCGGGAACATGTCGCAAAACCTGATCTTTCCACGGTCGAGCGTATCCGGTTTGTCACCACCGTGGATTATCCGCCATTCAATTTCGTAGACGCAAGCGGGCGCATTTCCGGTTTCAATATCGATCTGGTACGGGCCATCTGCAACGAGTTGAATGTGACTGCGATTTGCCAGATCGAAGCGCGGCCATGGAACGAACTGCAGCAAACCGTAGAAAACGGTGAAGCCGAGGCGATTATCGCTGGTTTGAAACCCACAACAGCGCTGCGAGAAAAGTTCGCATTCACCGCTCCCTATATGCGCTTGCCTGCCCGTTTCGTTACCTTGAAGGAAACGGTGCTTGCGGAGCCTTTGGCTGACAAGCTTGAGAGCAAGGTGGTTGGCGTCGTTGCCGGGTCCGTTCATCAGGCGATTTTTGCTGATTATTTTCCAAAAGATCGATGGGTCGGCTATCCCACGCGCGAATTGATGTTGAAGGATTTGCTGGACAAGAAAATCGACGCGGTTTTTGGCGACGGGTCTGATCTGTCGTTCTGGATTGGCAGTCCGGAAGCCAAGAATTGCTGCGCGTTTGCTGGCGGACCCTACATTGCGCCGCAGTTTCTGGGCGATGGTATGATGATAGCCACCACGACGAAAAACACCGATCTCGTTGATGCCTTCAATTTTGCGTTGAAATCCATGGAAGAAAAAGGCACGACCTCTGAACTCTATCTGCGGTACTTCCCCGTCGATTTCTATTGAAATTACATACCAGCAACCCCGTGTGACGCCGTGGCAATTGACGCGGCGAAGCTGCCGCCATAGTGTCCGCGCGCTTCACCACATGGCAGGAAAACAGGAAACCGAGAATGACGTCGCGCCCCAATACCCAAATCGAACTGACCCCCGAGCTTATCGCGGCGGCAGCAGAGGCCAAAGCATGGCCCTTCGAAGAGGCGCAGAAGATTATCAAACGGTATGAGAAATCCGGTTACCCTGAAACGGTCCTGTTCGAAACGGGTTACGGTCCATCCGGTCTTCCCCACATTGGCACATTCGGCGAAGTGGCGCGGACCTCGATGGTTCGCCACGCCTTTCGCGTCCTGACAAACGACAGCGTCAAGACAAAGATTCTGTGCTTTTCAGACGATATGGATGGATTGCGCAAGGTTCCAGACAATGTACCAAACCGGGATATGATGGCGTCATATCTGGGCAAGCCGCTCAGCCGCATCCCTGATCCCTTCTCCAACGAATATCCATCGTTTGGCGCCGCCAATAATGCCCGGTTGCGGGCATTCCTCGACCGCTTCGGCTTCGATTATGAATTCGCATCCGCCACGGATTATTATACATCGGGCCGGTTTGACGAGACGCTGCTCAAAATGCTGGCTGCTTATGATGATGTCATGAACATCATCCAGCCAACCTTGGGTGAGGAACGCCGCGCGACCTATTCGCCGTTCCTGCCTATCAGCCCCACCACAGGCATTGTCCTGCAGGTGCCCATGATTGCCCGCAACGTGCAAAAGGGTACCATTACCTATGAAGATCCGGATACCGGCGAGCACATAGAAACGGAAGTCACCGGCGGCAAAGTCAAGTGCCAGTGGAAGGCTGATTGGGCCATGCGCTGGACCGCGCTTGGTGTTGACTACGAAATGGCCGGCAAGGACCTGATCGACTCCGTTACGCTGTCATCCAAGATTTGCCGCGCTATTGGCGGCCGCGCGCCCGAAGGCTTCAATTATGAGCTTTTCCTTGATGACAAGGGCCAGAAGATTTCGAAGTCGAAGGGCAATGGCCTGACCATTGATGACTGGCTGACCTATGCCCCGACCGAGAGCCTGTCGCTCTATATGTTCCAGAAGCCGAAGACCGCGAAAAAACTCTATTTCGACGTGATCCCGAAGGCAGTGGACGAGTACTTCACGTTCCTTTCCGCGTATCAGCGGCAGGAATGGAAGGAGCGGCTGGGCAACCCGGTCTGGCATCAGCATTACGGCAACCCGCCCGTACTTGATATGCCCGTGCCTTTCGCCATGCTGCTCAATCTTGTCAGCGCTTCAAACGCCGAGAATGCTGATGTTCTCTGGGGCTTCATTTCCCGCTATGCGCCCGGCGTGACACAGGAGAACAATCCGAAGCTCAACGAACTTGTCACGTATGCGATCCGCTACTTCAATGATTTCGTCAAGCCGACGAAGAAGTTCCGTCCGGCCGATGAGGTTGAACTCGACGCACTGAGGGGCATTGATGCGAAACTCGCGACATTGCCTGCGGATGCGGATGGCAATGCGATCCAGAATGCCATGCTGGACGTCGCGCGTGGCATTGAACGCTATCAGGATCACACCAAGAAGAGCCCCGAGGGTGGACCCGGCGTATCCGTGTCGTTCTTCCAGATGCTCTATGAGGTGCTGATCGGACAGGAACGCGGACCGCGCTTTGGCTCTTTCGTCGCGCTTTATGGGATCAACGAAACACGGGCGCTCGTCAAAAAGGCATTGACGGGTCAATTGGCTTAGTTCTTCCATATCAGGAGTAAAATCCTCGGGAGGAATGGATGATTGACCATACCGGCGTGAACGTCAGCAATTTCGAAGAGAGCAAGAAATTCTATCAGAAAGCGCTGGCGGCCATTGGCTATGAACTGATTGTCGAGTTTCCCGCCTCCGTCACCGGAAGCGCTGATGTTGCCGGTTTTGGCGAAGGCGGCAAACCGGATTTCTGGATTGCCAGCGGCACACCGAACAATCCCCCTGTCCATGTTGCGTTTCGTGTCGGCAATCGTGCGCTTGTGGATGCTTTCCATAAGGCAGCGCTTGAGGCCGGTGGCAAAGACAATGGCCAGCCCGGACTGCGTGCCCATTATCATCCTGATTATTATGGGGCCTTTGTGCACGATCCGGACAGCCATAATGTGGAAGCTGTCTGCCACGAGCGTTGAGGAGTTAAGCTCTCTACTGCGGCTTCGGCGGAAATGATGCGTCAGGTGCAGTCACAGGCGGCAGCGCTGGCTGTAGCTCTGGCACTTCGCCGGAAGAGTCAAGCAATGGCGCCTCGTCAATTGCGGGAAGCGTCGGGGGCGGACTGCCAAAAACTCCGAGCTTCGCCTCCTGTGCCCTTTTCATGTTTTCGGCCAGAGATGTGCCATCACCGGCCCGTGCCCAGCCATTATCAACCAGCCATGCGGCCAGATTGATGGTGCCAAGCTTACACTGGGTCGAAATAACCGCCTCCGGCGGCTGACCGGGGACATTGCACTCTATCGCTCTGGAACGCAGCCAATTGCGAAAAGCAGTGCGGGCCGCCATGCCGCAGGGCCATGATGCACCGCCGTCAATTGCACAGGTTTCATCAGGGGATATAATGTTGATGCCCTCAACAGCGATCTTGTAGCCGGAGGCCTCAACTGCCCCCGCAGCGGTCGCCACTGGCCGGTAAAGCAATTTGGGTCTTGCCGTATTATCAACCGGCACAGGCGGTGGTGGCGGTGGCGGCGGTACTGCCTGCCCGATTTCGCTCAGAGGTTGACGTGGCTCGATGCGTTGCAGAGGTACTGTTTCCTTACCCGTAAAAGAAAAACCATCCGGATCAACCTGCCGTGCAGCAGTTGTTGTTTGTGATACTGGAGGTGCTGCTTCCTGCGGCTGGTCAGAGGCACCCGGCGCCTCACCGTCCGCATCATCGGGTATCTGAAAGTTTTCCGGAGCAATCGTCACATCTTGTCCGCTTACACCTGATGATGGCAGCCCGATATAAAACGGCGAGATGAAGACATAGGCCAAACCAAGCCCGACCAGAATGGTCAGGACATAGAGCGGTATCTGACGCATGGGGGAATTCGCTCCCTATTATTGGCTGGCCCACAATATCCGGGCAATCCAGTCGATATGAACCGCATCGAACGTCCGGTTGGCGTGCTCCGGGTTCATCGAAAGCAGTTCAATAGTGCGTGGGGTCTGGCGTGCGAGAATCTTGGCCATGACCTCACCCTCTTTTGTGCGGACAACGACACGATCGCCGCGCCGCACGGGCGCACCGGGAGCGACAATAATGGTGTCGCCGTCGCGATAGAGCGGCAGCATGGAGTCGCCGGAAACTTCCAGCGCATAGACGGCATCCCCCGATCCAACGGGAAATTCAACCACATCCCAGCCTTGCCCAACCGGAAAGCCGCCATCATCAAAAAAACCACCCGCACCTGCCTGGGCAAAACCCAGCAGCGGTACGGAGCGCATCACACCGCTTCCGGCCCTATTGCCCTTGCCGCCGATAACCAGCAGCATGAATTCATCCAGAGAAGCGCCCGTCGCTTCCATGATCTTGGCCAGCGATTCCGTCGAAGGCCACCGCGCACGGCCATCGACAGCATAACGTTTGGATTTGTTGAATGTAGTGGGGTCAAGCCCGGCACGCTTCGCCAATCCCGAAACGGAAAGCGAATGACGTTCCGCCAGCGCATCAATGGCCGCCCAGATTCGGTCATGTGAAAACATCAGATTCTTCCAGATAAAGGAAAAAATACCTTTACTAAAGTTCTAGGAGCAATTTGTGGAAAAGTCGAGATAAAACGCGGAAAACTTTCTTATGTTCGTGGTTCGACAAGCTCACCATGAGGGAGAGGGGTGATGCAACGATAATCGCAAAGAGTGCAGCACAAAGACTGCAGATCACAACTGTTGCAGAACTTGACTCCCTTGCATCACCCCTCTCCCTCATGGTGAGCTTGTCGAACCACGAACCACACAACAACAACCCACGATATCCATGCAGAGCTCCAATTGAACTATCTGCAATAACAATGAGGGGATCAGTATCTGATCCCCTCATCTTTTAATCAGGCAGCTTTTTTCTTCTTGGCTTCAACCGGATAGGGATTAAAGCGCTCATAGAAGGTTTCACCTGTCTCAGCCATATCAAGCAGCAGTTTTGGTGCCTTGAACTGAGCGCCATACTTCTTCTGCAAACCTTTGGCGATCTTCACGAACTTCGCTGCACCGATACCATCGATGTAGGACAATGTTCCGCCCGTATAAGGTGCAAAACCGAAGGCCAGGATCGAGCCGACATCCGCTTCGCGCGGATCGGTGACGATACCCTCTTCCATGACGCGAGCCGCTTCCAAGGCGATGGTAAAGAGGAAGCGCTGCTTCAGTTCTTCCACATCGATCTTATCGGCATCCTGTTGCGGATAGAGCGTCTTCAGTTCTGGCCAAAGATGCTTCTTGGCTGGCTTGGCCGGGTAATCGTAGAAACCCTTGCCATTCTTGCGGCCGCGACGGTCATACTTATCGACCAGCGTGTTGACCAGTTCCACATGGCGCGGATCGACAGCTTTCGGGCCAAGATCGGCAAGCGTTGCCTTGAGGATTTTCTGCGACAGGTCGATTGCAGTTTCGTCGTTGAGCGCAAGCGGTCCGACCGGCATGCCTGCCATGCGCGCAACATTCTCGATCATTGCAGGCGGAACGCCTTCCACGAGCATGTTGTAGGCTTCCGACATGTAGCGCAGGACGCAGCGATTGACATAGAAGCCGCGGGTGTCATTGACGACAATCGGCGTCTTCTTGATTGCACGGACATAGTCCAGCGCAACGGCCAGCGCCTTCTCGGAGGTCTTCTTGCCCAGAATAACCTCGACCAGCATCATCTTGTCGACGGGCGAGAAGAAGTGAATGCCGATGAAGTTCTTTGGCCGCACCGAAACCTTGGCAAGACCGGTGATCGGCAATGTCGAGGTGTTGGATGCAAACACGGCTGCGGGCTTCAATACGGCTTCCACCTGTTCCGTTGCCTTGCGCTTGACTTCACGGTCTTCAAACACAGCTTCGATGACAAGATCCGCACCATCAAGTTCCGCATATTGCGTTGTCGCGGTGATCAGCCCGAGGAGCTTTTCCTTGTCCTCGGCAGTTGCCTTGCCCTTCTGGACTTCCTTGGTAATCAGGTCAGCCGTATGCGCCTTGCCCTTGTCGGCAGCTTCCTGAGTCTGGTCGATCAGAACGACAGGAATACCGGCTTTCGCAGTGACATAGGCAATGCCTGCGCCCATGAAACCGGCACCGATAACACCGATCTTCTTGAACTTGGTCGGTTTGACGTCGACAGGACGGCGCGCACCCTTGTTCAGTTCCTGCAGGGAAACGAACAGCGAGCGGATCATCATGCCAGCTTCCGTGCTCTGCAGGATGTTGGTGAAATAGCGCTGCTCGATCTTCAGACCCGTATCGAAAGGCACGAGAAGGCCTTCATAGACGGATTTGAGGATGGCGGCGGCACCCGGATAATTGCCATAGGTTTCACGGCGCAAAATGGCCGTTGCGGCTGGCCAGAGATTGGCACCAGCTGCCGAATAGATCGCGCCGCCGGGGAGCTTGAAGCCCTTTTCATCCCATGGCTGGACAGGCTTCAAGCCTGCCTTGATCATCTTCTTGGCTGTTTCAACGAGCTTCTTGGCCGGAGCAATTTCGTGCACCAGACCCATGGCCTTGGCGCGCGCAGCGGTCAGGCTTGAACCGGTCGTCATCATCTGCAGGGCGTCCTGCTGGTTGGTCAGGCGCGGAACGCGCTGTGTGCCACCGGCACCGGGGAAGATGCCAACCTTGACTTCCGGCAGGGCCATTTTCACCGATGGATCATCGGAAACAACGCGGCCATGGCAGGCCAGCGACATTTCGAATGCGCCGCCCATGCAGGTGCCGTTGATGGCGGAAACCCAAGGCTTGCCCGATGTTTCAAGCTTGCGGAACAGGCCGCCCATCTTGCCGGTGTTTTCGAACAGAAGTTCGACGGCCTTCTTGGGGTCCTTGGCTTTTTCATCCTGAAACAGCTGGAACATGCGCTTGAGCATGGTCAGGTCAGCGCCGCCGGAGAATGTATCCTTACCAGAAGTGATCACGGCGCCCTTGATAGCTTCGTCCTTGGCAACCCGGTCGACGATGGCGTCGAGTTCCTTCATCACCTCTTCGGTGAAGACATTCATCGACTTGTCAGGCATGTCCCAGGTAACGAGCGCAATACCATCAGCGTCGACGTCGAATTTGAAGTTTGTATAGCTCATCCTCTGCTCTCCCTCAGACGCGTTCGATAATGGTTGCAGTGCCCATACCGGCACCAATGCACAGTGTGACCAATGCTACATTCAGGTCGCGGCGCTCCAGTTCGTCAAGAACCGTGCCGAGGATCATCGCACCGGTTGCGCCGAGCGGGTGGCCCATGGCGATGGCGCCACCATTCACGTTGATCTTGTCACGCGGGATGTTGAAAGCCTGCATGTAGCGTAGGACCACGGCGGCAAAAGCTTCATTCAGTTCGAACAGATCAATGTCCGAAATCTTCATCTTGGCGCGCTTCAGCAGCTTCTCGGTGACATCAACCGGGCCTGTCAGCATCAATGCCGGATCGGAACCAATATTGGCAAAGGCACGAATACGGGCGCGCGGCTTGGCGCTAAGCGCCTTGCCTGCACTCTTCGAGCCGAGAAGAACGCCAGCAGCGCCGTCAACGATACCGGAGGAGTTGCCGGCATGGTGGACGTGGTTGATGGTTTCAACTTCCGGATGCGCCTGTATGCCAACGGCGTTAAAGCCGCCCATTTCGCCGGGCATCACAAAGGATGGGTTGAGGGAAGCCAGCGCCTGCATATCCGTGGTCGGACGCATATGCTCATCATGGTCGAGGATTGTCAGGCCGTTCTGGTCCTTGATGCTGAGCACCGAGTTCTTGAAGTAGCCCTTCTTCCAGGCTTCACCGGCACGCTTCTGGCTTTCGACCGCATAGGCGTCGACATCATCGCGGGTGAAACCATATTTGGTGGCGATCAGATCTGCTGATACGCCCTGCGGCATGAAATAGCCGGGCAGACCAACGGATGGGTCCATGTACCAGGCACCACCAGACATGCCCATGCCGACGCGTGACATGGATTCCACGCCGCCAGCGATAACGATGTCATCGGCACCCTGCACGATCTTGGCAGCGGCAAAGTTTACCGCATCGAGACCTGACGCACAGAAGCGCGAAATCTGCATGCCCGGCGCCTTGAAATCGTAACCGGCTTCAAAGGCGGAAGAGCGCGGGATAACAGCGCCCGCTTCACCAACGGGATCAACACAACCATAGATGATGTCATCAACCAGTCCCGTGTCGAGACCATTGCGGTCGCGCAGCGCTTCCAGCACCTTGGCACCCAGACGGACGGCCGGCACTTCATGCAGGCTGCCATCCTTCTTGCCCTTGCCGCGTGGTGTGCGGACGTGGTCATAAATATATGCTTCGGCCATTTCATTCTCCCTTTTCGAACCGTAGCTCAGAGGCTGCGGGCGATCAAAAGCTTCATGATTTCATTGGTTCCGCCATAAATCCGCTGAACGCGGGCATCACGGAACATACGTGCGATCGGATATTCATTCATGTAACCATAGCCGCCATGCAGCTGCAGGCATTCATCGACAATTTTGTTCTGCAGGTCACTGAGCCAATATTTCGCCATGGAGGCAGTGACCGGATCGAGCCCGCCATTGACGTGGCGCTCCACGCAATGATTGTAGAAAACGCGGCCAATCGTGGCTTCCGTCTTCATCTCAGCCAGCTTGAACTGGGTGTTCTGGAACTCGATGACCGCCTTGCCGAACGCCTTGCGTTCCTTGACATAGTCGGAGGTGATCGCAATGGCGCGTTCGGCCATGGCAATCGCAGTACCACCGATCTGGAGACGCTCCTGCGGCAATTGCTGCATCAACTGGACGAAGCCCTCACCTTCCTCGGTTCCGAGCAAATTGGAGGTCGGCACACGGACATTGTTGAAGAAGAGTTCCGACGTGTCATTCGACTTTAGCCCGACCTTGTCGAGATTGCGGCCGCGCTCGAAACCTTCCTGCCCGTCCGTCTCAATGACAATCAGCGATGTGCCCTTTGCGCCCTTGGCAGGGTCTGTCTTGGCAACGACGACAACCAGATTGGCCAGCTGACCATTGGTGATGAACGTCTTCGAACCATTGATGACGTAATGGTTGCCGTCCTTCTTGGCGCTTGTTTTCACACCCTGAAGATCGGAACCAGCGCCCGGCTCGGTCATGGCTATAGCGCCAATCAGTTCGCCGCTTGCCATCTTTGGCAGCCACTTCTTCTTCTGTTCTTCAGAACCATAGTGAAGAATATAGGGAGCCACGATCGAATTGTGCAGGGCGATGCCGAAGCCATCGACGCCCACATGGCTAATGGCTTCAAGAATGGCGCTCTCATGGGCGTAGGTGCCGCCCGCGCCGCCATATTCTTCCGGCATCGAGGCACAGAGAAGGCCATTCTGGCCAGCCAGTTCCCAGACAGAGCGGTCAAAAATTTCCTGCTTCTCGAAACGGTCGTAGTGGGGCAGAACCTCGGCTTCGAGAAACTTCGAAGTCAWGTCCTGCAACATCACCACATCTTCAGTTTTCCAGTCGGGTTTTGGAACGCCCAACACATCTTCCGGCCGAATAGACATTTCCAACCTCCCTAGAAATCATCGCTCATCACAAATGGGGGCCTCCGCCCCCATTTGCCAGAAATCAGAACGCTTCTGCGGCCAGCGTCATCATGGTGTCCGCGCCGGTCTGGATGCGGGCCAGATGAGCCGATGTCTCGGGCATCACACGTTCCATGAAGAACTTTCCAGTGACCAGTTTGGTCTCGTAGAAATCCTTCTTGGCGGCGCCTTCTGCCAGTTTGGCATGGGATGCCTTGGCAATCTGCGCCCACATATAGCCGAGCGAAACCAGACCAAAGAGATGCATGTAATCGGTTGAGGCTGCGCCAGCATTATCAGGGTTTGCCATGCCGTTCTGCATCAACCACATGGAGGCAGCCTGCAGATCGTTAAGGCCCTTCTTCAGATGCTTGGTGAAGAAGGCGAGCTTCTCATCGCCGCGGTTCTCTTCGCAGAAATCGCCGACTTCCTTGAAGAAAGCCATGACAGCGCGGCCGCCATTGGCACCAAGCTTGCGGCCAACGAGATCGAGCGCCTGTACGCCATTGGCGCCTTCATAGATCATGGCAATACGTGCATCGCGCACATACTGGCTCATGCCATGTTCTTCGATATAGCCGTGACCACCATAGACCTGCTGCGCCATGACCGCATGTTCAAAGCCCTTGTCGGTCAGAACACCCTTGAGGATAGGGGTCATCAGGCTGAGAATATCATCGGCAATCTGCTTGTCGCCTTCATCATCCGAACGGTGTGCCACATCAGACTTCAAGGCAGACCAGAGAATGAACGCGCGGCCCGCTTCATTGAATGACTTGATGGTCATCAGGATACGGCGAATATCCGGATGAACGATAATCGGATCGGCCTTCTTGTCCGCCGCCTTCGGTCCGGTCAAGGAGCGTCCCTGAATACGCTCGCGGGCATATTCAACAGCATTCTGGTAGGCGATTTCGCCAATGGACAGACCCTGCAGCGCAACACCCAGACGCGCTTCGTTCATCATCGTGAACATGGCGCGCAGGCCCTTGTTCTCGCCGCCGATCAGATAGCCGGTGGCTTCATCATAGTTCATCACGCAAGTGGAATTGGCGTGGATGCCCATCTTTTCTTCGATGGATCCACACGACACACCATTGCGGGTACCGGCATTGCCGCTGTCGTCAAGATTGAACTTGGGAACGATAAACAGGGAAATACCCTTCACACCCTCAGGCGCGCCTTCGATACGGGCAAGCACCAGATGGATGATGTTATCAGACATGTCATGTTCACCGGCCGAGATGAAAATCTTCTGGCCTGATATTTTGTAGGAACCATCGGCATTCGGCACGGCCTTGGTGCGCAGCAGGCCAAGATCGGTGCCGCAATGGGGCTCGGTGAGGTTCATCGTGCCGGTCCAGGTGCCATCGACCATTTTCGGCAGATAAGTCTGCTTCTGGTCGTCACTGCCATGGGTGAGGATTGCGGCAATCGCACCCTGCGTCAGGCCGGGATACATGATCAGCGCCATATTGGCAGAGGACATATATTCACCAACGGCAACGTGCAGCGCATAGGGCAGACCCTGACCACCGAATTCCGCCGGTATGGAAAGGCTCATCCAGCCGCCTTCGCGATACTGGTCAAAAGCCGCCTTGAAACCCTTTGGCGTCGTGACAGTGCCATCCGCATGGCGCACGCAACCTTCATGGTCGCCGGACTGGTTGATCGGAAACAGGGTGTTCTCCGCCAGCTTGGCACCTTCGCTCAAAATTGCTTCGACGATATCCGGCGATGCATCAGCGAATCCTGGCAGATTGTTGTAGCGTTCATAGCCCAGAACATCGTTCAAAATGAAAAGCGTGTCTTCAACGGGCGCGCGATAACTCGGCATCAGTTTCCTCCAAAACATAAACGAGCAAAACGGCCCGGAGACTTCGGTGCCGTCGGATTTTCCATCTCTCTAACAAATTTTGACGTTTCCGTAAACGTCAAAATTTTGTGATATTTTGCCCCTGTGGATCAATCTTTCTGAATTGGGTGTCTTGTTCAATGAGATTGCGGCGATGAGAAATGGATTCGAGCGATTTCGACGAGTGCCTGAGTTCATGGATTCCAACGGCACCGTATCACATTTTTAACGTTTGCAGCCCATCTCTTAACCACTTGTTTACCACGTTTCGCCAATGTCACGGTGTCGGTGAACCGTGTCTATGAGTGATTTGTTTTTCACGGCTTGTCGGACCGCATGGGGCGAACAGTCCCGGCTTACCGGATAGCAATGTGCAGAACGCATTCAGAAGCTTCGGAAGACCGAGACAACAATGCCAGGAGTGACAGGCGACCATTGCCAGCGCTTCCGGCCCTGCCCCGTAGGATAGAATTAACCCGCCAGACCGCTGGCGTAACCACGGCAAAGCAGGCGTCCATGACGAACCAAAGGTCACTACTGGAACAGGTCAATGTGAACCGCTCACGCCGCGAGACTTCTTCGCTTGATGGTATCAATCGCACGCTCGAAGCGCTGGAAGCCCAGCTGCGCGACTCCGTGGAACCCGATTATCCCGAGGATGACCAGAGTGATATTGCTGACCGTTTTGTCGCCCTCGCCTCGCGGGCAGGGAGCACACGCACTCCAATGCACAAGCCATCCGACGATCTGCCCGCCTTTGCCCGCAAGCCACAGAACGGCAAGCACGACCTTTCTGCCATCGCCGCCCGTATCAAGCAGTTGCGGGAAGAAATGCGCGACGATACCCGCGCGCCCACACGTCCATATACTGAACCACATACGCAAACCTTGCAGCGATTGAACCAGTCAACGGCCAGCCGCCAGCCGAACAATGTTATCGGTCGTGGGGATGAGGACCATCTCTCGATGCTGCGCGGTGATCTTGACGAGCTGAAGCGCACCGTCACGGCACTGGCTCGTGAAGAACAGGTCAAGAGCCTCAACAATCGCCGGGATGTGATGGACGAGCATATCTCAAACACCGGCACGGCAGGTTTAAACAACCATTTCATGCGCCAGATGGATAAGAGGCTTGACGAAATCAGCCGCGCTATCGTCGCAACAGCCCGCCCTGCCCAGACTAACCATCACGATACCGATGCGTTTGAACGCCTTGAAGCGCGTATCGCAACATTAAGCAGCAAGGTCGAGGCGGTTGCCTATGACCGCACCTCTGACACTGTCCTGCAACGCATGGGCGAATTGGCCGAACGTGTCGATCATCTGGCCGCCATGCGCACGGCTCCGGCGGTCAATCTTGATGCCCTTTCGGAACAACTGTCTGCCGTTACCCGCCATCTTGAAAACACACCCGCCTCCATCAGCATTTCTGATTTCCGCGATCTGGAAGACCGGGTTCTGCACGTCATCCACCGGCTGGAAACAGCGCCCCAGCAGGCACCCGCCGCCGATCCTGTCTTCATGAACCAGATCGACCAGCGTTTTGAAGAGTTGACCCGCCGTCTCGATGACCATCACATGATGGCCGAGCACAGCGATATCAGGCTGACCGACAATCTCGAAGCCCGCTTTGACGATATGGCGCGCTATATCGCCCAGAACGTCCCACAGGCCGACGGCGCGAATGATGCCATTCGCAATCTTGAGCTGCAGATCGCCGGTCTTGCCGAGCATCTGTCCCAGTCGAATGAACGTTACGCTGAATTTTCAGCCATTCCGCCGCGTCTCGATGCGATCGAAGAATCAATGGCCATGAACCGCGACTTTGTCGTAGAGGCCGCGCGTCAGGCGGCTTCGGAAGCCATTCGCAACTCGGCCAATTTCGGCAACGCCCATGATGGCGCCATCGCCCGCGAACTCGCCGATGATCTGAAAGCGCTGGAAGGGCTTGCCCGTAAATCGGAAGACCGCAACACCAAGACCTTCGAGGCTATCCACGACACGCTGCTGAAAATCGTTGACCGTCTCGGCTCACTGGAAAGCGGCGGGGTGGAGGGGCCACGTGCCGCTGCAAAGGTCATGGGAACGGTTGACGCCTATCAAACACCGCAGCGTGAGGCAGAGAACGCCTTTGAAGCACCGGTTTTTTCCAAGCTCAATGATATCTCGGCACAGGTGACACTCGCTGGTGATGACACTGACGAACTGGAGCAATCGGCTCCGGCGCGCAAATCACTGCTTGGCAACCTGACACGCGGCATGAAATCCCGCAGCAGGCAGGAGCTGGCGTACCGGGAACCGACTATCGAAGCGGTTGATAGCGACGAACAGACCGATGACAAGGCTGACCTTGATTCCGAGATTCTGAACCGTCCGCTTGAGCCCGGCTCCGGCATGCCTGACCTGAATTCCATTCTCAAGCGCGTTCGCGATGAACGCCGCGAGATGAACCTTGCGGGTGATGCCACGGTTGGCAAGGCGGATTTCATCGCTGCCGCCCGCCGTGCTGCACAAGCCGCCGCTGCGGAAGTTGAAAACCAAACCCGTGGTTCCGGCCACGGCAAGGATAGTGCTGAAGGCAAGAAGGGCAGCCTTCTTGCCCGCCAGCGTAAACCCATTCTTCTTGCCATCGGCGCAATCATGATTGCCATTGCCGGACTGCAATTGAAGAACGCGTACTTTAGCGGCCCTGCCGCAATCAGCAGTGATGCGGGCTCGCTCGCCGCACCGCTTGTGCCAACAGCTGACCCCAAGCCACAGCTTGCCGCGACTGCCACACCTGAGACATCTCCGGCCACGCCTGCCATAGCACCGCAGGTTCCGGCGGAAAGCCCTCAGGTAGACGATCAGGCCACGGCGCCTGCTCCAACGCAGGAAACCGTAGGCAGCCTGATTGCCGCACAGTCAGCGACAGATGTACCGGCGTCAGCAAAGGTTGATACAGCAGCCACCCCTATTCCCGCCATTCCAATGGAAGCAGGTCCTGAACCATTGCGGGAAGCTGCTGCCAGCGGCAATCCCAAGGCATTGTTTGAAATCGGCGACCGCTACATGGATGGCCGCGGCGTGCAGAGCGACTATGCCAAGGCAGCCGAATGGTACAATCTCGCCGCCGACAAGGGTTTTGCACCGGCACAGTATCGTCTCGGCAATTTCGCGGAAAAAGGCCTCGGCGTTACGCGCGACCTCGCCAAGGCAAAAACCTATTATCAACTGGCCGCCGAACAGGGCAATGCCAGCGCAATGCACAATCTTGCCGTGCTGTTTGCGGCCGGTGCGAATGGTACGCCAGACAATGAATCTGCCGCCATGTGGTTCACGAGGGCAGCCGAGCTTGGCGTGAAAGACAGCCAGTTCAATCTGGCCATTTTGTCCGCCAAGGGCATGGGTGTTCCGCAGAACCTTGAGGAAAGTTACAAGTGGTTTGCGCTTGCTGCCAATGCCGGTGACAAGGATGCAGGGCAGAAGCGCGATGAAGTGGCGAAAGCCATGACGGCGGATCAGCTGACCCGGGCACGCGAAGCCACCGAGCTTTGGAAGCCAAAGGCGATGAACCCCGAGACCAATGCGCTCAGCACACCGGCGGAGTGGCGCGAAAGCCCTGTTACAACGGGTTCCGTCGACATGGAAAAGGCGATCCGCAATATCCAGCTTATCCTCAACAAGAACGGCTATGATGCCGGTGGTTCGGACGGCAAGATGGGAACGAAGACCCGCGATGCCATCATGGCTTTCCAGAAGACCAATGGGCTGAAGCCGACAGGTAATATCGACAAGGATCTGGTCAAGCGGCTGCTTGAAAAGAACACCTAAATCGACAACGGCGACTGTTGCGACAAATCGTTTCGCCTTTGGGGCAACACGTTGACCCCGCAACAGTCATTGTTTGACTTGGCGCTTGGCTGAGGGCAAGAAACTTTAAAGCATCCTGTGTCAGTCTACAGCCAGAATGCATTAAAGAATTTCTGTCATCATGGTGTGCGAACAATCGCCACAACGCCGTGATGGGTTCGGGGTCTGAATTGGGTATCTACCTGCCAATAGCCGAGATTTCGGTCAATATCTTCGTGCTGTTCGGCATGGGGGCAGCGGTTGGATTCCTGTCCGGCATGTTTGGTGTCGGCGGCGGATTTCTCATCACGCCACTGCTGATCTTCTACAACATCCCGCCTGCCGTTGCCGTCGCAACAGGTGCCAATCAGGTTATCGCATCCTCCTTCACCGGGGCGCTCACGCACTTCAAACGCGGCTCACTCGACGTGAAACTGGGGACGCTGCTCGTTATTGGCGGTATAGCCGGGGCTGGGCTGGGTATCTATGTCTTCGTGCTCTTGCGCGAACTCGGTCAGCTCGATCTGATCGTATCACTGCTATACGTTATATTTCTGAGCACAATCGGTGGTCTGATGCTGGTGGAAAGCATCAAATCCATGCGGCGGACAAAGGCTGGGCAACTCGCCACCCTCAAGAAGCCCGGCCAGCACAATTGGGTGCACCGCCTGCCCTTCAAGATGCGGTTTCGCGCCTCGAAGATCTATGTGAGCATTATCCCGGTTCTGGTGCTCGGCGCTGCCATCGGCTTTCTCTCATCCATCATGGGTGTCGGCGGCGGCTTCATCATGGTTCCGGCCATGATCTATCTTTTGAAAGTGCCAACCAATGTGGTTATCGGCACGTCACTCTACCAGATCGTTTTCGTGACCGCCTTCACCACCGTCATGCAGGCAACGACCAACCAGTCAGTTGATATCGTGCTTGCGTTCCTGCTGATGAGCGGCGGCGTCATCGGCGCTCAATATGGCACGCGTATCGGGCAGAAACTGCGCGGCGAACAATTGCGTGCCCTGCTTGCCACATTGGTTCTGGCCGTGGGCCTGCGCCTTGCCATCGAACTTTTTGTAACACCTGATGATCTCTATTCAATCGCCATTGCACTCACAGCACCGGCGGCGTCATGAGAATTCTCATAATTGTGTTCCTCCTGACCATGGCATCGCTGTCAGCAGCCTTCGCACAGCAGATTCCCGGCAATAAGGAGACTGTCGAGATCGGGCTCTCAACCGATACAATTGCGATCACGTCAGGTTTTCGCGGGACAGACCTCACCGTCTTTGGCGCTCTCGACAATGCTGATCCGCTGATCCAGCGGCAGGGCCGCTATGATATCGTCGTGATCCTGCAGGGACCCGAACGCAATTTTGTCGTTCGGCGGAAAGACCGGTTCTTCGGCGTCTGGGTCAATTCAGAATCGGTGACTTTTCAGCACATCCCGGCATCCTATTCACTGGCCTCAACGCGCAGCCTGCAGGACATTGCCGTTCCCAAGACATTTGCCCAACTGGCGCTCGGCGTGAACAATATCTTTTATGAGCCCATGCCTGATGGCTTCGGCTCCAGCGCATCGCTGCGGGAATTTACAACGGAATTGCCGCGCTTGAAGCTCAAGCAAAACCTGTACAGCCAGCGCCCGGGAGATGTGCAATTCCTGTCATCCACGCTCTTTCGCGCAACGCTGTCGCTACCGGCCAATGTGCCGGTCGGCAAGCATGTCGCGCGGGCCTTTCTGTTCCGCAATGGCGAATTTCTGCGCGAGAGTTCCACCAGTCTCAATATTGTAAAAGCCGGGTTGGAATATCGCATCTACAAGGCAGCGCATGAAAACAGCCTGCTTTACGGTTTGTTTGCGGTGTTTCTGGCTGTCTTTACCGGCTGGATGGGCCGTCTGATGTTCCGGAAAGATTAATCAGGCGCGGCGCGGCGGGCGACGACGATCAGACCCTGCAAGGGTTCACCGCGATCAAAACGGATCGCCTCGCGGTCAATCGTCGAAGCAACCAAACCATGTTCGGCCAGAACCCGGCGCACATACGCTTGCGAATGCGTATAACGCAGCGAGGATTGCAGGATCAGTTCTCCATCCTCGACGTGGGTTTCCACTGAAAAGGCGAAGAGTCCATCGGAGCCAAGTGCTTCGACAAGGCGCGAAAAGGCCTTATCGAGATCGCCGACATAGACAAAGACATCCGCCGCGATGATGAGATCGGCTGAACCTGCGGGATAATCAAGTTCATTGACATCCCCTTTGAAGAGACGGTCATAGACCCGCTTTTCTTCGGCTTTCTGCAGCATGGCCTCGGAAAGATCCATGCCAGCCATATGATCGACATCCGCCCGGAAATAATCTCCCATCAGGCCGGTGCCGCATCCAACGTCAAGCATGGAACGATAATGCCTTGCGGGCGCTACTGCCTTGATAGCCTTTGCCAGCAATTCCGGTACACGGTAGTGCAGCTTTTGCAGAAGCGCCGTCTCAAATGTCGGCGCGTAGGCATCAAACAAAGTCTCGACATAGGCCGTGGGCGGATTATCAGGCATGACGGCATAGCCCGAAGCTGCCAGCTTCAACGTTGCGCCAAAACGATCACCGGGATCGCGTTCCAGCAGGCGGCGCCATGTTTCGGCAGCCGCATCGTCATCGCCTGCAGCTTCTTCCATCTCGCCCAGACGAAACAGCCCGGCAGTCCAATCCGGAACAATTTCCAATGCCTGCCGCATCAGGTCGGCGGCGGCTACATGGTCGCCGGACTCGAAAAGCATATCCGCATAGGAAGCGCGGCGGTCCGCGATCAGATCACCCGATGACAGGAACGCCCGTGCCATGCTGGTTCAGTTCGAAACCAGAACGCGGATGGAAAAGACGTCAATCGCCTTGCCGGTGCGGGCAATATCCGAGTTGATCTTGATGAAACCGCCAGCAGCGGGCTTCTTGCCTTCCGGGAATTGCAACTCGAACAGATATTCATTGCTCGCATCAGTGACATCGTAGCGCTTGCGTCCGCAATCACCGAGCGTACCGAAATCGCAGCTCACAGCCATTTGTGTGGCGGAGCCGTCTTCAGCTTTGGCGATAATGTCAAAGATGGCGTGCTTTCCCGCCAGTTGCTGAAGCACACCCTGCCCGACCTGGAAGGTAATGTCATCGTTCTCGCCGGGTGACTTGATCCGCACGAACTTCTGCACATTATCGCCTGCAACGCTGGCTGTCGCCCGGCCCGACATTGAAACACGGGTCATATCAGCAGGATCGAAAATCGATATCCAATTGCCATCAGCGGAAAGTTGCCCTTCCTTCATCGGCTCATGGCTACCCACAGCAGGGCCACCGCTCGATGCGGGCGGTGTGCTGCCAGATGGCTTCGAATTGATCAGGCCCGATGCAACAAGCCACAGCAAACCGATCGCGACCAGCAGAATCGCAAAAATGATGATGAACTTGGTAAGACCGCGCGCTTTCTGGTGTTCGCGCGTCTTTTTCACCCGCGGCTGATTATAGGCAGGCCGGTAATTATCAGCGCGGTTGTTATCTGTGGGACCAAGATCGGAATCGAGCGATGCATCCATGGATGGCTCAACGCGGCCAGATGCTGCCTGTCGCCGCTGCGCGGGCTCTGGCGAAATGGATGGCTCGCGCCGCTCCACAACGGGCTCCGGTGCGCCGCGCGAAGGGTTGCGTGCTTCACCTTCAATGCGGGTAATTGCGGCTTTCAGGCGTTCGCGGCGTTCCTCGCGCTCTGCTTCATCGAGCGCACCATTGGCGGTCAGGGAGCGTTCATGCGCTGTCCACGCCGATTCGTAAATCTTCTGGCGAACGGCAGGATTACTCACATCCGCTTTGGCGAAAGCATTCCGGATGGCTTGTTCAATCGCTTCCAACTGGACGATTTCCCCTTCAAAGCAGCTCGTATGACCCGGCTAGGCATAGACGATTTGACTGCTTATTCAAGACTACCGCGGCGCAATGATGGCGGTTTTCGTCCTAAGTGATGCTCATTTCAAACAAGTCTCACCCGGCAGCTGTGCGAGCGCGTTGCCGGGTGAACAATATTCAGATGAAGCGGCTGAGAAATGCCCGCGTGCGCGGATGTTGCGGATTACCGAGAACATCCTCGGGTTTGCCCTGTTCGACGATATAGCCGCCATCCATAAACACCACCCTATCAGCTGCTTCCCGCGCGAATCCGATTTCGTGGGTGACAACGATCATGGTGAGGCCCTGATCAGCGAGATCACGCATGGTCGCCAGCACCTCGCCGACAAGCTCCGGGTCAAGCGCCGAGGTCGGTTCATCGAATAACATCAGCTTCGGCCTGATCGCTAAAGCTCTTGCAATGGCGATGCGCTGTTGCTGTCCACCAGACAATTGCCGGGGATAGGCGTCAGCCTTGTGCGTGAGCCCGACGCGCGCCAGCAGTTCCATTGCCAGTTCGGTGGCCGCCTTGCGGCTTTGCTTGTGTACACCAATGGGCGCTTCGATGATGTTCTGCAGGGCCGTCATGTGCGGATAAAGATTGAACTGCTGGAACACCATCCCGATCTGCCGCCGCTGGACAGCTATGGCCCGTGCGGGGAGCTTGTTGAGCCGTCCATTGCGCAGGGAATAGCCGATCTGTTCGCCAGCAACCACAATCGAGCCCCGGTCAATTGCTTCGAGATGATTAATGCAGCGTAGGAAGGTGGATTTGCCCGAGCCCGAAGGGCCAAGGACAACCACCACTTCACCGGGAGCTACATCGAGGTCGATACCCTTCAACACCTCCACGTCGCCGAAGGACTTGTGGACATTGCGGGCCCGCACCAGCGCATCGCCGGGTTCGATGCCGTTCATCGAAAATTGTGCTGTCATTTGCTCACCTCCACGGCTGGCACCGTCGCCGCTGCAACAGCAACTTTGTCCTGTTTCCTGACCGTCGAAGATCCGCGTTCGCCGCGACCGTAATAGCGCTCGATGAAGCCCTGTCCGATATTGAGGATCGATGTGATGAACAGATACCAGATTACGGCAACCATCAGCATCGGAATGACCTCGAAGGTTCTGTTGTAGACAGCCTGCACCGAGTAGAGCAGGTCAGCCATGGCAATAACGCTGACAAGCGATGTTGCCTTGATCATGCTGATCAACTGATTACCTGTGGGCGGCACGATGGAGCGCATGGCTTGCGGAATAATGATACGCCGCAGCGCACGCGTGCGCGTCATACCAAAAGCTTCGGTGGTTTCAATCTGGCCCTTATCGACGGACAGAAGTCCGCCACGAATGATCTCGGCCATATAGGCAGCCTCGTTCAAGGCAAGCCCGGCAATAGCTGCAGTCATTGGTGTAATGAGGTCGTTGGTATTCCAGCTGGCCAGCGTCGGACCGAAGGGAATCGCAATGGAAATTTCGGGAAACAGCGTCGAGAGATTGTACCAGAAAATAAGCTGGACCAGCAACGGCGTGCCGCGAAAGAACCAGATGTAAAGACCCGCAAGCGAGCTGGCGAGACGGTCATTTGACATGCGGGCAATGGCAAGAATGAGCCCTATGACAACGCCAATCGCCATGGCAACAACGGTCAGACCCAAGGTGACATAGAGGCCGCGCAAGACAGTCGCTTCGGTGAACCATTGGAACACAACAGGCCAACCGAAATTCTGATTATTGGCAATGATCCAGAGAAAGTTCGCCGCAACGAGAAGCGTGATGCCCCACAGCAACCAGCGATCCGTGCGAAAGGGCTTATGCGCATTCGCCACATCGCGAAGTGCAGCCTCTGCATCGCCCGTTATGGGCGATGCCAGTGTTTGCGTGTTCTGGCTCATTTTGCAGCTTTACCGGCAAGATTGATCCCCGGCTCCTTCAACATGTTCTTCTCAAGGCCCCACTTCTTCAAAATGGCGGCATAGGTGCCATTGTCCATCAGGGTCTTGATGCTTTCCACCAGTATGGGGCCAAGTGGCGAACCCTTGGCAACCACCGCGCCCTGGAAAATATCGTCAAAGCCGTTCTTCAGGCCAGTGCCTGTCAATTCGAGCTGACCATTGGCCTGCTCGACGAAATAGATGAGCGGGGCCTGTGAGGAGAAGAAGGCATCGGAACGCTTGGAGCGAACAGCGAGAATAGAAGTCGGCTGGTCGGTGAAGGACTGGACTTCGATAGCTGGTTTGCTGTCCTTCAGGCATTTTTCCGCCTGTTCCTTGATGACTTTTTCAGCTGAACCACCAGCCATGACGGCGATGCGGCTACCACAGGTGTTGTCGAGCGAGGTAATGCCCTTGGGGTTGCCCTTTTGCACGGCAAACACCACGAACTCCTGTACGTAATCAACGAAATCATTGGCACCCTGACGCGACGGATAATCACCGACCGGCCCCATGGCGAACTGGTAGCGCCCGGAATTGATGCCGCTCAGGAGTGCGGGAAGACCACTGACCGTCGCATGTTTGATCTCGACGCCCCACAATTCACCGACAGCCTTGGTCAAATCCGCGCTGGCACCCTCCATCTCTGTATTGCCGGTGACAATCTCATAGGGAGGAAAGGAACCATTGTTAACGGAAGTGATGCTGCCAGCCTTGCGGATTTCCTCGGGTAACTTGGCGCGAAGTGCCTCGTTGACAGTCTGTTTGGCAATAGTCCCCTCCGCAGCCATTGCGGGTGCAGTAAACAGAGTTGCCGCAAACAATGCAGTATAGGTCAGGTGTTTGAGTTTCATTGTCGTTCCCCTTTTTATTATCTTTGAATGGGTGTGGTTTTCAGTTGGCCGCATCGGCCAGTTCGGGCCGGGCAAAGCGGCGATTGGCCAGAACCGGCAGGATCGCACGGGCATGGCTTATCCGCTTCGGATCAATATCCGCGAAGATGAGTGACGGGCCTTCTCCTGCCCGCACAACGGCCACGCCCAGCGGGTCGACCACCATGCTCGCACCGATATTGCGCTCGCCGCACTCGCCGACGGCGACAATATAGCAGGTGTTTTCCAGCGCCCGCGCCGTCACCAGCACCTCCCAATGCGCCTCCTTGCCCGGCCCTTTGACCCATGCAGCTGGCAGAATCAGCACATCGGCACCATCAACCGCATGACGGCGAGCCAGTTCAGGAAAGCGCAAATCATAACAGGTCATGAGGCCTAGTTTGAGCCCTGCGATTTCGATCAAGCCAGGAATTTCACCGCCAGGCTGCACATTGGTCGATTCCTTGGCGGCAAAAGCGTCATAAAGATGCAGCTTTAGATATTGCGCGACGATCTCGCCGCCGCGAATTGTCACCAGATTGTTGAAGACACGCTGACCACCGGTCGGCACATGTATGCACATCATCACAGTCATATCGCTGTTCCGGCTTTCCGCCAGCAACTGCGTCATGAACGGACCATCCAGTGGCTGCGCCGTTTTCAGCACAATATCGGGATCAGTGATATCACGGGCAAGAATACCTTCCGGTAGAACGAGAAGATCGGCACCACCCGCATGGGCGTCACGCATCAGCTGCGTGCAGATATCGGCATTTTCCTGCCAGACCTTGCTGACGGCGAACTGACCCAGCGCGACTCTCATGCCAGAACTCCCGTATGGCTGGTTGCGCCAAAGGATTGGCTCGTTTGATGTGGGAAAAGATCGGTGGGCGACAGAAGCATTGGTGTCAGTCCTTGCAGGTGCAGTTGTTCGGCAAAATCCGTGATCATCCGTTCATTGACGGCAAAACCGCTATCGTTCCAGTTAGCGGGCAGATCGCGCGCAACGTGACCGAGTTCGTCGATGATCCACGGCGTGGTCTCGGCATATTTGCGGCGCTTTTCCAGCCAGACGCGCTGGGATTCATCAAGCAGATTGCTCAGCTCTTCCGGCAGCCAGGGGTGTTCGGCGACAAAGGACGTCTTGAGCCCCAGAAGGTGCATGCCGGGGATGTAACCAACCTCGTGGAAATAGGCGAGTTCTTCAGTGCGGAAATCCGTCAGCACATGGCGGAATTTGGAATCTGGCCCAAAGAAACCTTCCGGCATGAATGGCGTGAACACGGCGTCAAGTTCGCCGGCTTCCAGCAACTGCATCATCGGGCGCTCGCCCGGCACCGCTTCAATACGACCGGAACGGCCAAAGCCATCGAGCCTGTCGGTGATGGGATGCGCCTCTGTCAGTCGCCCGGCAAACCAGAACGCGTCCTCAATGCCGACACCCGCATGGGAGAGTGCAGCGCGGGTCCATGTGTTGCCCGAGTCGCGCCAACCGGTGACGCCGATCTTCTTGCCTGCCAGATGCTCAAGCCGGGTAACCGGGCTGTTTTTCGCCGTGATGATGCAGCGATGGCGGAAACCGCGCATGACGAAATTTGGAACACCAATAACATCCATCTCGCCATTGGCCCGCCCAGATGCGTAGCGGCTGAACGACATTTCGGCGGCATCATGATGCGGATCAGCCGCAACGTTCCCGACAAGCGTGCCAACGCGGTCGACTTTGACATCAAGCCTGTCCGAGGTGACATCCCCCAACGCCAACGGCGTATAATAATCCCAATCGCGAACGGCCAATCGAACAGTGATACGCAAGACATTTCCTCATTGCATTTTCGGTTTTCATGAGGGAAGCTAAATGTTCATTATTGACTGATCAAATGCTTTTACGTTACTGAACATTTAAAAGAGGGACAGAAATGAGCGAATTGGCCTCCGTTCAGTGGTTTGCCGAGAAATTGAGTGACCGAACCATGCGCGGCATCGCTGTTGAGACCAGCGCGCTCATCCGCGCGGGGGCCATACCCGTGGGCACCAAACTGCCTGCTATCCGCGATCTCGCCTATACACTTGGTGTCAGCCCGGCCACGGTGTCGGAAGCCTGGAGTGAATTGCGGCGGCAGAAGATCATCACCGGGCGCGGGCGCAACGGCACATGGGTCAGCGGCGACCGCATCGCGCCAAAACCCCTGCGGCTGGCCAGTTCGGGCGATTACGGCGATGGCGTGCTCAATCTTGCCATCGCATCCCCCGATGTCAGGCTGCTTCCGCCATTGGCAGAAGCATTGCAACATGGAGCGACAGCAGAAGCACTCAACAGTTATGAGCGCGTTCCCATCCTTCCCGAATTGCAGGCTGCCGTTGCACCAAACTGGCCGTACAAGCCGGAGGCATTTCTTGCCACCAATGGCGGCTACAATGCCGTCTATGCGCTTTTGCATGCGCTCGTTATGCCGGGGTCATTCGTGGCGATTGAAGAGCCGACCGCTCTTCGGCTTCTCGATATTCTTGAGGACCTCGGCGCTTACATATTGCCCGTCGCATGCGATGAAAACGGCCCATTGCCGGAGGCTCTTGCCGAAGTTCTCATGCGCAAGCCCGCCGCTTTCCTCTTCCAGCCACGCACCCATGCGGTAACAGGGCGCGGTGTCAGCCATGCACGATTTGCCGCGCTTGGCGATGTGCTTGCGGACAGCGACACGCTTATTATCGAAGATGACGGTGTAGGCGATATCTCGTCCCTGCCCCCGATCAGTCTGGGTGATCGTTTTCCGGACCGGGTCATCCATATTGTCTCCTACTCGAAATCACTTGGTCCCGATCTGCGGCTTGCGGTTCTCTCAAGCTCGACGCGGATTGTTGAACAGATTCAGTCCTACCGCAGTTTCAGCGCGGGCTGGACCAGCCGTGTGCTGCAATCAGCCGTTGCTTTCCTCATCAATGATGACGCGACGCAAGCGAGCTTGCAGCGGGCAAAGGAGATCTATCGGCAACGGCGTGACGGGCTGATGCAGGCGCTGCGGGAACGCGGCGTTCATCTGGCGGGCGGCGAAGGGTTCAGCCTGTGGGTTCCCGTTGCATCGGAGCAATTTGCGCTGGTGACACTTGCCGCAAGAGGCATTGCTGTCGGCATCGGCCGCAAATATGTGGTGAACCCGTCACCGCATATCCGTGTTGCCACCAGCATCTTGCGCGAGCGGCAGGATGAGGTTGCCGATGCGATAGCACTTGCGGTGAGGCACCCGGATCATCTTTACTGACGACAACGTCCGCCCGGTCACGCGGCTTTGATCACGCGGAAACACGGGCCCCAACCTTTCGCTTGATCACGGCACGCGGTCTGCTAAAAAGAGTTACGTTTACGGAAACGTCAAAATTTATTCCATGGGAGGAAAAACATGGCATTGCCCGAAATCCTGACGAAGAAGCTGCGCATTCCTGTTGTTGGCGCGCCGCTGTTCATCATTTCGCATCCAGCGCTTGTGCTGGCGCAATGCAAGGCTGGCGTTGTCGGCTCCTTTCCGGCCCTTAATGCCCGTCCAGAGGCTCAACTCGACGAGTGGCTGGCCGAGATCACCGAGGGCCTGCGCGATCACGATGCCAAGAACCCGGATCGTCCCGCTGCGCCCTTCGCCGTCAACCAGATCGTCCACCGTTCCAACAAGCGGCTGGAACATGATCTGTCGATGTGCGTGAAATACAAGGTGCCGATTGTCATTTCCTCCCTTGGCGCGGTGCCCGAAGTCAACGAAGCCATCCACTCCTATGGCGGGATCGTGCTGCACGACATTATCAACAACCGCCATGCCAATTCGGCCATCCGCAAGGGTGCGGACGGGCTGATTGCCGTTGCTGCCGGTGCGGGCGGCCATGCGGGGCCGCTTTCGCCCTTCGCGCTCATTCAGGAAATCCGCGAATGGTTTGACGGGCCGCTGCTGCTCTCAGGCGCCATTGCCACCGGCAAGGCGGTGCTGGCGGCACAGGCGATGGGCGCTGACCTTGCCTATATCGGCTCGCCCTTCATCGCCACGACCGAAGCGCGGGCTGTCGATGGCTATAAGCAGATGATTGTCGATTCCGCCTCGTCGGATATCGTCTATTCCAATTATTTCACCGGCATTCCCGGCAATTACCTGAAGCCATCCATCACCAATTCAGGCATGGACCCGGATCACCTGCCGGAAGCCGATCCATCCAAGATGGATTTTGAAGCGGCAACCACAGGCGCCAAGGCGTGGAAAGACATCTGGGGTTGCGGTCAGGGCATCGGTGCCATCAAGGAAATCGTCGGCGCGGGCGATCTCGTTGACAGGCTGGAGCGCGAATATCGCGAGGCGAAAGCAAAACTCTGCGCCGCCTAGACCATCGTACTGTCCATTGGGGACGATGTTCTAACGCGGTGCATCCCTGTCGAGCGTGATCTGCATAAATGTCAGATCAAGCCATTTGCCGAATTTGGTGCCCACTTCAGGCATATGGCCAACGCTCTGAAAGCCCAATTTTTCATGCAGGCGAATGGATGCTTCGTTGCCGGATTCAATTCCGGCAACCATCACATGCTTGCCAAGCGCGCGGGCCCTGTCGATCAGCGCCAGCATCAGCCCCTTGCCAATGCCGCCGCCCTGCGCAGTCTTATCAACATAAACCGAATGCTCCACCGTGTGGCGATAACCATCAAAGGTGCGCCAATCGGCAAATGAGGCGTAGCCGGTGACATTTCCTGCCTCATCCACACTGACGAGCACCGGAAAACCCTTGGATTGCCTGTCCGCCATCCATGCCCTGCGGTTGGCAAGATCAACCTGCGTTTCGTTCCAGATTGCCAGTGTGTTCACCACCGCATCATTATAAATTTCGAGAATGGCAGGTAAATCGCCTTCACTGGCCTCACGCACAATCACAACTTGCATCCTTCCGGTCTGTCTACTATAGTTTCAATATGTCTCATAAAATAGATAATGTCGATGAGAAAATCGGCGCCCGCATCCGGATCGAGCGCGAGGCGCGCGGCTGGTCCCTGACGGAGCTTGCGGAAAAATCCGGTGTCTCGCGCGCCATGATCAACAAGGTGGAGCGCGGCCAGAGCAGCCCGACGGCCATGCTGATGGCGCGTTTTTCCGGTGCCTTTGGCCTGAGCATGTCAACGCTGATGGCGCGCGCCGAAATGCAGGAGGGACGCCTGTTGCGCCACAAGGACCAACCGCTGTGGATCGACCCGGACAGCGGCTATACCCGCCGCCATGTCTCCCCCGCCTCGGACCTGCCTGTGGATGTGGTGCATATAGACCTGCCGGCAAAGGCGCGGGTGGCGCTCCCCGCATCTTCTTATGTTTTCCAGCGGCACCTGATCTGGGTTTTGCACGGCATGCTCAGTTTTACCGAGGGTGAAACGTTTCATCAGATGGAACAGGGCGATTGCCTGGAACTTGGCGCCCCCAGCGACTGTGTGTTTGCCAATGAAACGGATGAGGCCTGCCGCTATGCGGTGATTGTGGTGAACACGCGGTAACGCAGATATTCGCGTGGGCATGTCGTGTGGTGCGTGGTTCGTGGTTCGACAAGCTCAGGAAGCTCACCATGAGGGAGAAGGGTGATGTAACGCTAATCGCAAGGGTCGCAGAATTTAGCTCCCCCACCCCACCCATCTCCGTCCTCGTGGGGTGGGACATACTTCCACCCGTCATCCTCGGGCTTGACCCGAGGACCCACAATTTAAAAGGAATCGAGCATCCGCATTCGTTTGACCTCCTTAGCGGTGGGTCCTCGGGTCAAGCCCGAGGATGACGGAGAGAGGTGGGGTGGGGGAGCTAAATTCTGCAACCTTGGCGATTAGCATTGCATCTCCAATCTCCCTCATGGTGAGCTTGCCGAAGAGCGAACCAAGAACCACCATCCCAATCAATATCCCCGCCCTCTTTCCACCGACAGGATTAACCGCCCTTGCACCCTTGCTAACAGGCAAAACACAACACCCCGATCCGGTTGTCCCACGCTGGAAGAAGCACAGAAATTTTAGCGGCTCGCCCTAAAAGCTGTTATGACGAGGCTTGCAATTCGGGTGCAATAACGCTATCAGGCGCGTCATCCTCCGGCGTGTTTTTGACGGGCCGGGCGCAAGGATCGGGAAGTCCCTTCCCCGCCGCTTTAGCTCAGTTGGTAGAGCACATCATTCGTAATGATGGGGTCCTCGGTTCGATTCCGGGAAGCGGCACCATTTTTCAGCATAATCTAACAGCCAGATGCATCGGCCAGCGACTCCTTAAGCCCTAGCATATTCCTGCAAGCAAGTTATGCATGATAATTACGCCAGATTAATCGTGGTGAAAGTCGGACCTACAGGATTATCTCTACCACCGGCATAGTCCAATTCAACTTAAACGCGGCGCTAAAACGATGAAAATAGCTGCATGAAGAAAACTCAAGTACCTTTTCAAAAATTCTTAATTATGGGAAAGTCTCTGGAACCAAGTACTCTTCCTAGGAAACCATTGGTATATTTACGTAGATCGTCATATTATATAAGATAATCTTGAAGCGCAGCGTTCATACGACGCCATTTACCACCAAAACCCTTGGTCGATACAGATCGTTCGGCTAGGTACTTCCCAATCTCGTAATTCAAGCATGATAGATACCTCGATATGCTTGCGAATGCGTTTAGCGGTTCGTTTGTCTTTGAATAGTCAAATCGCACGGTCGAGGAGTCAATTAATCCAAAATCTCGCAGTGTCTTCTGGATATAATCCCCCTTTTTAAGAGGATACCACACCCCGTACTTGTGCTGATAATTGATCTCATTGCGCATTGCGGATATCCAGACAGAGCTTCTGCTACCTAGTTTGATCGCATCAGCCACTTCTTTCGCGCCAGCCACAAACTGTGTTGCATCCGGCTGCTTTTTTAGGGTTGCATCTTCTGCGGCCGCCTCAATATACTTGATAAAGTATTTCCAAAAAGCCTCGTGAACACCCCCTTTTTCCGCCATGGGCTTGAGTGTGAGTATTGGGCTGGTATTCCGTTCAATCTGGTAGACATACGTTCCGGGCAATAGTCCAGCTTGGCTCGCATCATGAATTTTGATAAGATTATTAATGTTCCGAAGATCATCAGCATCAAAATTTACCACCCCCGCGCCTTGCGATCGAATGATTGCATGGGCGGAGAAAAACGCCGAATAATACAACTTCAACAATGGCCAACCGATGAGGTTGCTCTCCTTGTTTTCCATTATGTATATTGAAAAAGTTTCCAGACTTGCGAGAGAGAACCTTTCAAAATCGAAGGAAATGTATCTTATTAACTCCGCATTATTAAACCGCGATAATTCAATCTCTGCGACCCCATTCTTAGAGAAACTGATCTGATAAACTGCCGTTTCGAGAAATGACTTAATGCCGCCCACGGCTGCCAACTCTTGCCCGAGTCTTGGAAGCAACGCGCCTGTGAGACTAGCCAACAGTTCCGCCATTGGACTAAAGCGTCAGCTTGCTGATCAATCGATTATCGAGGTAATCGCGCAAAGCAGTCCAACTGGTACCAGGCGTCTCAAGCTTCTTTATAGGAAGGTTCACAAAGAGCGGTGAGATAATAGATTGAAAATTTGATGCCGAGTATTCTGCATCGTAACGATCGACAACGCGCTGCGCAATGGATCTAAAAACTCCCATAAATGCCCGAAATACGACGGGTTTAGCGAGAAGCGGGGCCGCTGTTTTTTTGGATAGCTCCGTCGAGATAGCAGAGATATACGCATTCATTATCCGATATATGTCACCGGACTCTCTCCCAGAGAAGATGGGCAACAGTGGTTTTACCGCGGCGTTGAAGGTCACTCGCGTAATTTTATTGCGAGCAGCCTCAGCTGCCGACATGTAGCCTGCCAAGCTACTGTCCATATCCTGATCAAAATGATCAAATACATCACGCAAAACCTCTTCAGCTTCGCTCTCTATCTCAGCAAGTTGTTTAATAGATAGAAGTAACTGTGCGGGTACGGGCCTCTGTTTTGTATTGATATCAATGAAAAGGCGTGTTTCTTCTTTTCGCGAAAGGCCATTATAAATAACGACTGGAACACGCAAGGATGTCTTGGCCTTTGAAAAGCCATAAACACGATGCTGTCCATCCAATATCAAAAAAGCAGCCGGAACATTATTAAATTCTAATGTTTTTCCTCGCCCGACTATCTTCAAGTCGGCTATAGGCTGCGCTGATAAGACTATTGAATTTGGAATCGTTCCAACGTCATTGTCGATATAGTTTGCGATCTCCAAAGCTCGTTTTTCATCAAGCTCCCGTTGGAATCCAAGTTTAGGGTCTTCTTTACGAGTAGTTACAGCACACGTAGCAGCTAACACAGCACTGGGAACAGTCAATGTATAGAATTGATGCTTGCCCTGCGTGACAAGACTTACGCTATACCGAAGACGATTTTCGTTAGCTAAATCAGCCTTATCACTTTTTACTGCATCAACCACTATAACTACCTCTATACAACTGATTAATACCAACAGTGGACAGCTAATCTAAATTTGATGGCAATTCCACTAACGCAACCTATACAATCGCTACTGTTAACTAGCCATTCTTTTTTCTAACAATAAGCACTGGTCACGATGAAGCCGGATTAAGAACCCGACGCGAACTCGGCATTGCCTACACACTCCAAGTTCGAAAACGCAAATCTAACCGATATGGCTGATCTCATATCCACTTGCTCCGGTGTTTCGTAGAGTCCCTAGAAGTGCAGTCCAACCATGTGCCAAAGTAGCAGATTAGATCGACCGTAGCATTGACATAACGAACTCTCTTACGTCTTGCATGCTTCCCCCCGTTCACCTCCCAGCATTTCCCATGTTTCCCATCGAAACCGGTCAAAATGGCCAGTCTTTAGGCTCTATAATCCCATTGCGGAGCGATCAGTGTCGACCGCAAAGACACCTCCTCACTTTAGGGAATTTGGCTGGCTGGCGTGCTTGCAAGGTAGGCAATCAATAGTTTGCGGCTAGTAGTCTCCTGACCGCCTTCCGCACGCGGTACCAATAGGTTTGTTCCGCTCCATCGCAGCGTCGCCATGCGCGTTGGTGACGGGCGAAAGCTTCGCTCTCGGGATCGCGGTGGTTGGCGATTATGTCTTCGGCAACGCTGTCAATTTCACCTGCAGGGATTAGTCGTGGCTCAATGGTGTCTTTCCATATAGTCCGCAGGACCAAGCTTATGAATATGAGCACTTGCCCGCCTAAGAACACGATCAAAAGCCAGCCCAAAATTTGAAGAATAAGATTAACTGCGAACATATAAGAACCAGAGATCAAGTTTCGACTGTTTCCAATGTTATACATCTTATTTTCAAGAATCCACAGTTCTTATCTATGGATTTAACAAGCTGCATGCCTCTCTTTCAGGACGCATGGAACTTCAACTCCTCTTCGGCGCAAATGTGCGTCATCACCGCAAAGCAAAGGGCTGGACGCTTGAGCATCTGGCTGAATTGGTCGGTGTATCCCAAGAGACGATCGGCAAGATCGAGCGGGGAAAAGCCGCGCCGCTTTTTGACACCGCTGATAAGATCGCGTCAGCACTCAATGTGCCGACGCCGGTGCTGTTTGGGGCTGGCACCGTGCCGGGTACAGGCGAGCGTGCGCGGCTTCTGACGGATATTCATCGAACACTTTCGCGCATGAATGATGAACAGCTTGATCGCGCTGCCAAAATGCTCAAAGCGTTTATGGGGTAATCTGGCATGGGCGATGGCCGTGCCAAACCATGCCTCCGCCGCTAGCCACGCGCTGACTATTTTGTCAGTTTGGCAAGCTGGGTGGTGACGATTGTGCTGAACAGCTCAGGATCGCCCAAAGCCCTTGCCGAGAGCATTGCCCCATGGACCGATGCCAGCAGCATCTGGGCCTCATCCTCGGGCTGCCTGTTCAACCGGAACAGGCCCTGCTCCGCTCCGGCGCGCAGCACGGAGGTAAGCCATGCCGCAAGACTGTGAAAATGGCTGCGAACGCGGGAGGCGACCTCATCGGGGAGCATCTGCATCTCCCCAGCCAGCATCGCACAGACGCAGAAGGGTTGCGAGGCATCGCGAATGCATGTCTGCCAGTAGTTCAGATAGGATTGCAGCTGTTCAGCGGGGCTTGCGACCTGCTCACGCAGCGCATTCAGGCCAGCTTCCGCCTGCCGCCTGTAGCGATCCACCAGCACCGCGACCAGCTCAGCCTTTGCCGGGAAATGGTGGTGAATGCTCGCCTTGCGGATGCCGATTGCCGCCGAGATATCGGCATAGCTGAAACCGTTATAGCCTCCCGCAACGATGAGGGACTGGGCGACATCAAGAATCTTTTCTGACGTGGAAGCCGTTGATTTCATAGCGCCACCTACCTTCTGGTAGGCTGGATGTCAAGCCTCGCCAGCGCTTGCGCTTCTCACAATGTGGTGTTTGGGCAGCAGGTTGACTCTGCGGCTCAACCTTCCTACTGGTAGGTAGATTTTAACAGGGAATTTACCGATGCAAAGCCAATCTTCAACCCAGTCCAATTGGCTGTGGTCCTATTATCTCACACGCGCCTTATTCTCGGTCGCCTGGGTTGCCGCCGCCATTCTCTTCAGCGCGCAGGCCAATCTCGTCGCGCTTCTGCTCGTCATCTATCCGGCATGGGATGCCCTTGCCAATCTGGTTGACGCCAAGAGCAATGGCGGCTTGCAAGCCAACCGGTCTCAGGCGTTGAATGTCGCGGTCAGCACCGTAACGACACTCGCCGTCATCGCCGCTGTCAGCAGCAGCATGTATGCGGTTCTGGCCGTATTCGGCGTCTGGGCGATCTTTTCGGGTCTGCTGCAGCTCAATACGGGGGTAAAGCGCTGGCGCTCCTACGGCGCGCAATGGGCGATGATCCTGAGCGGCGCGCAGTCCGCCCTCGCTGGCGGCTTCATGATCAGCCGGTCCATTGGCGATGTTGCACCGACAATTCTGGACATTGCTCCCTATGCGGCGTTCGGCGCGTTCTACTTCCTGCTATCCGCAGTCTGGCTAGTCGTCACTGCCTATCGCAAAGCGGAGGCGTAAGCGCTGCATCGCTTTACCGACCCTACAGCCGCGCCGCCCGCGCGGCTGTCATTGCCATGCGGCGACGGTTCATTGTAAATATCCGGGTAAATATCCGGCCTGTTTGCTTTTGGAGGAGACGCAGCATGGACCAGTTCACCGGCGGTTGCCTGTGCGGTAGCGTGCGCATTGTGGCTTCGGGACGACCTTACCGGGTTGGCCTTTGTCACTGCCTCGACTGCCGCAAGCATCATGGGGCGCTTTTTCACGCCTCGGCTATATTCCCTCAGGATGCGGTGACAATCGAGGGCGAAACCCGTGATTATGCCGGGCGGTTTTTCTGCCCGCGCTGCGGTTCACCTGTTTTCGCCCGCAGTGCAGACGAAATCGAAGTGAATCTGGGATCGCTTGATGCCCCCGACCAGTTCATACCAACCTATGAACTTTGGACTATCAGGCGCGAATCCTGGTTGCCGCCATTTCCACTGGCAAAACGATATGAGCGCGATCGCGAGTCCACCAGCCGCTCCGAAGAGTAGGGCGCGCGAACGGGCCGATCCTTACCGTTATCTCTTGCGCGCCACGATATAAGGTCTGCTGTCGTTGCGGTTCGTAGCGTGGATTTCGCTGGCAAGAACATCGAACCCTGCCTCGCTGACAAACGCAGTCAATTCTGCCATCCCGAAAATGCCGGCATAGGGAGCCTTGCCAATAGCGCGCATCACAGGCACGGCCAGCCGGATAAGCGGGTTCATTTCCCCGACACAAGGGGTTTTGGAGATGAACAGGCTTTTTGCGTCTAGAAGGGCATGGATGTTGCGCAACGTGCCGGGCAGGTCGCGCACCAGATGCTACGCGCAAAGACAGGAACTGGAAATACGTATTGATACCTATGAAACCGCACAGGGAATGTCAGCGCGCCATCGGACTAAATCGCCTTTAGTCAAACAACCGCCGCCTGATCGCTTTACGCACACGGAGCAAATAGGTCTGCTGCCCTCCATCACCGCGACGCCACGCGCGTTGATGGCGGGCAAAGGCTTCCCTTTCAGGGTCTGGGTAACTGGCGATAATGTCTTCGGCAGCGTGGTTTATTTTGGTGGATGGGATCAAGCGCGGCTCAATTTCATCCTCCCAGATCATCCACAGAACCAAGCTGATGAATAGAATCAGCTGACTGCCGAAGAAGACCAATAAAAGCAAAGCCACACCTTGGAAAATCATATCCCACATTGCCATCCTCACATCGAGATCGAATGTAGATTATAATCAACACATCCAAAATGAAAGCGCATTTTGTCGACTATAGTCCGTTGGACTATCATCTACAGTGATGATCATTCCACGCGATGGAAAACGTTCGCGGAATTCTGGCGCGCAATGTCAGGCTTGGCAGACAGAAGTTGCAGCTTTCCCAGGAAGAGCTTGCAGCCCAGGCAAATATTGACAGAACGTACATATCCGGCATCGAGCGTGAAACACGCAACCCAACCATTACGATTGTCGCCAAGATCGCGGTCGTGCTTGAAACCACAACGGCCACACTGCTCACCAGCCATCCTTAAAAACCGGGCCCATGAATGGCGGGTAGCTCGGCCATGCTGAAGATGCTGAAAGCATTTATGGGATAGAGCACGATCCTTTATCCCGGACTGCGCCGCCAAAGCACCGGATTGTCACACGATCTCACAACAGGTTCACACATCCCATCCATAACTGCATGCTCCACCCGCCGTTCGAAATAGGCTTCCGGCCAGCCGATATCCGCAAGGATATGGTCAGGAAGCTCATTGATATGCCGGTACGTACGCGCCGCGCGCCAGTGGCTCGCCAGCCTGAAAAAGAAAGACGCAATATCAGCCATATCGGCCTCCATCATTTTGGTTTCCTGAGTTGCGTGGGTTTGGCGGGGGCGAGTTTCACCCCCCTCTGCCCTGTCGGGCATCTCCCCCACAAGGGGGGAGATCAGCCTTCAATACGGCCTTTGCGAAATCTGAAACGTTTCCTGTTGTGCAATGGCGTTCATGCCAATTTGATTTTCCCCTGTGGGGGGTCCGAAGGACGGGCGAGACCCGTGGCTCGCCCCGGTAGTCCGACAGGGCAGAGGGGGGGGGGGGGGTGAATGCTGACGGTACCCGCCCCTGCCCCGTCCTTGCCGGCTGCATCCTCACGCGGATTTTGCTGTCGCTTCGCGCAGCTTGTCGGCGCATTCCTCGCAGCAGACTTCGACTGTTTGGTCGCCGATTTTGACTTCAATGACGGTTGCCTCAAGCTTGTCATCACAGACAGCACAGGTTCTCTCAGCCATGATTTTTCTCCTTTTTGCCCGCCAATCGGGCATAGCAAGGAGACCACTACGGACAATTGGCCGCTATCGAGATCTTTAGCTGTTTTTGGGATTGGCCGATTGCGCAAAGGCGGTTGGCGAGCGGCCATAGGCCTGCCGGAAGGCTGCCGTGAAGTGGCTGTGGCTGGAAAAACCCAAATCCAGCGCAAGGGCGGAAAGGTCGTCATAGCCAGCCAGAAGATCAAGCGCGCGGGCAAGGCGCAGACGCAGGTGATAGCGATAGAGCGGAATGCCTTCGACCTGCTGGAACACCTGTGTGAGGTACACAGGCGAGCCGCCGATTTCCCCGGCGATTTCAGCCAGCGTCCAGCGACGGGACAGATCACTTGCCAGAAGCACTTTGACCCGGTCCGCCAGACGGCTACGGGCAAAGGTGGCGCTGGGCGCGTGCGAGGTGCGCGGTCCAAGACTACGGGCCACCAATGTGAGCAGCAGGCTTTCGGCCTCCAATGGTTCTATCGTGGCGTTTTCCAGATGATGGCGCAGCAGCGCGACCAGCGCCTGCGCACGCGGATCAATGCGCTGATGCTGGCTGCGGAAACCAAATTCGCCGCGCTTCTTGAGAAGGGACGCCGGGGCCAATTCCTGCAGGACAGTTTCGGACAGCGTTATCGACAGGCTTGAGTCACCGCCGCCAACGGGGTGGCTAACCTGATAGCCATCGCCCGCATTGAAAAACAGGACATGGTTGGCGTCGGCCACCGCCTGCTCGCTGCCGACATGCCTGATATAGAGCCCGCGATAGGGGAAGACGAGATGGGTGGCGGACGTACACTCTTCGGCGCTGCGATGGCGGCAATTGCCATGGCAGCGCACATTGCTCAGGGACACGACATCCGTATCCAGCAATGCGCTGACTTCAAATTCGGGCATGGCTGCCACGTTACAAACGTCATTCATCGAAGTTCAATCCCGTTCCGGAACGGACGAATAGTACCGCATGGCTCCTGACATCCTCCTGTCAGGTGCGTTCGTGCGGACATGGGTTGAGCACATTTAAGGCAGTTTATTGGGGATAAGGCCATGTTTGCCTCGATATTGCCACGTTATGGAATAACTGCTCGCGGACGATAAAAATGGCCTACGGGACCTGATGACGCGATCAAGCGCAGAACAGACAACTGAACCTGCAATCGACGAGAAGTTTGGCGCCACAAGCCAGATCTCGCGCATCATACGCTTTTCATTTTTCACCCACGCACGCTTTATGGTTGCAATCTTACTGGCCGCGATTGCGTCTGCCGGCATGTTCGCAGGCATTCTGACTGTGATGGGCAAGCGCCCGCCAGTCGCACTTGCCACGGCGACGCCTGCCCGGCGGCAGCCGGAGGCTGCTCCGAAAGGTGACCGTTTACCACCACCGGCTGTCGCGCAGGCGATCCCCGTAGCCAAGGTGATTGAAAGCCAGGCAGATGGTTCCACCGAAAAATTCGCCTACCATCAGGTGAAAATTGGTGCAGACACTGACGTGCCAAAACAAGGTAGCCCCGGCCATAGCACCGTCCTTAAACAACGGTTCGCCCGCGCTGGCGGCGACCCGTTCAAGGCTATCCTGACAGAAAAGGCCAAGACGGCGAAAACCGCTGTCATGCCGGTGGCGCTGGCAAGCCTTGGTGAAGAGCGCATTCTTGTGCGCGGAACACCTGTCAATGTCAGTACATCGAAGGTACAGCCAGCGCCTGCCGTCGAGCAGGTGGTTGCGCTGCCCACCAAAGACGGCGATATCAACAATCTGCTCGCCGCAGCCAATATGACCAGCGAAGACCGTGTCGCGTTGCAGACTGCGCTGAGTGCCAGCAATGATCAATCGCCAGAGCGGATCGAGTTGCTTCTGGAAAAGGCGCCGCACAAGGACGCCCCGGAACGGCTGCTTATGGCACGGCTCTTCCGGCATGACAGTCCGCCTGATGATCTTGGGCGCGACGATGGTGGCATCCTCCAGCGCGTCAACAACCCACGGCTGTATGAGCGGCTGGCGCATGATGCACATGCGGCCGGTATTGATGCCGCAAACCCTGACACCACCACGGATGAGCGGGCACAGGCCGCCGAGAAGGAATTTCCAGCGGCCATGCAGCAACTGGAAAAACTGAACGTTCCCGCCCGTATGGCGGCGCGGATTCTGGAGCTTGCCAAGGAAAACGGCATCAAACTCACTGATGCCGCCCTGCTCGACCAGTCCGTCGAGCTTGTTTTCCGCACCAATGAAAAAGGCGAATCCGAGCCGATTGCCGTCACCTTCAACATGAAGGACAAGACGAAGCGGTTTTATCATTACCGCGCAGCACCGGGAAACAAGGCGGAATTTTTTGATGAGGACGGCCAGTCCGCTTCCAAAACGCTGATGAAAAATCCGGTACCGAACGGACGCCTCGGCGATGGTTTTGCCTGGCGCACCCACCCGATTTTGAAAGTGCGCAAGCATCACAATGGTGTGGACTATGCGGCGCCTTTCGGCTCACCCATTCTTGCGGCTGGCGATGGCGAAGTGGTGCTGATCTCATTTGAGCCGGGCTACGGCAAATATGTCCGCATCAAACATGATGGCGGGTTTTTCACAACCTATTCGCATATTTCGCGCACACCACCGTCGCTGAAAGTCGGCCAGCGCGTCAGTCAGGGTCAGGTGATTGCCTATATTGGTTCCACCGGTCTTTCCACCGGCCCACACCTCTATTACGAGCTGCGGATGGGCGATAAATATTACGACCCGACTGCCACCCAACTACCTGCGGGTACTGATCTGGAAGGCGACCGGCTCGACGATTTTCGCAAGCAGATCAGGCATGTCAACAATATCGAAAACTATATCGGCGCACGCATCGCCAATGCTTTTGCGCCGCAGGATGATGGCCGGGTACAAACTGCCATTCATTAGAACTGACCGGCCAATGCCAGTCAGTCCTGTTGTTTTTGGCGCTTAATGAGCACCCACTTCACTATCGAGATGCGCCATCTGCGCGGCGGCGTAACGATCGCCAGCCGCCGCGCCTTTCGGCACGGCCTGTTCGATGCGGTCAAGATCGTCCTTTGTCAGGACCACATCAAGCGCACCCAGCGCTTCACTCAATCGGTCGCGTAGGCGGGCGCCGACAACCGGAATAATGTCATCGCCCTGTGCCACAACCCAGGCTATGGCAATCTGCGCAACCGTCACTCCCTTGGCCGCCGCGATCTTCTGCAAGGCATCAACCAGAGCCAAATTCCGGTCGACGTTCTCGCCCTGAAAACGTGGGCTGTGGCTGCGGAAATCCGTTGGACCGGTGGCATTTTTTTGCCAATGGCCGCTGATAAGGCCGCGTGACAGGACGCCGTAAGCGGTAATACCAATGCCAAGTTCGCGGCAGGTTGCAAGAATGCGATCTTCGACACTGCGCGAAATCAGCGAATATTCGATCTGAAGATCGACAATCGGATGGACGGCAGCGGCGCGGCGGATGGTTTCCGGGCCAACTTCCGACAGGCCGATATGTTTGACAAAACCGGCTTGCACCAGTTCGGCAATGGCACCAATCGTCTCTTCAATCGGCACATTCGGATCGAGGCGGGCCGGACGGTAAATATCGATATAGTCAACACCGAGCCGTTGCAGCGAATAGGAAAGCGCCGTTTTGACAGCGGCGGGTCTGGCATCAAAGCCTATCCAGCCGCCCGCCGGATCGCGCTGCGCACCAAACTTGACGCTGAGAACGGCATCGTCGCGCTTTGTACCCTTGAGGGCTTCGCTGATCAGCATCTCGTTATGGCCCATATTGTAGAAATCGCCAGTATCGAGCAGGTTAATACCCGCCTCGAGTGCTGCGTGAATGGTTGCAATGCTCTCGGCTCGATCTGAAGGACCGTATATGCCGGACATGCCCATGCAACCGAGGCCCAAAGCGGAAACTTGCGGGCCGGTTGCACCAAGTGGACGAATTTGCATCGTATCGAACTCCTTTTTGCTGCCGCACACCATGCGGCAGGTAGGGCTCTTATAAACCGGAGTGGTTTGTGCGATAATCCAGTTCATTATGCACGGGTTGTACGGAAAATCGGACAATGACTGAACCCAATCTCAGCGATCTTGATGCGCTTGTGGCCGTGGCCAGTTCACGCAGCTTTCGCGGCGCGGCGAAGTTGCGCGGTGTATCCGCCTCCTCGCTGAGCGATGCTATCAGGCGTCTGGAGGAACGCGTCGGCGTTCGTCTGCTCAACCGCACCACGCGCAGCGTGACACCGACGGAGGCGGGCACGCGGCTGCTTGAGCGGCTGACGCCTGCATTGGGTGAAATCACCGGAGCGCTTGACGCACTCAACAGTTTTCGCGACAGCCCGACGGGAACATTGAAGCTCAATGTTCCCGGCATTGTGGCGCAGCGCGTCCTGTCGCCAATTGTGAACGCGTTTCTCACTGCTTATCCAGGCATCACGCTTGAAGTATCCACCAATGACACATTTATCGATGTGCTTGCCGCAGGTTTTGATGCGGGTATCCGCTACGATGAAAGCATTGAACTTGACATGATCGCCGTGCCGATCGGCCCGCGCAGGCAGCGCTTTATTTGTGTTGCAGCGCCCGCCTATATCGAAAAACATGGCGCGCCACGGCATCCGAAGGATTTGCTGGAACATGCTTGCATACGTCACCGCTTTGCCAGCGGCGCGGTCGCATCCTGGGAGTTTGAGCGGGATGGCGAACTGGTCAAGGTCAATCCAACAGGGCCATTGATCGCCTCCACCATGGAGCTTGAATATGGTGCAGCAATAGCGGGGCTGGGTATTATCTGCACATTCGAAGAGTTTCTGCAGGAGGGGCTCGCAAGCGGCGCATTGCTGCCTGTCATGCCAGAATGGTGGCAGAGTTTTTCCGGACCTTTTCTCTATTATCCAAGCCGCAACCACATGCCCACGCCGCTGCGCGCTTTTGTTGATTTTATCAAATCCGGCAGAGACCAGAGAACTTAGGCATCCTCGCCAATAACCGCATGCGGCGTAAGCCCCACAAGGCGCGTATACAGCTCTGGATCTGTGGCACCCTCCGTGTTGACGATGAAGACGCGCGAACGGCTATCAAGATGAATGGCCTCACGCATCGTCTGATCTCCTGCGACAGCAAATAACCCCGCAAGACCGGCGCCCCCACTTTCCCCGGCAACAACAGGCGTATCATTGCCCAGCGGCCGGGCCAGCTGGTTCATGGCAAGGACGGCACCTTCTTCTTCCACCGTCATAAACGCATCGGCAGCACGGGTAAGAACCCGCCACGCCACGGGCGAAGGTTCATAACATTCAAGCATCGCCATGACGGTTGCTTCGCCATGGGCAATTTTCACCACCTCGCCCGCCGCCGCACTGGCAAAGATGCAGGCCGCGCGTGCAGGCTCGACCACGATAAAGGTGGGACGCCTGTCACCGAAGAGAAGCGCCAGATGCCCTGCCAAAGCCGCAGCCACACCGCCAACGCCTGCCTGCACGAATACATGGGTCGGCAGTTCAGGCAGATCGCGCAATGCTTCGCGTATGATGGCTGTGTATCCTTGCATCACCAGCCCGGGAATACGCTCATAACCCGGCCAGGACGTATCGGATACGATGGTCCAGCCCTTCGCTTCACTTCCCCGCGCCGACTCGCGAATGGAATCATCATAGGTGCCATCCACCCGGATCATCTCGGCACCATAACGGGCAATGGCAGCCACCCTTTCATCGCTCACTCCGGCATGGACGAAAATCGCCGATTTTGCGCCGACAAGCTGCGCACCTGCTGCAACCGACTTGCCGTGATTGCCATCTGTCGCGCATCCGAAGGTCATGCGACTGGCTATGGCCCGCACCTGTTGCGTATGAAGTTCGCTGACATCAACGATCCGCCCGAGCTGGCGATTGGCTTCCTCAAGCACAAGCCGGATGACGGCGTAGGAACCGCCCAGTGCTTTGAAACTCCCAAGACCAAGACGCTGCCCCTCATCCTTGACGTGGAGCGCTGCAATGCCAAGTTCTGCGGCAAGGGCTGGCAATGCATGCAGTGGCGTCGGCATATGATTGTCGCGATAGGATAAAAACCGCTCAACCTCCTTGGCTGCCTCTGCACCAAGCGTCTGCGCATCGGTTATATCGAGCGGTTTGTTATGATCGGGGTGCTGGTTGAGGATCAGCATTGCTCTTTCACTCCTGTAATCGACGTATTTATATTGCGATACAGGTGATAAAAGCGCTCTGATTTGACCCTGCTTGTGCAAGTTTGTTTCGTGAAAGACATCCAATGGCAAAGAAATCATTGATAGGGCGAAATGATCTCGATCATTTCGATCTCGCGATCCTCGACATTCTGCAAAGGGATAATACCACGCCGCAGCGGATTATTGGCGAGGCGGTCAATCTGTCCGCGCCAGCTGTGCAGCGCCGTATCAAACGCATGGAGGAAACGGGCATTATTCAGGCAAATATCGCCGTGCTTGATCCTGCAAAGGTGGGGCAACCCATCACGCTTTTTGTCGAAGTTGAGGTCGAGAGCGAGCGTATCGACCTGATTGACGCGGCCAAAAGGAGCTTTGCTGCTGCCGCGGAGGTACAGCAGTGCTACTATGTAACCGGCGAGGCTGATTTTATTCTGGTGGTCATTGTTGCCAGCATGACCGAATATGAAGCCCTGACCCGCAGACTGTTCTTCGGCAATCATAACGTCAAACGGTTCCGCACTGTCGTGGTGATGGACCGCGTCAAGACAGGAATGACCATCCCATTGACGTAAGAGCGGCGCGATATTGATTGCGCTAAAACCAGAGGGCCTTATTCGGCCTCTTCATCATCTTCGTCCTCGTCATCGGACTCAATCACGTCCCATATAAAGGCGTGCAAACGCTCCTCGATGCTTTTTCTGGAAGCACCGGCTTTTTCCATCTCGCGCTTGATTTTCAGGAACTGAGCCTTGTCCTCGGGCGAGAGGTATTTTGCGGCGTTTTCGAGCGATGACAATGAACTGGACATGCGCGGCTCATACCTTCTCAAGCACGACAATGGAAGCAGGATATCACGACAGCCCTAGTTGTCGATGAAATCGCGCTCAAGCTTGTTATGGCCTGACGGATCGAGCCCGTGTCCTAGCGCTTAATGCAGTGGCAACCCGTACAGAAATCTTCGGTTTTCAAAAAAATTTCGAGGCAATGTAGAATCGGGCTTGGCTCGAACGTCCTAGGGCTACAAGCCACATTTGAAGGGATGGAACCATCATGAAACGCTCAATATTCAAGGCAATCGCCGGCGCGCTGTTCATCGCAGCCGCAATACCGCTGGCGCATGCACAGGATGCGGCAAAGTCCGCCTATGCCGAAGTCAATGGCATGAAAATGTATTACGAGGTTTCCGGAAGCGGCGATCCGCTCATTGTGCTGCATGGCGCCTATATGAATATTCCATCGATGGGCAAGATCATCCCGATGCTGGCCAAAAACCACCAAGTCTATGCGCTGGAGTTTCAGGGCCACGGACGCACCAATGATATTGACCGGCCGATCACCTATGCAAACCTCGCCGACGATACCGCCGCGTTCATGGATGCCGTGGGTGTCAAGAAAGCCGATGTCTTCGGCTATTCCATGGGTGCCGGCGCCGGACTGCAACTTGCCATCCGTCATCCGGATAAGGTGACGCGGCTGGTGGCGGCTTCCACTGCCTATGACGCCGAGGGTTTTCAGCCTGAATACAAGGCTTTCATTCCGCAGATGAGTGTCGAGATGTTCGTGGGAATGCCGTTTGCTCAGGAATATCGCAAGCTGGCTGCCAATCCTGATGGTTTTCCCGCCCTCGTCAAAAAGCTGATCGCACTTGAACATGAGCCGATGGCATGGGGAACGGATGTCAATGCGGTCAAAGCGCCGGTACTGATTATCACTGCTGATGCCGACGTGACGACACTGGAACACTCCGTGGCTCTGTTCCGGCTGCTTGGTGGCGGCGCGATGGGCGATATGGGCAAGCCACTGTCGGCCTCGCGACTTGCCGTCATGCCCGCCACCTCACATACCGCAATCATCGCGCAACCGGAATTGCTGGAAGCCTTTGTGGAACCCTTCCTGAAAGATGAAACGCCGAAGGGCATGTTCCAGTAGGCCCATCTTCAACTGTTGACTTTCTGCCAGGCGCTGGATGGATCATACCAACATCCATTCAGCGCCTGCATGTATGATCTTTGCAAGTTCACGAGCTGCGAAGCAATATTATGTTTATTTCGAAAAGGTGGTTCGTCACGAACTTTGACGTCACTTAAAGCATTATTTTGCACTTTTGTCGGCATTAACACCATATGGCAAGCACATATCGGTAATATTGAAAACCCAACCGCACTGATAATAATCTCTAACGTGTATAAGAAAAACTTCTTGCTGTTTAATTTGATATTATATTCAATGAATGCTGCTCTATGGATATTTTATACTCGTATGAAACCGGATCATTTTTGCAACTGCGGAGAGAGTCGTGGCAACCATTACGTGGACTGGTAATGCCGGTGACAATCTTTGGCTTAACCCTGCCAATTGGTCGTCGGGCGACACTCCTAGCTCACTAGACACGGTGGTTATCAACACGCAATCTTTGGGCGCAAACGGTCCACGGGGTTGGGGCCCGACGATCGGCGGCCTTGTTTTGGGTCCGAACACGACTTTGAGTGTCTATGGCGGCCCTGCAACTGCTTCACTTGACATAGGTACTGTAGGAACAGGAGCTATTTCCGGCGGGGTGATATATGCATTCAACGGCAAAATTACAGCTGGAACTGGTGTGACATCCGCATCCGGAGTCGTGGTCCTCGACCAGAACGCGTCGTACCGGTGGGATGGCATCAACTCGACCCAAACGATCCGCATGCACTATCACCCATATCTGGGTGTACCTGTCTCTCCCAACGTCACCTTTGCCTTTTCAACCCAATTTGACGGAACAATAGAGAACTTTTACGCGACCAACATCATCACATATGCCGGAACCGGAACTGTAACCGGTATGACCTTAAACGGGCACACCGTGACCTACACAACAACAGCGGGGAGCTACACTCTCACCTTTGGCAATGATGTAAACGTCGCAGATCTGATCTTCAATTCAGGTACCGGGAGTATCACGACACTCCAAGTGGACCCCAATGTACCCTGTTTCACTCCAGGAACACTGATCCGGACGGAGCGCGGCGATATCGCGGTCGAAACGCTCGACGTTGGAGATATGGTGGTCACGGCCTCCGGCGAGCATCGCCCGATCATCTGGTTGGGCCATCACACCATGAAACGTGACGGATCAGCCGAGTTTCAGTCCGCCTGCCCCGTCCGCATTCAGGCCGGAGCCTTTGGCGACCAGATGCCCTATGCTGATTTGTGGCTTTCTCCCGGTCATGCCGTCTGCGTGCGCATTCTCGACGAGGTGCTTATCCCSGYGGGCTATCTCATCAATGGCGCAACCATCGCACAGGTCGATGTCGATGAAGTCACCTATTGGCATGTCGAACTCGGCAGCCACGATATTCTTCTCGCCAATGGCCTGCCRACGGAAAGCTATCTCGATTGCGGCAGCCGYGCATGGTTTGAGGRAAGCCACGGTGTGACTGACCCGGATCGCAAACTTGGCAGCCCGGCGGATTATTGCCGGCCCCTGATCCTTGACGGGCTGATCGTCGAAGCGGTGGCGAGCCGGTTGCGGGCACGGGCGGAACTGCTCGGCTGGACCAAAACCACCGATATGGACATCCATATCGTGGCYGAYGGCRTGCGGATTGAACCGGATMTTGATGAGGGACTGGCRCGCTTYCTSATMCCRGTGCGTGCCCGCGACGTGCGGCTTGTATCGGAGACATTCATTCCGGCCGAATGGTCCGACAGCGGYGATGAGCGCAGGCTCGGCATTTCCATCAATAGGCTTCACATCAATGACGGCTTGCGCTGCAGCAAGGATATCGACCTTAACGATCCCCGGCTTGATGACGGTYTTCACTATCCGGAGAGCGAAAACGGCAAATCATGGCGATGGACCAACGGTTCACTGAAGCTGCCAAGCGAGCTGTGGGCCGATTGCCGAACCCACGTCTTTCTGCGCGTGACCATGGATTCAGGCGGCAGTCCGCATTGGGTGGCAGGGTCGAAAACCAGACCACCGCGCGCCGAACCTGTTGATGCAAACCAAACCAACATCGTCCCGCTGCGGGCCGCATAATCTTTGTTTTGAATGCCCTCAGCCAAGTCAAGCGGACGCTGCCATGAGCTGTGATTGCTCAAACTCTACAGGAGTCATTCTGCCGAAAAGTTCGATCAACGCAATGATGCGCCCAGCATTTGTCACTTCCTCCACAATCCCTTCAAAACGAAGCGAATGGATTGCCGGAATCCGTGACGAATACGTCCAATCCTACTGGAAAGCGCTTGGCCAAGTTTGACTTTTCATTTGCCTCTTCCTCTTTGCGATGGATGCGAGCAGCACGAGTGTCGTCGAATGCCATATCGATATCTGCAAGGAAGATTGTCTCAACGCTATCGGCTGAGACACGCACAGGGTTGGCGAACAGCATATCGAGCGCAAACGCGATCCATAAAACGCATCAGGCAGTTGATCTGGAGAGTGTCAGGCAGGTCGATGAAGCGCGTATAATTGGTCGTCCGCGGATAAGGGATCGGAACAAATAAGCGTCAAAAGTCTAAACTCCCTTTTCAGATGAGTCTGAACTTTCAATCAAACTGACCGCTAAATATTTGAAATGATGGCGATCCCGGCTGGATTCGAACCAGCGACCGTCGGCTTAGAAGGCCGGTGCTCTATCCAGCTGAGCTACGGGACCAGCTTTTGAACCGGCGATTACAGTATCGCCGGGAAATCCGAACAAAATGYAAACAGTCAGTGAGTCCAGGGCTGCTTGCGATCAAAGCGGAAGTTTTCCGAATAGGAAACCACACGCCGTCTGGTTTCCTTCGGTTCCTGCACAGAATAGGCAATGCCGTTCTTCTGTGCGTAAGCGATTGCCTCTTCCTTCGTCTCGAACGACAGGCGAATCTGGCTCTTCATATCGCCGGATGACGTGTAGCCCATCAGCGGCTCAACCTTGCGTGGCTGTTCCGGCTCGAACTCAAGCATCCAGCCATCGGTTTTGGCCTTGCCTGATTGCATTGCTGTTTTTGCGGGGCTGTAAATACGTGCTGCCATCAGAAAAAATCCCTTTGTCTGAAATCCCGATATAGTACAGGCTTCGGTTCAGTACCAGCAGCATCATTAGTCAAAGTGGTCGGAGCGGCAGGATTCGAACCTGCGACCCTCTGGTCCCAAACCAGATGCGCTACCAGGCTGCGCTACGCTCCGTTCCAACTTGAACGTTGTGTGCAATAGAGAGTCGGAACCGGGAAAGCAATAGCCAGAAATAGGAAAACTTATGAAAATCGCATAATTGCTGTGCAGGCGTGAAATAGGGCCGAAAAGCCGCATGCAAAATCCTGCTGATTTGCCCTTTGCCTTGAAATCGCACACCAAATTGTAATCATTGTTGCGACTCAGGCCCGAGTTTTCATACTCCGCCGCGACTGCCGGCTTATATCTCCTCTCCTCTATAGATCGAATGTCGCCTGCCCTTCATCAATCGCAGTCACAACACTGGCAGCCAGCGTACGGGTGATTTTTGATTTTTTCTCCAGCGCGGCGCGATCAAGCTTATCGACAATGCGGCTGGCTGTGGAAAGCGAACGCTCGATATGGCTGACGAGGAAGCTGATGACATTGGGGTCAACGGCGATCTGCCGGTCGGCAAAGAGCTTGTAGAGCACCCCTGATAGCAGCATATCATCAGGCTCACCGATCTCCACCGTTGTTGCCGCCTTCAGGCGTGAGGCCAGATCAGGCAGTTTTACCGGCCAGTTGGCGGGCCAGCGGCGCGAGGTCATGAGCAAGCTTGAGCCACTCTGGCGCACCGTATTGATGAGATGGAACAGACCAGCCTCGTCAATTGGGCCATCGCCGATGTTATCGATGAGAAATGGTCCGCTTTTACCCGATGCGTCGCCGATATGCGCCGCGTCAATGACTGTGGCATCCGAATCGGCCTTCCAGACGGCGGCAAGATGGGTTTTGCCCGATCCCGTCGGTCCGGCCAGAATAACGACCGGGGAAATCCACTCCGGCCAGCGATCAACAATATCCACCGCCGCCATGTTGGAGGCGGTGACGATCAGATCGTCGCGCGAATATCCCGGCTCATGGCCAAGATCGAGCGGCAGTTGTCGCGGTGTATCGGTCATAGCCAGTGAAATACAGTCAATGCCGCCCTGATGTCACCGGATTTCTTTGGATTGTTCGATTTTGCGGGGATCGCCTGTGTAGAGCGGGGATTGCCGGTAGCGACTGATGATAAAGCGCACGAGAACACCCATGGCCGCAGCTGTTGGCACGGCAATCAGCATCCCGGTAAAGCCCAGAAGTGAACCGAAGGCAAACAGCGCAAACATCAACCAGACCGGATGCAACCCGACCGAGGAGCCAACGAGTTTCGGCTGGAGAATGTTGCCTTCAAAGAACTGGCCGATGAAGAACACGACAGCAACCGCGCCCACATAGAAATAGTCGGGCCAGAACTGCACCAGCGCCACGCCAATGGCCAGCACCAGTCCAACCAGCGAACCGACATAGGGAATAAAGCTGATAAGACCGGCGAAAAGGCCGATCAACAGTCCGAAGTTCAAACCGACGATGGTGAGGCCCACGGCATAGATCATGCCGAGAAGCAGGCACACCGTGCCCTGCCCGCGCACGAAGCCGGCAATGGCCTTGTTCATGTCATTGGCGATATCGCGCACGGTCTGGACATGATCGCGCGGGGTAAGGTTGTCGATGCTCTGCACCATGCGGTCCCAGTCGAGCAGCATGTAGAAAGCCACAACCGGGGTTACGACGAAGAGCGCTGCAACGTCGATTAGCGTCTTGCCCGAACTCCAGATCGACTGGAGCAGAGTGGAAAGGAAGCCCGCGCCCTGCTGCAACAGCGAATCGAGACTGTTGCGGATGACGGAAGCATCAACGCCGATAAAATCCTTCAGCCATTGCGAATCGCGGTTGGCGATCAATTCCTGCAAGCGCGCCACATAGCTTGGCAGACGGGCGATGAAATCAGTCATCTGCGAGGCAAGGATAGGCACAAGGATCATCAGCAGCAGCGCGAAGGTCACCACAAACAGGATCAGGATCACGATTGTTGCGACAAGGCGCGACATGCCCAGGCGTTCCAGCCGGTCGGCAACAGGATCAAGGAAGTAGGCGAGAACAAGTCCGGCCACAAAGGGCAGCAGAATGGACGAGAAGATGTAGAGAAAAAGAGCCAGGAACACGACAGCGCCGGTCCAGAAAACCGCCTGACGGCGCACGCTGCCAGCGAGCGTGTTCACCTGCACATCGACGTGGATGTCCTGCTCGGCCGGTGTGATCGTCTTGGTCTTACTTACGGATTTGCTCATAGCCTGCCATGTGTTTTGTCCATGCCACGAGATAGGCAGTGGAGGACGCTGCGGTCAAGAGTGCAACCACCCATACCAGAATCATCCGGCCTGCGCCGAACGAAAATTCGAATGTCATATCTGCCAGCGTGAAGGCCACCAATATGATCTGCAGGGCCGTATTTGCCTTGGAGACAAGAAGCGGGCGCATTTCCACCGGATTGGCCATCACCGTCGAGAGCAGCACGGCCCCTATAATGAGGATATCGCGCGAAACAACGATGACAACCAGCCAGACCGGCAATTCATTCAGGAAACCGAGAACGACAAACAGCGTCACCAGCAGCAATTTATCGGCGATGGGATCAAGATAGGCACCAAGTTCCGTGCGCTGGTTGTAGCGGCGGGCAATATAGCCATCCACACCATCGGACACACCCGCCACGACAAAACCGATCAGCGCCGTGGCGACATAACCGGAAAGCAACGCCATGACGATGAAAGGCACAAGAATGAAGCGGAAGATGGTGATGTAATTGGGAATTGTCACGCTATCGGCTTCCTCGCATTTTCTTATGTTTATCGGTCTGGTTCGTAGTTCGTGGTTCGACAAGCTCACCATGAGGGAGAGTGTGGATGCAACGCTAATCGCCGACATCGCAGAACTTAACTCCCTAACACCCGCCCATCTCCGTCATCCTCGGGCTTGACCCGAGGACCCACGGCAAGAAAATCAAACAAGCCTGAATGCTCGACGCTTTTACATTGTGGGTCCTCGGGTCAAGCCCGAGGATGACGGAGAGT
>NZ_JBFRDN010000035.1:0-53519 GCF_052113785.1 Phyllobacterium sp. TAF24 | reverse complement strand
CCACCCATCTCCCTCATGGTGAGCCTGTCGAACCACGAACCAATAGTATTGCAGCCCAATTTTACCGAAAAACACACCACCAAAGTCTAGTGTTGCAATCGCGCCGCACCCGTTCTCCAAAAACGCTTGCACAAAAAACAGGCGCTTGGCGATCGGACACGATTCACCTATAGCTCGACGTTCCGGCAATCATGCCCGGGAGGTTTAGAATGGCAGCTTTTTCAATGTCCCCTCGGGGCGGCGTCCGTTCCTGACATGTGATGATGAAAAGCCCTGATGGCTTTTCAATTGACTTCACCGGTCAAGAACTATCATCGCCGACCTTGGCCTTTCCTGTATTCAGGCAAGTCGCCAAACCAAATATGCCGTATTGAGTCCCTGATACCGTTACGCGGCATTCTCGTCTGAAATTTATTATGAGGCCGGTGTGTTTTGCACCGGACGATTGTCATGGCATTTTTACGTATAGCCTTGCGCGGCGGAGCTTTCCGCAGCGTTCTCGGATTCACTTGGGTTCACTGGCAAAAACAGCCGGTGCGCGTGGCCCTTATTCTTGGTGCAGTGTTGATTTCGACGCTGGCCGACGTGTTGACACCGCTCTATTCCGGGCGGCTGGTTGACGCGGTGGTCAATGGCGCGGCAACGGAAACCGTTGTCTGGGATGCCGCAATGGCGGCGTTCTCGACCCTCATTGCCTTGTCACTGGGGGCGATCATCCTGCGGCACATCACCTTCATGGCGATCGTTCAGCTGACGTTGAAAATGATGTCGGAAATCGCATCGGACGCGTTTTTCCGCGTTCAGCGGTTCTCGACGGACTGGCACGCCAACAGCTTTGCCGGTTCGACCGTGCGCAAGATCACGCGTGGCATGTGGGCGCTTGATCTGCTCAACGATACGCTGCTTCTGGCGCTGTTTCCGTCTGTCGTCATGCTTGTCGGCTCGACTGTGCTGATGGCCTGGTACTGGCCCATGATGGGCGTCATTATCGGTCTGGGCTCGCTTGTTTTCGTCGGTGTCACGGTCATGATGTCGCTTGGCTATGTCGCGCCGATGGCAAGCCTTGCCAATCGCTGGGACACAAAGCTTGGCGGTTCGTTGGCTGATGCGGTCAGCTGCAACATGGTGGTGAAGGGCTTCGGTGCGGAAAAGCGCGAGGATGCACGGTTGCTGAAAGTCTTGTCGAAGTGGCAGGACCGGACACGGCGGACGTGGATTCGCGGCACGCGCAACGGCACCACACAGGGCTCGATGCTGCTCATTCTGCGGGCGGCGGTTATCGGCTTTGCCCTGTGGCTGTGGTCGAAGGGGCAGGCCAGTGCGGGTGATATTACCTTCGTGCTGACATCGTTCTTCATCCTGCAGGGCTACCTGCGCGAAGTCGGTATGCACATCCGCAATTTGCAGCGTTCGATCAACGACATGGAAGAGCTGGTTGACATCCAGAGTCAGCCGCTTGGCATTGATGACCGGTCCGACGCAAAGCCGATCCAAATCACCAATGGTAAGATCGTCTTCGACAATGTGACGTTCCACTACGGGGCACATCGGGCACCGCTTTATGACCGGTTCTCGGTAACGATCCGGGCAGGCGAGCGGGTTGGTCTTGTCGGCCATTCCGGCTCGGGCAAGACGACGTTCGTCAAGCTGATCCAGCGTCTGCACGACGTGAAGGCAGGGCAAATCCTGATCGACGGTCAGGACATTGCTTCTGTCACACAGGCATCCCTGCGCCAGCAGATTGCCATCGTGCAGCAGGAGCCGATCCTGTTCCACCGGACGCTGGCCGAGAACATCGCCTATGCGCGGCCATCAGCCACACAAAGCGAGATCGAGGAAGCGGCTCGGCAGGCCAGTGCGCATGACTTCATTATGGCTTTGCCAAAGGGGTATGGCACATTGGTGGGCGAACGCGGTGTCAAACTCTCCGGTGGTGAACGCCAGCGTGTGGCCATTGCCCGGGCTTTCCTTGCGGATGCTCCGGTTCTGATTCTGGACGAGGCAACGTCGAGCCTTGATTCCGAATCGGAAGTGCTGATCCAGCAAGCCATGGAACGGCTGATGCTGGGCCGGACGACATTGGTGATTGCTCACCGACTGTCCACGGTGCGGGCGCTCGACCGGCTGCTGGTGTTCAGCCACGGCCAGATCGCGGAAGAGGGCAACCATGAAGCGCTGATCCGCCTGAATGGCGGCATCTACCGCAGCCTGTTCGAACGGCAGGCTCTGGAGTTGACCAAGGGCCTTGTTCTGGCGGATGACTGATAGAGTGGTTTCTCCTCGCCGGGTTTTAACTCGGCGGGRAGGTTGTAAAAGATGTGTGGTGCGTGGTTCGTGGTTCGTGGTTCGACAAGCTCACCATGAGGGAGAGGGGTGATGAAAGGGAGCCAAGTTCTGCAAGCTTTGTGATCTGCGATCTTTGCGATTATCGTTGCATCCACCCAAGCCCCTCATGGTGAGCTTGTCGAACCACGAACCATGAACCACCACCCAAGAACCACACACGATAGTCCCGCAACGACCCCATTCAATTTGAACATATTGATCTTCACGCCTCGTTCCGATATGCCCGAGGCATGACCATTACCGTCCGTTTTGCACCATCTCCGACCGGCTATATTCACATTGGCAACACGCGCACAGCCCTGTTCAACTGGCTGTTTGCGTTGAAGAACAATGGCCAATTGATCCTGCGTTTTGACGATACCGACGTGGAGCGTTCAAAGACTGAATATGCCGAAGCTACAGCTGCTGACATTGCATGGCTGGGTATCAAGCCTGTTCGGGTCGAGTACCAGTCAAAACGCTTTGCCTTTTACGATGCTGCCGTCGAGAAGATGAAGGCGTCGGGCGTGCTTTACCCCTGCTACGAGACAGCGGAAGAGCTGGAACGCAAGCGCAAGCTGCGCCTCGCACGCCGTTTGCCACCTGTCTATGGCCGAGATGCGCTGAAGCTGACGGCGGAAGACCGGGCGAAGCTGGAAGCGGAAGGGCATCGCCCGCACTGGCGTTTTCTCCTGCCGAACTTCAAAAGCGATCCGTTTGCGCCTGAGCGTACCATTGTCGAATGGGACGACATTGTGCGCGGGCCTGAGCATGTTGATCTCTCATCGCTTTCCGATCCGGTGCTGATCCGTGAGGATGGCACCTATCTCTATACGCTGACCTCGGTTGTCGATGATATCGACATGGGTATCACGCACATCATTCGCGGCGATGATCATGTCACCAATAGCGGTGTGCAAATCTCGATTTTCGAAGCGCTGGGCGCGAAGGCGCCAGAACTTGGCCATCACAATCTGCTGACCACCGTTTCGGGCGAGGGGCTTTCCAAGCGAACTGGCGCTTTGTCCGTTGGCAGTCTGCGCCGCGATGGATACGAGCCAATGGCTGTCGTTAGCCTTGCCGTTTTGACCGGCACTTCCGAAAATGTGGTGGCGATGCCCGATATGGCAGCGCTTGCCGCAATATTCGATCCGAAAGCCACGTCGAAATCATCCTCGAAATTTGATCCGGCGGAACTTGATACGCTCAACCGCACGATCATCCATGCGATGCCATTTGAAGTCGCAAAGGACCGTCTGCAGGAGATGGGTATCACCGGCGATAAGGCTGAAGCTTTCTGGCTGGCGGTGCGCGGCAACCTTACCCGTGTTGCCGATGCGGCACTCTGGTGGAAGATCGTTCAGGAAGGCCCTGTTGGTGACGAGCCTCTGGCCGCAGAGGATCGCGACTTTGTTGTTGCCGCGTTCGATCTCCTGCCACAGGAGCCGTGGAGCCGCGAGACCTGGAAAGAGTGGACCGAAGCCGTGAAGGCGCAGAGTGGGCGCAAGGGCAAGCCTTTGTTCATGCCGCTGCGTATTGCCCTTACTGGGCTGGCTTCTGGCCCGGAACTCGCAGATTTATTGCCCCTTCTTGGTCGGGAAGGAACGTTGGCCCGACGACCCTGACTTTGCGGTTGGGGTCAATTGGCTTGTCCGGCGTCAGTGGTTTTGGCTGTTCCGCTTCGACTTTCGGTACCGCCGGTTCTCCAAGCTGAATAATTGATGACGGCTTTTTCTCTGTTGCCACCGGTGCCGGAGCTGGTTCGACCTTGGTTTCAATTGGCTTGACCGGTTGCGCAGGTTCAACTTTTGTCCGTACCGGCGCTGCAGGCTTGGTTGGCTCGGTTGTATTGCCCGCAGGCGGCAGCGGTTCAGCCGTCACAGGGGCGACGGGCTTGATTGGTTCGGCTGGCGCGAGGGTTCCTGCCGGTTGAGTAGGCTCGCCGGGTTGTGCAGGTTCAGCCGTTGGCGCTGTCAGCACTTGCGGCGCCGGTTTGGCCGGTTGCTTGGCAATGTCCTTCGGATTTCCCAAGGTGGTGTAGTTTCCCGCTGTTCGCTGGCAGGTGCATTGCGGGGTGCCGTTCGCGCCGACTTTGCGGAATTTGAAAGCGTAAGGCATATCCGTATAGGCCTGCCCCTGCAGGGAGGTCATCTGGTCGACAGTTTCGCCGCGTGTTGAGTGATAGAACAGTTTTGCACCGGGGCACTGCGCCTGACATTGTGCTTCGTCGCGACCAAAGTTTTCGGCACCGGTCGCATAGGAAATGGGGAAATAGTAGCCGTCACAGGTGCGCACGCACAGTGTCTGGTACTGTCCGCCATAAACGGGTGCGTTGCTTTCCTCAGGCTCGGACTGTTCCGGTTGTTCATTGCCGAGGATTTCGTAAGGCCGCCGCCGCGGTTCCTGTTCGTGTGGCCGGATAACGCGGTCATAGTCTTCGGATGATGGGCAATTATTGGCATCCATTGCTGCTTCCACCCGGTCGCGGCGCAGGCTCACCTCATATTCATCGCTAACAAAATCATTGTTGATTTCACGCAGCCGCTGCTCCATGCGGGCGCAAGCGTCCGATTGAGCCGCCGCAAACTGCGGCGTCAGCAGAAGTGCGCCTATGGCCAACGCCGCAAATTGTATGAACCGTTTCATATGGTGCCCAAGCCCTGCAAGATCATGCGCAGCCAAACTGGCTGATTGCGCATGAACCATCCATGAACGTGCGGCAGCAATAAGACGGCAGCGCGCTATTCGACGCGCTGCGAAGCCTCAACCACCGCCAGAGCCGTCATGTTGACGATACCGCGCGATGTCACCGATGGCGTCAGGATATGCGCCGGTTTGGCCGCACCAAGCAGAATTGGCCCGACATGCAGCGCATCCGTGACTGACTTCACCACGTTGAGCGTAATGTTGGCCGCATCGAGATTGGGGAAAACCAAAAGATTGGCTTCACCGCTCAGGCGGGAATGCGGCAGAACACGCTCGCGCAGCATTTCCGACAAAGCGGAGTCGCCATGCATTTCGCCGTCCTGTTCCAGATCCGGCGCCTTTGCCCGCAGGATTTCCGAGGCGGCGCGCATCTTGGCGGCACTGTCGGAATCGCGCGAGCCAAAATTGGAGTGCGAGAGCAGGGCGGCCTTAGGCTCGATGCCGAAACGGCGGATTTCATTGGCGGCAAGCACTGTCTTTTCCGCAATCTCTTCCGCCGTCGGATCGATGCTGACATAGGTGTCTGTCAGGAACAGAATGCCGCGCTGGGAGATCAGCAGGCTGAGGGCCGAGAAATTGCGGATACCCTCCAGCTTGCCGATGATCTGGTCAACATTACGCAAATGACGTTCGAAACGACCTTCGAGGCCGCAGATCATCGCATCAGCCTCGCCGCGAACAAGGGCGAGTGCCGCAATCACCGTACCGCTGGCGCGGACCATGGTACGGGCAACTTCCGGTGTCGTACCGCGGCGACCGGTCAGGTTAACCAGCAAATCCACATAATCGCGATAGCGCGGATCGTCTTCCGGATTGATGATGTCGAAATCGGTGCCGAGCTTGATTTTGAGACCATAGCGCTTCAGGCGCGTTTCGATAACCTGCGGGCGGCCGATCAATGTCGGGATTGCCGTGCCTTCTTCAAGCACCACCTGAGCGGCGCGCAGAACGCGTTCGTCTTCACCATCCGCATAGATAACCCGCTTCTTCTCGGCTGTGCGTGCTGCGGTGAAGATCGGCTTCATGATGAGGCCGGAGCGGAAGACAAAGCGGTTCAGCTTGTCGAGATAGGCGTCGAAATCCTCGATGGGACGATCAGCGACGCCGGTTTCCATGGCGGCTTTGGCCACAGCCGGAGCGATACGCAGGATCAGGCGCGGGTCGAACGGCGAGGGAATGAGATAGTTGGGTCCGAAGGTCGGCGTTTCGCCTGAGTAGGCACGTGCGGCGACATCAGATGGCTCTTCGCGAGCCAGCGAAGCGATGGCCTTGACAGCCGCCATCTTCATTTCTTCGTTGATCGCCCGCGCACCGCAATCAAGCGCGCCGCGGAAAATATAGGGGAAGCACAGAACGTTGTTGACCTGGTTGGGGAAATCAGACCGTCCGGTGCAGATCATCGCGTCAGGGCGGGCGGCGCGCGCCTCATCGGGCATGATCTCAGGATTGGGATTGGCTAGCGCCATGATCAGCGGGTTCGCCGCCATCTGCTTGAGCAGTTCGGGCTTTAGAACTCCGGCAGCTGATAGGCCGAGGAACACGTCGGCACCGCCAATGACATCGGCCAGCACACGTGCATCGGTCTTCTGGGCGTAGACGGACTTCCAGCGGTCCATCAATGTGTTGCGGCCATCATAGACCACGCCGTCAAGATCGCAGACCCAGATGTTCTTGCGGTCAGCACCGAGCTTGACGAGAAGATTGAGGCAGGCAAGCGCTGCGGCACCCGCGCCTGATGCAACGATCTTGACCTTCGATAAGTCTTTGCCTGCCAGTTCCATGCCGTTGAGAATGGCCGCAGCGACGATGATGGCTGTGCCGTGCTGGTCATCATGGAAGACGGGGATATTCATCTTGGCACGGAGGATTTCCTCCACATCAAAGCATTCCGGCGCCTTGATGTCTTCGAGGTTGATGCCGCCGAAGGTGGGTTCGAGCGCGGCAACGACGTCAACGATCTTGTTGATTTCCTGCGCATCGATTTCGATATCGAATACGTCAATATCGGCGAACTTCTTGAACAGAACAGCCTTGCCTTCCATGACGGGCTTGGAAGCGAGCGGGCCAATATTACCGAGGCCAAGAACCGCAGTGCCGTTGGATATAACCGCTACGAGGTTGGCGCGGCTGGTATAGTCGGCTGCTGTCGCCGGGTCGGCGTGAATGGCAAGGCAAGGTGCAGCGACACCGGGGGAATAGGCAAGGGCAAGGTCGCGCTGATTTCCAAGCGGCTTGGTCGCCTGGATTTCCAACTTACCCGGCTGGGGAAAGCGATGGTAAAACAGGGCGCTTTCGTCAAGGTCAGATAGGTCGGGCGTGGTATCCTTGGCCATAGATCATATCCTCCGGAAAATTGGCTTGTCGCATCTTGGGATTTGCGATTCAATCTTTTTAGCATGCATAAATGACATGAAGAGCCATAAATGAAGTGCATTTTGTTACAAGTGTTTATCTTTAGAAATCATATACTTTTTACCTACGTCATAAGACTGTGACATGAATCAGGTTTCTGTCAGACCAAAGGTACCCTCGTGTACCGGTGCTGAACGGAGATCAGCCTCATGGATGAGCCAGAGACACGTAAGTTTCGCACGCTCTTTTTGTCCGATGTGCATCTTGGTTCCAAAGGCGCCAAGGCGAACTTCCTGTTGGACTTTCTGAAGTACCACGATGCCGACACCATCTATCTCGTCGGTGATATTGTTGATGGATGGCGTCTGCGCCGCAGCTGGCACTGGCCGCAAGAGCACAATGATATCGTGCAGAAGCTTTTGCGCAAGAGCCGCAAGGGCGCACGTATCCTTTACATTGCCGGTAACCACGACGAGTTTCTGCGCGACTTTCAGGGTACGCATTTCGGCGGCATCGAGGTTATGGACCGCACGATGCACGAAACGGCCGATGGCCGCAAATTTCTGGTGATCCATGGCGATCAGTTCGACGTTGTTGTGCGCAATGCGCGCCATATCGCCTATCTCGGCGACTGGGCCTATGACGCGGCACTGGCGATCAACACTGTCATGAACAAGGTCCGGCGCATGCTTGGCCTGCGCTATTGGTCATTCTCCGCCTGGGCAAAGTTCCGGGTGAAGAAGGCCGTCAACTTCATCGGCTCGTTCCAGACTGTCGTTTCCGAGGAAGCCCGGCGCATTGGTGCGGATGGGGTTATCTGCGGCCATATCCACCACGCAACGATCGAGCAGATCGACGGCATTGAATATATCAACACGGGCGACTGGGTTGAAAGCTGCACGGCCATTGTTGAACATAATGACGGCAAGATGGAGCTTATCTCCTGGACGCACCTGATTGGCGAGAATGCGGGCTTTGCACCAGTGGTCAAACTTGAAGACAAGCGCCCGAAGGCGGCGAATGCAGCCTAAGTGGATTTCCGCACAGGGATTGATCCAATGAAAAGGCTCGTTATCGTTTCGGACGCCTGGCATCCGCAGGTCAATGGCGTGGTGCGCACCCTGACCAAATTGCGCGAACAGATGGAAGCGCGCGGTGTCGAGGTGACTATTATCTCGCCCGCCGACTACCGCTCTGCACCGTGTCCGACCTATCCGGAAATCCGTTTGGCACTGACCCATCCAGCTGCGGTCAAGGCTCGGATTGAGGCATTACAGCCCGCCTTCGTGCATATCGCCACCGAAGGCCCACTCGGTATCATGGCGCGGCGCGCCTGCCTGAAGAACAAATGGCGCTTCACCACCAGCTTTCACACGCGCTTTCCCGAGTACTTACGTGAGCGCCTGCCTGTTCCGCTTGGCTGGACCTATGGTTTTCTGCGCCGCTTCCACAATGCCGCCGAAACCTGTCTCGTTCCGACGCAATCGATCTATGATGAACTGACCGAGCGCGGTTTCGATACTTTGCGGGTGTGGACACGCGGCGTTGATCGCGACCTGTTCCGCCCGCAAGCGGATGTTGATCTCGGCCTCGCGCATCCGATCTTTCTCTGCGTGGGCCGCGTTGCACCGGAAAAGAACCTTGAAGCGTTCCTTTCGCTCGATCTGCCGGGAACCAAGCTCATTGTCGGCGATGGTCCTGATATGGAAGCGCTGAAACAAAAGTTTCCCGCCGCTGTCTTTGTCGGCAAGAAAGAAGGCGAGGAACTTGCCCGCCACTATGCGGGGGCCGATGTTTTTGTCTTTCCGAGCCGCACCGATACGTTCGGTCTGGTGCTGCTTGAAGCCATTGCCTGCGGGCTTCCGGTTGCCGCCTATCCGGTTGCCGGACCAAAGGACGTGATCGGCGCAACAGGTGCCGGGGTTCTGTCAACCGATCTGCAGGAGGCAGCGCTTGGCGCGCTTGCCATGGGCCGCGTCGATCCTGATACCACGCTGGAAGGTTTCAGCTGGGAAGCATGCGCCGACATTTTTGAGGAAATCCTCACGGCAATTGTCGGCGCCAAGCAACAGATCAGCCACCAGGCGACGGCAACGCGGGCGGTATCTGCGCGCTAGGGTCTTCAGGCCCCGTCCGGATCACTGCTGTTCCAGCCAAGCGGTCATAGATGGGGTCGCGTTTCTGGGAAACTGAGATAGTGATCCAGATAAGCCATGCGATGCTGATGGCGGCCGCAATAACCAAGGGAAGGATCAATCCTGAAGCGCTGGGATCGGATCGCGTGCTTTCGGCATAAACGAGCCCCCAGACGACCAAAGCCGGTATGAAACCAATCCACATGGCCAAGTTCCGTATAAGGGCCTTACGGAAGGGCAGACCCGTCTGAGAAACATTATCCCTATCGATGCACCGTATTTTTACGGCGCGCTTTCCATAGGTGGAGCCGGTACGATGTTCCATGAAAACAAGATAGGCCAACAATAACAAGTTAGCCGGAATGTCCGTTGAAAATGCAGACCGAGCCTGACCCTCTGGCGAGAGTGAATAAGTCAACTCGAAGATCGTTGACGCCGATCCGTCCTGGGTGCGTTTGCCTGCCGTCAACGTTCGGGCCATGTTAAAACCAAGCACGCCAACATTGCATTGCTTGAATGTATTGAAACCAGCGGATAGCGGCGGATCAAGGATCATGCCTTCCGGCAAAACAGGCACGTCCTGACAAACATTGGTCGTAAATCCGAAGGTTCCCTGAACCGCGCCATTGGTTTGCGCGTAGAGCACGATAACCAGTATTTGTAGTGGCAGGAAGACGATTGCGCTGTCGAAGAATAATGCCCAGACGCGCCGCCAGAAACCGGCCCGTCTCGTTTGAGTATCTTCATGCATATCGGTCATTTGTGATCTTGCCCCCGCTTGATCGAATTGATTTGATCCTGACGGGCTCACGCAAGAAATACAATTCGACCAAAGTATATAATTGTGCATCAACCCCATTTGTCAGTCGTTGATGGCAATGCGCTTGAGATGGAGACTAAAATCAGCCCTGCAATGGTTTGATCACAAGAAAAACCCCTTATGTTTCTAGGCAGTTGGGGCAAATCATGATATTTGGGGAGACGGCTAGTTGATATATTAGTGCGCCGTTCCTCGATCTTCCGAAAGTCCCTCCATGACAGCCGCTACAGCGGACACTTTTCAGGACAATCCGTCTCGTTTCGAGGTGCGGCTTGCACTGGCTTATTTTGCGATATTCATCTCAAGCGGTCTGCATCTGCCATATTTTCCGCTGTGGCTGGAGTTTCGCTCGCTATCGCCGACGGAAATATCAATCGTTCTGTCCATGCCATTGTTTGTGCGCGTTATCGCAGCGCCGCTCGTTTCCATTCTCGCCGATCAGTCGAATGACCGGGCGCATATTCTGACGATTGCCACCATTCTTGCTGTGATCGTGGCGGCGTTTTACTTTCTGCCATTCAATTTTTTCGGCATTCTTATGGTGTCGCTGCTGCTCGCCGCGCCATGGACGGCACAGGTGCCGCTGGCTGATACGATTGCGCTCTCAGGCGTGCGCCGCTATGGCGCTGATTTTGCCAAGATGCGCGTCTGGGGATCGATTGCCTTTCTGCTGGCGTCTTTTGCTGGCGGTGTCCTGATCCAGCACACGGGTGAATGGATCATCCCGACGGTTCTGCTCGGCGCGCTGGTTGCGGCGTGCGGCATGAGTTTTGTCGTACCACGTATCGGCAAGCCGCGCCGCCTGTCGCCACTGTCGGATATCGACATGGCCAATGCGGGCAGGGCACTGCGCCGTCCTGCTTTCGTGACCTTCCTGATTGCCACGGGGATAACGCAGGCAAGCCATGCCTATGGTTACAGCTTTTCAGCCATCTACTGGAAATCCATCGGCATTGAAGAGACGGTGATCGGCGCGCTCTGGTCCATCGCTGTTGTGGCCGAAGTGATCATGTTCACCTGCTTTCGCCGGGTTTTCGGGCGGTTGCACCCGGCAAGAGTGCTGATGATCGGCTCAGCGGTCGCAATATTCCGCTGGACGGTGTTTCCGCTGATCGTACCGGCTGGCCTTGGCGTCATCGGCTTTTTCGTCGTTCAGAGCCTGCATTCCTTCTCGTTTGCCCTGTCATTCCTCGGCATGCAGAAGATGATCGCCATGACTATTCCCGAGGAGAAGGGCGGTACGGCTCAAGGCATCTCGACATTCTTCATCGGCACGTCGCTGGCCATTGTCACCATGGTTTCCGGGCCGCTTTACAGCGCGACCGGCATATATGGGTTCTATGCCATGGTGGTGCTTGCGGCTGTCGGGCTTGTGCTCGCCAATGTTTCCCTGAAGCTGGAACAGCGCGAGCACAAGGTGGTTTAGCCCCAGAGTTGCGGCTCTGGCGGTGATACGAGGCTGCCTTCAAAGACAAGGCCGGGACTGCGGTCTTCTTTCAGAATCAGCGGACCGTCAAGGTCAACAAAGTCCGCATCCTGTGCCACCAGAACAGCCGGTGCCATTGCCAGCGATGTGCCGACCATGCAGCCAACCATGATACCGAAGCCAAGGTCACGCGCGCGTTTCTGCATGCGCAGCGCCTCGGTGAGGCCGCCTGTCTTGTCGAGCTTGATGTTGATGCTGTCATAGCGGCCAAGCAGATTATGCAGATCATCCGTGCCATGGGCGCTTTCGTCGGCGCAAATGGGCACAGGGTGGGGGATGGTCGAAAGGATGGCGTCCTTTCCCGCTGGCAGAGGCTGCTCGATCAGCACAATTCCGGCTTTTGCCGCCGCCAGCATGTGCCTGACAATATTCGCGTCGGTCCAGCCTTCATTGGCGTCAAGAATGATGCGGCTCTTGGGCGCAGCTTCGGCAACTGCGAAAATACGCTCTTCATCGCCCTCGCCGCCAACCTTGACCTTGATCACAGGGCGGTCAGCCATGGCGCGGGCGGATGCAGCCATGGTTGCTGCATCGCCGAAGGAAACGGTGACAGCTGTTGTAAGTGTTTTGAGGGGTGGAAGGTTTAAAAGGTCAGCGACCCGCTTGCCGCTGCGTTTGGCCTCCAGATCCCACAAGGCACAGTCGACAGCATTGCGGGCAGCGCCTTCGCCGATCAAACCAGGCAAATCCTCCCGCGTTGCGCCTGCGGCGAGAGCGTCACGCAGCTTTTCGATTTCAGCGCAAACGGTTTCGAGGCTTTCGCCATAGCGTGCATAGGGCACGCATTCGCCGCGGCCGGTATGGATGCCATCGCGCAATGTGCAAAGCACAACGGCTGCTTCGGTCTTGGAACCCCRTGAGATCGTGAACGTTCCAGCAATGGGCCAACGTTCGACGGTTATCTCTAAAATAGTCATGATATGCGCCTTAATTGCTACAGTGACATCAAGTCAGAGACTCGATATGTGTTGGGGATGTTGACCGATAGAGCAAACAATTCAAGTGCTTCTGTGGTTATGGTACGTCTTGTCGATCTCAACGCGGATGATGATCGCAGGCGAATGAAGTTCAGGGACGTCCGAAGCGAATGAATTCGACAGATACCGGCCAGAACAACGACCAGAAAACCGGCGATGTGCTCCTTTCCGTCAAGGATGTGAGCGTGTCTTTCGGCCGCTCCTCCGTGCTTGAACACCTCGATCTTGATGTCTATCGCGGCGAGATTCTGGGATTTGTCGGAGCATCCGGTACGGGCAAGTCAGTCCTTATGCGGACCATCCTTGGTCTCAATCAGAAACAGCACGGCAAGATCAGCATTTTTGGCCACGATATCGACCATGCGAGCGATCAGGAAAAACTTAGTGTGGACATGCGCATGGGCGTGCTGTTTCAGCATGGTGCGCTGTTTTCGTCCCTGACCGTTCTGGAGAATATTCAGGTGCCGATGCGCGAATATCTCGATATTCCGCATAGTCTTATGGACGAACTGGCGCGTCTCAAGATCGATCTTGTCGGGCTGAAGCCGGATACGGCAGAGAAATTTCCCTCGGAACTCTCCGGTGGCATGATCAAACGCGCGGCTCTGGCACGCGCCCTGTCGCTTGATCCGGAGATTGTTTTCCTTGACGAGCCGACATCAGGCCTTGATCCTATTGGCGCAGCGGATTTCGATGAACTCATTGCAAATTTGCGCGATACGATGGGTTTGACCGTGTATATGGTCACCCATGATCTCGACAGCCTGTTCGCCGTTTGCGACCGAATCGCGGTATTAGGTCAGAAAAGGGTTCTTGTGGAAGGAACCATTGACGACATGCTGGCGTTTGAGGACCCGTGGGTTCAGGAATATTTTCATGGCAAGCGTGCGCGCCAGATTGTGCCTAATGGCAGCAACCGGCGAAAGCCCGATCGTGAGCAAATTGCCGGACTGGCGCTGAAGGGACAGGGTTAGGTGGAATAATCGATGGAGACCAAAGCCAACTACGTTCTGGTCGGGATATTTACGCTTGCGGTGTGCTTTGCTGCGTTCATTTTCGTGTACTGGATTGCCCGTTATGGCGACCGGCAAGAGATGACGACGCTGGAAATCCGCATTGCGGGTTCCGTGACGGGTCTCTCCCAAGGCAGCCAGATTCTGTTCAACGGTATCAAGGTCGGCACCATCCGCCGGTTGAATATCGACAAGACCAATCCTGATGCGGTTATTGCGATATCTGAAATTGACAGCACCACGCCGATCACCCGTTCGACCCAGGCAACTCTCGGCTTTACCGGTCTGACCGGTCAGGCCTTTGTGGAGCTCAAGGGCGGCAAGGCCTATGAGCCCAATCTGCTTGAAGAAGCGGATAAGGATGGCGCTGTTGCGCGTATCGACGCCGATCCATCCGTGGTGAACAACCTTTTGCAGAAGGCGCAGGATATTCTGGAGCGCGTCAATACGGCCATGAGTTCGATTGAGAGCTTCATTACTGAGGTGAAGGGGCCGCTGGTTGATACGGTCAATAATACCAAGAAGTTCACCGATGCGCTGGCCAAGAACTCCGATGTGATCGACAAGTTCAGCCAGAGCGCCGAAGATGTGCAGTCTGTGGTGCGCGAAGCCCGCGAAATGATGACACGGCTTAATGCGGCATCGGTTCGGGTGGATGGTGTGCTGGCAAAGGTCGACAGGCTGGTCTCCGACGATAAGGGCAGCGTTGTTGCCGAAGCACGTCAGACGCTGGAATCCTATCGCGCCGTTGCCGACAATCTGAACACGAAGCTCGGGCCTATCACCGACAATCTCAACCGCTTCTCCGGTCAGGGTTTGCGTGATGTGCAGGCACTCGTCACCGAGAGCCGTCAGTCGGTACAGCGTATTGAACGGGCGATCAGCGACCTTGAGAAGAACCCGCAGCGGGTGATTTTCGGGGGCGGCGGCAATGTCCCTGAGTATGATGGCAGGACACGCCGTTGACTTTGGCAAAACTGCATCGCATGAAGGTTAATGAATCGTGAAGCGTTGCGTGACAGGGAAGAGACCATTGGTGAATTCAAGAACGACAATTGCCGCTCTGCTGATGGCCTTGTCCGTTTCCGCATGCGCGGGAGCCAAGAAGCTTGATACATTTGATCTTTCCAGCCCGTCCCTGTCAGACAGTGCATCCAGAAAGCATGGCAGCCGCCAGATTCTGATCGCTGCTCCGTCTGCTCTCAAGGCGCTTGATGGCGAGAATGTCGTTGTCCGCTCCGGGCCCAATGCGATTTCGTTCCTCAAGGGCGCGCAATGGTCGGATCGCCTGCCGAATATTGTGCAGACACGGCTGGTGCAGGCATTTGAAAGCTCTGGCCGTTTTGGCGGTGTGGGGCGTCCCGGCGAGGGGCTGGCAATCGATTATCAGGTTATCAGCAATATTCGCACGTTCGATATCGATGCCTCGGGCAAGGAAACCGCCGTCGTCGAGATCGCCATCAAGATTCTCAACGACAAGAACGGCACGGTTCGCGCAACGCGCGTGTTCCGCTCAACTTCACCAGTGAGTGGCGGGCAGGGCAACGCGGCCTATATCAAGGCGCTCGATAGTGCGTTTGACAGCGCCGCAAGCGATATCGTCACCTGGACGCTGTCTGTTATTTAAGGTCTACGCGACTTTTTTGAGCGCGCCAGCTTCCGGACCAGTGGCGAAGGGTAGTTCTTCATCAGCCCAGCCGGTTATGCCGCCGATCATGATCTTTACCGGACGGCCAAGTTTCGCCAGCTTTAACGCGGCTTGATCCGCGCCATTGCAATGCGGCCCGGCGCAATAGGCGATAAACAGCGTATCATCAGGCCATTTAGCCATGCGCTCGGCCGATATTTCCCGGTGCGGCAGGTGAATGGCACCTGGTACGTGACGGCGTTCATAGGCTGCGGGTGTACCCACCACATGCAGAAGCACAAAATCCTGTTCACCTGTTTTGAAAGCAGCGGCGACATCCGCGCAATCGGTTTCTAGCGAAAGAAGCCGGGAAAAATGCTCGATGGCGATCTGTGCAGAGGCGGCTGGCGTTTCCGTGACATAGCTCATGGGGGCTCTCCTGTTTTGACGTCAAATCAATAGGACAGGCAACTGGGCACTGGTAGTTGGCAAGATTGCCATATATCGTCGATATCATGTCAAACGCATCTGCTACCGCTCGCCTTGAAAATCCGCTGGTTGTTGCCGTCGCCTATGATGGGCTCTGCACATTCGAATTTGGCCTTGTCGTGGAAATGTTCGGGCTGCCACGCCCGGAGATGGGCGACGATTGGTACAGGTTTGCCGTCGCCAGCATTGAGGTGGGCGAGCTGCGCGCAACTGGCGGTGTTCGCATCATCGCCGATGGCGGGCTTGATCTTTTTGAGCAGGCCGGAACCATTATCATGCCCGGCTGGCGCGGCGTCGAGCATTCGGTGCCTGAGCCGTTGTCGGAGGCACTGAGAAAGGCACATGCTAATGGCGCACGCATTCTTTCCATTTGCTCCGGTGTGTTTGTGCTGGCGTCAGCGGGGCTTTTGTCCGGGCGCAAGGCAACGACGCATTGGCGCTATGCCGACCTTCTGGCTGAACGTTATCCCGATATCGCGGTTGAACCAAATGTCCTTTATGTGGATGAAGGCAGTGTTCTGACCTCGGCCGGCAGTGCGGCAGGGATTGATCTCTGCTTACATTTGATCCGGCGCGATTTCGGCACAGAAGCCGCCAACAAGGTGGCGCGCCGTCTTGTCGTGGCACCGCACCGCGAGGGCGGGCAGGCACAATTTGTCGAACGCGCTGTGCCGCCTGCTCATGAGGGCATTCGTCTGTCCCCGCTGCTGGAGCGAATGCGCAATGAACTTACGACAGATTTTTCCATCGCGTCATTGGCCAAGGCGGCGGGTATGAGCCCGCGCACATTCCTGCGCCGTTTCGAGGCGGCGACAGGCACGACACCAGCCAAATGGCTGTTGTCAGAACGTTTGGCCAAGGCGAGGGAACTGCTGGAGCAGTCCGTGCTTTCGGTGGAGATGATTGCTGAGTCTACCGGTTTTGGCACTGCCGCCACTCTCAGGCACCACTTTCGCCAACAGTTGGCTACGACACCAACTGCTTACCGGGAGATGTTTGGGCGGCAGATGGCTGATTGAGGGTTGGGTTTGATAAGTGGTTTGTGAGTGGTTCGACAGGCTCACCATGAGGGAGAGGGGTGATGAAAGGGAGTCAAGTTCTGCAACATTGGTGATCTGCAACGTTGACGATTATCGTTGCATCCACCCTCTCCCTCATGGTGAGCCTGTCGAACCACAAACCACACCCCCAATGAAAAACGCGGCTCAAAGGCCGCGTTTTTCAGTTCAGAGCGTTCTCAGATCAGCGCAGGCGGTTACTCGCATGCGCAAGCATGGTGTAGACCTTGCCTGTATCCGATGTGAGGTAATTCTGCGTGACGACATTGTCGCGATCGTTACGGGCGACGTCTTCGAGCAGGCGCTCGAAATCGTCCATATAACGGTCAACCGCACGGCGGAACTCGGCATCAGCCTGATATTTGCGCTTGATCTCGTCAAAGGTCTGCTGGCCCTTCAGCGTGTAGAGACGGCGGGTGAACACATTGCGTTCACCGGCGCGATAACGCTGCCAGAGTTCAACAGAAGCCTCATGATCGATCGCACGGGTGATGTCGACTGAAAGTGAGTTCAGCGATTCAACCACCTGACCGGGTGAGCGGGCTTCGGGCGCCTTTGCCTTGGGTTCAGCCGGTGCTTCGTCGCTTGAAGCGCGGCGGAGCAGGTCAGACACCCAGCCATTGCCCTGCTTTGGCTGTTCGGCATTGCCGCGGGCATCGAGACTGCCACGCATGGCCGGTGCCGGTGCAGCCTGAGCAGGAGCTGCTGCGCGAGGAGCGGCGACAGGTTCACTGCGCGGCTGCGGAGCCGGAGCGGCTGCCGCTGCCACGCGGGCAGGTGCTGGTGCGCGGGCTGCCCGTGCTTCGCCAACATCTGTCAGACGTCCGGATTTCTGAACGATTTCCGACAGTTCCTTCAAGGCGTTGATCTGCTCGGAAACCGCCTTGCGCATCTGTGCGGTGGACTGCTTGGCTTCTTCAGGCATGTCCATAACACCGCGCTGCAGTTCCGAACGGGTCTCTTCAAGTTCCGCGCGGATGGCAGCTGAGGAGCGGCGGATTTCATCCGTCGCATTGGCGAACTTCTGCGATGCCTGTTCGACAACTTCCGAGATCGAATTGCGGATCTGTTCGGTTGTCTGAGTGGCACGGCCTTCTGCGCGGTCGAAAGCGGAGGAGACGAGGGATTCGAACGACCGCATGGTCTTTTCGACGCTCTCGGATTTCTCCACAAGACCTGCTGCCAGATTTTGCAAGGCAACCTGACGGTCATCAAAGGTCGATGCGAGGTTCGACTGGGACGAGTTGATCAGTTCGGAGGCGGCACCCAGCATCTTGCCGTGTTCGTCAAAACGCTTGGCGATGGAGGCAATGTCCACAAGTGTCACGTTGGACAGCTGCGAGAGCTTGCCGATATTGCCATCGATGAGGCGTGTCGAGGTCTCGAAGGACTCGGCAGCACGCGTTGCGTTCTCGGCAAAGGTTGTTGTCGTGTCGAGCAGACGTCCGTCAATGTCACCGAGGTTCTTGGTGGCCATATCGATCAGTTCGCCCAGCTTCGCATTGGAAGAGGAAAGGCGGTCGATCAGGTTGCTCACGTCATCGGTGAGGCCTGCCTTGGCCTGCTGAACGGCGGTGATGGTTTCCGCAGTCCGGCTGGCAATGGCATTGATCAGGGCCGCATTTTCCACACGCAGGCGTTCCGTGGCTGCTGTGGTGGCTTCAACAAGCTGTGAAGCCAGTGTGCGGCCATTATCAGCAAGGCTCTCAACCAGCGGCTGTGCCGTGTTGTCGAGAATGCTGATGATTTCCTGCGAGCGGGCAGAAAGCACTTCGTTGAGTTCGCGCGTGCTTTCGGCAAGCTTCGATGCTGTGGAATCCGTGGCGGCCGTGAAGCGGGCTTCCAGAGCTTCCAGATTAGCGGCAGCTTCGGTTGCACGATGACCAAGACGCTTTTCGGTTTCGGCAAGGCTTTCGTTCATGCGCAGGCTGAATGCCTCGCCATGACCGTCAAGCGCTTCACCGGCCTTCTGTGCTTCACCTGTAAGAGTGGAAGCGGCTTCGGTGATCTTTTCGCGCAGGGTGCGGGCAACAACCGAGGCGCTCTGTTCAAGCGACTTGCGGACATTGTCGACACCCATGGCGAGCGCGCTCTGCATGGTTGTGGTGCGTTCGTCGATGGTGCCGCCATGGTTTTCAAAGGCCTTGGCGAGTACATCAGCGCTGTCCTGCAGAACGGCCTGCAAGGCAACAGTGCGATCGGTGATCGCCCCTGCCTGACCGTCGAGGGTCTGGCTGATGATCGCATTGCCCTGTTCCATGGCTGCGCGAATATTGCTGATACGGTCATCCAATACGCTGGCATGGCTGTTCAGCGTATCGCCAATACGGGCATCCGTGTCGGCAAGGGTCGCTGCAATCACCGCTGCACGCTCATCAATCGTGTTGATATGTGCCGCAAGCGTGTCGCTGATACCGGTATTGCTATCGGCAATCGTTGCCTGAATTGCTGCCGCGCGCTCGTCGAGCGTGTTGACATGCGATGCGAGCGTATTGCCGATCTTGGCGTTGCTGTTGGCAAGCGCTGCCGTGACGGCCGCTGCCCGTTCGTCAATCGCACCAACATGCGTAGCAAGTGTATCGCCAATCTGGGCACTGCTGTCATTGAGGGTTGCCCGCAGTGCTGCTGCGCGTTCATCAATGGCGGTAACGTGCGAGGTGAGCACGCTGCCGATCTGCGCATTGCTGCTGTCGAGGACAGAACGGATACCCGCTGTGCGTTCATCGATAACCGAGGCATGACCGGCAAGGGTCTGGCCGATTTGCGCGTGGGTGTTTTCAAGCGCTGCCTGAATGGCTGCCGTGCGCTCATCCAATGCCGAGGCATGGGAGGAAAGCGTATTGCCGATGCGTGTATCGCTATTGGCAAGCGCCTGTTCGATACCCGCTGTGCGGTCCTCAATGGCACTGGCATGGGATGCCAGAACATTGCTGATGCGCTCATCGCTGCCGGTCAATGCGCTTTCGATGCGGCTTGTACGGCCATCAACGGATTCGATGAAGCCGTTGAGCGTGCCATCAATGCGCGCACCGCTGTTGAGCAGGGTTGACTGTATTTCCGCATTGCGGGCGTCGATGGCCTGCGTGTGGGCAGCCAGTGTTTCGTCAAGCTTGGCATCGCTGCCAGCCAGAGCCAGCTGGATGTCCTGATTGCGCTCATCAAGGCTCTTGGCGTGATGGTCAAGAGTCTGGGCAATCTTGGCGTGCGTGTCGACAAAGGCGGCGCGCATACCGGATGTGCGATCATCGATGATCTTGGCATGGGCGTCGAGCGTCTGGCCGATGCGGGCATCGCCAGCCAGGATCGCTGCTTCAACACCTGCACTGCGGGCATCAATGCTGCGGGCATGCTCATCGAGCGTCTGGCGGATCTTTTCGTCCGTATCGGAGAATGCTGCATGCATGCCCGATGTGCGGTCTTCGATTGCCTTGGCGTGGGAATCAAGCGTTGCACCGATGCGGGCATCATTATCCGCAAGGGCAGAGCGCAGGCCAGCCGCACGGTCATCAATTGACGCCGTATGGCCATCAATGATCTGGCCGATGGCCGCCGTGCTGGTTTCGAGAGCGGAACGCAGGCTCGATGTATGATCGCCGAGCTGTCCGGCCTGATCGCGGATGATCGAGGCGGCACGTTCTGTTTCGCCCGACAGGGTTGCGGCGAGGGCATCGCGGCTTTCGGCCAGTTTGTCAGCAAAGGTCGAGGCATTGGCTGACAACAGGCTTCCAACCGATTCCGACAGGCTCGACAGATCATTGCCGATCTTGGCCTTTGTCTCATCGACAATACCGTCAATCGAAGCGCGGCCATCGGTGAAGGTCTTGGCGATGTCGCGGGTACGCTCGATCAGTTGCTCGTTGATCTGGCGCGCGCGGGCCTCGAGAGCCGAATTCAGGCGCTCGGTGCTTGCATCCAGCGACTGGGCGCGGGTTTCGAACTCTGCCAGCAGGGAGCGGCCACGGTCGTTGATCGTGGTGTCCAATCCGGCAAGGCGTGTATCAAATTCACCGACCAGCGTCTGGGTGGCGTTGCCGAGCAGCGAGAGCATGCTGTTGGTGCGGCCATCCAGTGTATCTGCCAGTTTCATCGTGACCGAGTCGGTCTGTTCGGAGAGAGCCGCAATGCGCATTTCCAGAAGATTTGCAAAGGCTTCGCCCGAAGTGGTGATCTTGGCTGAGATGTCGTCGGAACGTGAACCGATGGACTCGGCAATCGTGTGACCACTCTGGGTCAGACGATCAATAAGCGAGTCGCCCGACTGGCTGATCGACATGGTGAGGTTGGTCGAAGCATTAAGCAGATTGTCGCGCAGCGAATCGCCAGCGAGGGACAATTCATCCTTCAACTGCTCATGCGCGCTCGAAATTGAGGCACGAACCCGTTCGGCATGGCCGATCACTGATTCGCGTTCACCACCGAGGCGGTCAACAAGCGTACGGATGCGGTGTTCATTGTCCGTATAGACGCGTTCCAGCTGGTTTACTTCGGTCTGTACAAGCGTTTCCAGCTCGACGGCGCGGGCGAGAGTGCGTTCAACACCTTCGCTCATGGCGGCGACTTCACGGCGAACGGCTTGGCCCAGCGAGGCCACGCGGTCGGAAGAGAGCATTTCCGGCTCGGAGAGACGCATTGCAGCTTCGGCCATGGAACGTGCAGCGTATTGCATTTCCTGTGCGCGGCGGACCATCAGGGCAAAGGCCCAGAACAGCATGATCGGAACGATAATCGCGACCGCAAGCGCAATGGCGTGCGGCGCGGCAGCAAAATCGGCGAAGGAGCGAATCGACCATAGGGACGAGCCGTAAATGGCCTGACCGAGTGCGATAACCCCGGCAGCCCAAAGAATGCTGACGATAGCCGTAACGAGACCATAGGAGCGCGGCGCCTGAAGCGAACCTGTTGCGCGGATGGCTGATTGGGTGTTTTGCAGCAAATCATCATTTGCCGGCTTGAAGGTCTGCGGCGGCACAGCCGGTGCCTTTGGCGGCGCGGGCGGGGCGGCGGGAATCGGGTTGGCAGCCATGATCTGCGGCTTGGGGGCAGGCAGCGGAATCGTGTTCTGCGCGGCAAGGGTTTCCTTGATTTCCACGGGTTTCGCAGGTTCAGGCACCACCGGTGGCGTGTGTTTTTCCGCTGCCAGTTCCTGTGCGGCCTGGGATATCTGCGCTTCCAGATCGTTAAAAGAGATCAGATCGTCGTCGATCGGCGAAAGATCCATATCCATGCCGAGTGTCGACTCATCGAAATCAATTTCTAGAGCCTTTTCAAGAGCTTCACCGAGTTCATCTTCGGCTTTCGCTACTTTGTTCTTCGGGGCTGTGGCCATGTTTACCTCGCAATATTGGGCAGCGACCACATGTGGAGTCGACCGCGCCATACTCTTTACGCCTTAAGTCTATCGTACTGGCACATGGATTGGAAAGAAACAATGGATTCGGGAAATGCTTAAAAGTTTAAACACAAGGTTAATTTTTGAGGGCCAATCCAAATTTTGCCCGAATGCCTGAATTAACCGTTCGTTCACCACGTCAGGCCAATTCGGGGGGTAGCCGCCATGCTTTAACCCAGAATACCAGGCAAGTGATTAAACTTGTGCATTCATTCGAGTCTGTGTTCAGGAGAGTATAATGGCACTGCCACAACAAGCGTCAATGGCATTTGCGTTGCCGGGCGGCGAAACATCCAAACCATCACGCAAGCGACCTATCGATCTCGTACACCTTACCCGCGAAACATTTGGCAACAGGGCGCTTGAGACCGAAATCCTCAGCCTGTTTTCCCGGCAGATTTGCACGATCGTTGATCGGCTTGGTCAGGCAAATGTGGATGAACGCGTTCGTCTTGCCAAATCGCTCAAGGGTTCTGCGCGTGCCGTCGGTGCCTTCCGCGTTGCCGATATTGCCGAATCAATCGAACAATCTCCCGGCAATGCAAAGCTGGTGAACGAACTGCGTCCTGAAATTATCGATGTTCGGGACTATATAGCAGCGATCACGCGCTAGTTAGCAGCGATCACGCGCTAGTTAGCAGCGATTACGCGCTAGATAGCAGCGATCACACGCTAGCAGCCTGACCTTAGCAAGGTCTGGGCTGCGTCAGGGAGTGCAATTGACTTCCCTGTCCAAATCCCTATCTCAGCGGTAACTTTTCTGCTTGGGGCTTTTTTCATGGCAAAGATCACGTTTGTCACTTTCGACGGTGTCCGCTTTGATACGGACGCCGAAAACGGTTCGACAGTGATGGAAAGTGCCATCCGCAATGCGGTTCCGGGCATCGACGCCGAGTGCGGCGGTGCCTGTGCATGCGCCACATGCCACGTTTATATTGATGATGCGTGGAAAGATGTGACCGGCGAGCCTGAGGCCATGGAAGAAGACATGCTCGACTTTGCCTATGATGTACGCCCGAGCTCGCGCCTGTCCTGCCAGATCCGCGTTTCTGATGAACTGGACGGGCTCGTCGTCCACGTTCCGGAACGCCAGGCCTAATATTTAGGCTGATATTTTCTCATCGACCGATTAGAAATGCTCCATTCCCGACCGCAAGCCGGTGTGGAATAGTATGTTGGCATGTCATGAGGAAATATCGATGAGTGAAATGACGAAAACGGATGTTGTGATCATTGGCGCGGGGCCGGTTGGCCTGTTTGCCGTGTTTGAACTTGGCCTTTATGATCTCAAATGCCATCTCATTGATATTCTCGATCGCCCCGGCGGCCAATGTGCTGAACTTTATCCGGAAAAACCCATCTATGATATTCCCGCTTGGCCCGAAATCAGCGGGCAGGGGCTGACCGACAAGCTGATGGAGCAGATCAAGCCATTCGCGCCGCAGTTCCATTTCAACCGCATGGTGACCCGGCTGGAACGCCAGCCGGATGGTCAATTCCATGTGGAGACGGATGAAGGCGAGATTTTTGAAACAAAAGTGGTGGTGATTGCCGCCGGTGGTGGTTCATTCCAGCCGAAACGCCCGCCGGTTCCCGGTATTGAAGCCTTTGAGGGCAAGAGCGTTTTCTATTCGGTGCGCCGCATGGAGGAATTCCGTGATGAAGACGTGCTGATTGTCGGCGGCGGCGATTCGGCGCTGGACTGGGCGCTCAATCTGCAACCCATCGCCCGTAGTCTGACAGTGGTGCATCGCCGTGCCGAGTTTCGCGCAGCGCCCGATAGCGTCAAGAAAATGTTCGAGCTGGTCGAAAGCGGTAGCGTTCGTTTCGAGCTTGGGCAGATTTCAGGCCTGAAGGGTGAGGACGGTCAGCTTTCAAGCGCGACGATCAAGGCCGCCGAGGGCGAAACTGAAATTCCCGTCACACGTCTGCTGCCATTCTTCGGATTGACGATGAAACTCGGGCCTATTGCCGATTGGGGGCTCAATCTGCATGAAAATCTCGTTCCGGTTAATGTCGAGACATTTGAAACATCCGAACCGGGGATTTTCGCCATCGGCGATATCAACTGGTATCCGGGCAAGCTGAAACTGATTCTATCGGGCTTCCACGAGGCAGCGTTGATGACACAGGCGGCCAAGCGGATCGTCAGCCCCGGTGAGCGGGTGGTGTTCCAGTACACGACCTCATCCACAAGCCTGCAGAAAAAGCTTGGTGTGCACTCATAGAATTTGACAACGAACCGGCACAGATGTGCCGGTTCTTTCCTTGATCACTTCTTTTCCATTTGCCGTTGGAGCCGGAATACCAGAAGCCGCTCGAAACGGCGTTCAAAGTTCTTGCCTTCTACCCGGTCGAACTGGACCTGCGCTGCGTCCTGCTGTTGCATCAGCTTGGTCATCAGAGCCGCAGCGTCGTTTTTCATTTCGTCGCAGTTACTGCGCCAAGGCAGGGCTTTAAAGGCCCGCTCCATATCAAATGCCGCTGTGCGGGCGATAATGATATGGCTCTCCTCGTGGCGTTTAATGTCAGCTGAAAGCGTGTCCCAGATCAGCGCAAGGTCGGGCTTGGCCGATGCACGCTGCTTCCAGCGTGGCAGATGCACACGGGCATGGATGGTGATATCAGCCTCGACAACGCGGCAGCTTTTGGCGTCGGAACCATATTTGACTTTGGTATTGAAGCGCATCTGCGTCGCGCCGGGGTGACGCTGCCCTGTTTTGTGTATTTGCGGGCCGCGATGGCTGAGTTCGCGGTCGAGATCAGCAGCGGTTTTGCCCGACAGGGTAAAATACTCATATTTGCGCAGGACCACCGCTGCACTGGCACTTTGCGCCGCAAACAGACATACGAATGCGAAAGCCGCCATTCTCAAGATAGTCTTCATGGGGGATCGGTCCTTCGTTTCTGACGAGCCTGCCTGATCAAGCTTACAACACTCTAGGACCAAAAACGTTGCGGATGAATTGACGCGGCGATTGTTCTGTTCAAAAACAGTTTCTGCATTCATCAGAGGAGCATCCCTATGCAAAGAGAGTGGCGTCTGGCGCATGGACGATCCCTGACCCTCGGGCCAGTGTCCGTCATTATGGGTGTTCTTAACGTCACACCGGATTCCTTTTCCGATGGCGGCCTACATCTTGCACTTGATAAGGCAATTGAGGGCGCACGGGCGATGATTGCCGAGGGTGCTGCGATCATCGATGTCGGTGGTGAGTCGACCCGTCCGGGTGCCACCCGGGTGGATCCCAAAACGGAACAGTCGCGGGTACTTCCCGTCATTGAAGCATTGGCAAAAGAGACCGATGTCCTGATTTCGGTCGATACCTATCGCGAAGAAACCGCACGGCTGGCCGTTGCAGCCGGTGCGCATATCGTCAACGATGTGTGGGGTGTGCAGCGCGAACCGGCGATTGCCGATCTCGCCGCTAAGACGGGCGCCGGACTTGTCATCATGCACACGGGCCGCGAAAGGGAACGTGACCCTGACGTGATCGTCGATCAGTTCGCATTTCTCAACCGGTCACTGGAGATCGCCAAGCTTGCGGGTGTGGCGCATGACCAGATCGTACTCGATCCGGGGTTTGGTTTTGCCAAGGAAACCGAAGAGAATCTGGCGCTGATCCGGCGTTTCGGTGAACTCAAGGCTTTCGGTTATCCATTTCTGGCTGGCACGTCGCGCAAGCGCTTTCTTGGTGCCGTTACTGGACGGGAGGCGGATGAGCGGGATGCGGCAACCGCCGCCACCTCAGCTATTCTGCGATTGGCCGGAGCGGATGTTTTCCGGGTGCATGACGTCAAGACGAACCGGGATGCGCTTGTCATGACGGATGCAATCCTTCAACAGCGGAGCGCTGATTAATGACCATCAGATACAGAACGTGGCTTGGCCTTGGCGGCAATATCGGCGAACCCATACAGGCGATGGCGGAGGCCTTACAGGCGCTGCATGCGCGCGATGATACGCGTGTCGCCGCTGTTTCGCCTGTCTATCGCACCCCGCCATGGGGCAAAACCGATCAGGCATGGTTTCACAATGCCTGCGCGCAGGTGGAAACATCCATGCTGCCGGAGGATTTGCTGGCCGTCTGCCTCGATATTGAGCGCCACATGAAACGTGAACGGATTGAGCGCTGGGGCCCGCGTATCATCGATATTGATGTGCTCGTTTATGAAAACTGGAAACCCGTTGAAAGCCTGAAGCTCACGCTCCCCCATCCGCGCATGACCGAACGGGCCTTTGTGCTGGTGCCGCTCAGCGATATTGCGCCTGATCTTGTGGTCAATGGGAAACGCATCGCCGAGTGGGCAGCATTATGTGATCGCTCCGGCATAGAAAAAGCCCGCGAAGACGCGGGCTGGTGGCTTGAAAGCAGGGCCGAATAGTCAGTTCTTGACGATACTGCCGACGGCGGTGTTGTCGACGCGCTTCAGGGTCATGCCGACGACCGGGATCAGCGTATCCTCAAGCCGCACCGAAATGGTGACGTTCAGCTGGTTGTCACCGGTAAATTTGGCCAGCATGGCGCCTGTCAGCTGCTTGCGGGTGATGTTCAGCACCACGCGGTCGCCGGAGACGCTGCCACCGGTAATATCAAGGCCTTTGCCAGATGCGCCATCGAGGAACGTACCCTTGTAGGTGCCGCCGCTGCGGGCAATGGTTGCTTTCATCGGCTGGTTGAAAATGCCAACGCGGCAATTGCCATCAAGCGTCATGCCAGCGGTCTCGTCAGGCGTTGAGCCATCGAGCGTACAGGTAAATTTCGTACCCTTGTACTTGCCCGCGACGATCTCGCCGGGGCCGACCCACTGGCCTTCCACAGTCTGGAAGAATTCTGCGTCTTTATCCTTGGCTTGTGCTGAAAACGCGAAGAGCGCGCAGGCGAACAAAGACAGGGTAGCGGCAGCTGCGCGTGTTTTCATTGGGGATATACTCAACACAAATCATTGAAATGAYGATRACCGATCATCGGTTGGAATGGTTAACGGATGGTTGCCATTCCTGCCGAAATTGCAACCCCGTCCACAGGATTATTCTTTTTTTGTACCGCCAATGCGGGCGAGGTCCCCGATAAAATCGCCAATTCCCGGCCGCTTTTCCGCATTGAACGGGAAGGGGCGGACCAGATCCATCGCCGAAATGCCGATGCGTGCCGTCATCATCCCGTTGATGACGCCTTCACCCAGACGCGCCGACAGTTTTGCTGCAAGACCATGACCAACAAGCTGCTGGATAATGCTGTCGCCCATGGCAACAGTGCCGGTGACCGCAAGATGGGCAATTACATTGCGGGTCAACTTGAGGAAACCCAGCGTTCCCGGACGTCCGCCGTAAAGTTCCGACAGGCGGCGAATCAGGCGTGCGGATTCAAACATGACATAGCCGATATCAACCAGCGCGCGTGGACTAACGGCAGTAACAACCGAAACGCGTTTGGATGCGGCGAGGATCATTTCGCGCGCCTGTCGGTCGAGCGGGCGCAGCAGCTCGGTTTCCGTCAGTCGGATGAGATCGCGTCCGTCGATCACATCATCGCGCAAATCATGCAGCAGGGCGCGGCCTTTCGCCGTGGCGGGCATGGTTTCGGCGATTGTCACCAGCCGGGCGACGGCGGCCTTGGCCTGCCTTGCATCATTGTCGGTGGCTGCTTTTGCCGCTTCATCGCGCAACGACTGCACGGATGCCAGACGGCGCAGCGCAAGGCCTTCCCGGATAATGATAGCCAGAAGCGAGAGCGCGGCGACAATACCAACGGCAAGCGCTACCCAGCCAAGCCATGGTGCGCGCTCGAACAATGTGCGGATGAGATTGTCGGCCCAAAGGCCAACAGCAAGGGAGACGAGGACACCCAGCGCGCCCGTCAGCACGGAAGCAAAGGAGAGGCGCTTTTTGCGTGGCAAAGCCGGTGGCGGGGTCAAGGCGTCGAGTTCGCCTGCCGCGTCAGTGTCCAGATCGAAGACATCAACCGGCGCTGGCGTAATGACGGCGATATCCTTTATCGCTGTTGGCTTGCGGGCCTCGGGCTTTGGCGCCGCTTCAGTCTTTGCGCGCTGGTTTACAACAGGCGGGTCAATGCGGAAGGCGGCGGGTTTGCGTGGGTTGCTGTCGGTCATGCGAGACGATCTCCGATCAGGAACTGAAGCGCCCGGTCAAGCCGGATATGCGGCAGCGAAAGTGTAAACCCTTCCGCGGTTTTTTCGAGGCTTGGCGGACGGAAGCGGACAAAGCGAATAGCCGGGTCTTCAGAAACTGATTCCGGTCCTTCGAAAATTGAGTCCGGTTTTTCCGGTAAGTCACCGGGAAATATCGCAGTTTCTGTCTTGCCGTCGAAGCGTTCGCCGTCGATGGTTTCGCCTTTCAGCGGTGTTCCGATGATAACGGGCAGGATTTCCTTGCCCTGCGTGACCGTCGCTTCGCGCGTGGTGCGCACGGCTGCCATGGCAAGCACATCAACATTTGCGCCGGAAAAATCGGTACGGCTGACAGCGCGGTCGACGAGACGGCGAACGATCGCCTGCAACCGGTCGTGGCTTTCATGGTGCAGATGATCGGCCTTGGTGGCAGCAATCAGAATGCGGCTGATACGCCGCTGCACAAGCCCGGTGAGAAAATTGGTACTTCCGGGGCGAAAGCAGGAAAGGATTTCCGTCAGGGCGCGTTCAAGATCGGCAATGGCTGATGTTCCGGCATTCATTGCCTGCATGGCATCGACAAGCACGATCTGGCGGTCCAGCCGCGCAATGTGTTCGCGAAAGAACGGTTTGACCACATGGGTTTTGTACGCCTCGTAACGGCGTTCCATCATGGCGGCCAGCGAGCCTGAACGATGTTTGGCTGATCCAAGATCGGGCAATGGTGCAAAGGTGAGAGCGGGCGAGCCATCAAGATCGCCGGGCATCAGGAAGCGACCGGGTGGCAATGTCGAGAGCGCGCGCTCGTCTGCCTTGCCAGCTCTGAGATAACCGGTGAAACTACGGGCGAGGCGTTGGGCCGTCACCTCATCCGCCTGCGCGTCGGGACTGATACTGTCTGCCTCCGCTAGCCATTCGCTTGCCAACTCACGCCGGTTTTCAAGGCGGGCGAGTTCAAATGAGTCCCTGGAGAATTCAGCAAAGCTCTTGTTGAGCAGCGGCAGATCAAGCAGCCATTCGCCGGGATAGTCGACAATATCGACCGAGAGTTTGCCGCCGGAGAACATGCGGTTCCACATCGAGGCGGATTCGTATTCGATGGTCAGCCGCAACTCGGAAATTGCCCGCGTTGAGTCAGGCCAGACACGGTCCTCGATCAGTGCTTTGAGGTGATCCTCATACTGAAAACGCGGTACCGCATCATCTGGCTGTTCTTCGAGATAGGCTTTGGCGATGCGTCCCGACTTCTGCGCTTCGAACAATGGCAACCGGCCACCATGGATGAGATTGTGAACCAGTGCCGTGATGAAAACTGTCTTGCCTGCCCGGGAAAGGCCAGTGACCCCAAGCCGCAGCGAGGGGGAAACCAGCGCCGTGGTGCGATCCGCCAGCGTATCGAGCGCGATCTTTGCTTCGTCGGTCAGTGTGGTCAGTGTTCCCAAGTCAATCGTCCTGCGCTTTCGCCCTGTTACCAATGCAAGTCTGTGGCCGGATATAGGGGCCACATGTCTAATGACAAGAAGTTGGCTTTTTTCAGAGGTGTTCGGAAGGTGAAAGAAACGTCGCCAGCGTGCCAGTTCCCGGACGGATTTCCGCCAATGGACTATCAAAATTGATCACGGCCAGCCCAGCCGTTGGAAAACCGGCGGCAAAGGTGGGGTGGGCAGGCGGATCGCCGCGCCCGGCAAGGGCAATGGCCACATCTTCCATCATCGGATTATGGCCGACCAGCATAACAGAGCCGGCACTTTCATGCTCTAGACCAGCCATGCGGATGGCCATCAGGTAATTGTCTGCCGTGCCGGAATAGAGTTTTTCCAGTTCTTCCTGAACCAGACGCGCTTTCAAATTGATATGTTCGAGTGTCTGACGGGCGCGCACCGCCGTTGAGCAGATAATGATATCCGGCTTCAATCCGGCCCGCTTCATCTCTTCGCCGAGAACTGTTGCCGATTCAACACCTGATGAATCCAGCGTCCGGTCAAAGTCTTTCTGTCCCGGAGATGGCCAGACTGCTTTGGCATGTCGGAGTAAATAGACCTGGCTCATCTTTAACTCCAAGGTGTCGTTATTCCTTTTAGGACACAAATAACGGATAAACCTCTGCGACAAATGACGCAATTCTCAAATAATTGTGCAAAACCGGCCTGTCTTATTTATGGGCGGGCTGCATTTCTGTGAGGCAATAGCCAAATTGCGTCATGCGGGTCGGGCCATTAAAACTGCGGATTAGGGGTGATTTCGGCGCAATTTCCGCTTTTTTGCGTTCAAAGACACTGTATTTGGCAAATTATTTGCCGATTATTTAAGCAAAATGACGTTATTCGAATCCCGCTCTTGCCTGTCGTTTTGTAGTTGTGCCGCCTTGTGACACAACCTATATAGGCCTCCTCGCGTCTCATAGGTGCAGGGTGATTCAAAGATGAATAAACTTATCGATCTTGACTACAAGCCCACGGATGACGAGCCTTTCATGAGTGATCGGCAGAAATCCTATTTTCGTGAAAAACTAATCAACTGGAAGAGTGACATTCTGCGGGAGGCGCGCGAAACGCTTGAAATCCTGCAGCAGGAAAATGCGAACCTGCCAGATATCGCTGATCGTGCGTCGTCAGAAACTGACCGTGCTATCGAATTGCGGGCGCGTGATCGCCAGCGCAAGCTGATTTCAAAGATAGACRCGGCCTTGCAGCGCCTTGACGACGGAACATACGGGTTTTGCGAGGAGACCGGTGATCCGATCAGTTTAAAGCGTCTGGATGCACGTCCAATTGCTACACTTTCCATTGAGGCGCAGGAACGTCACGAGCGACGCGAGAAAGTTTACAAAGACGATTGATGCGACCTTGATGAACCAATTAAAAAAGCCCGGAACACTTCCGGGCTTTTTTATTTGTGATTGATAACCAATCAGCGTTTCTCAGGCTTGGAGAGGTCGTCGAGCAGACGTTCCATTTCGTCCTCGATATTACCGGGCTCCTTGCGGGGCTCTTCATCGGGCGTGACATGCAGTTCGCCTTCCAGATCGGATTCGAATGCATCGTCGAAATTGAGGTCAGCCAGATTGATCTCGGGCTCTTCCGGTTTCGCTGGTCCAAGGATATCCAGCGATGCCTCGTCCTGAGCAGGCTTGAGGTTCTGCACGGAGAACGGAAAAGCTGCGGCTGTGGTCGTTCTGGTTTCCGCCGATGTTACCGGTTCCGGACGCGTCTCTTCGAAATGGGGAAGTGCATCTATATGCGGTTCGCTGCGCTGGGCCGTACCGAACGAAGGTGACGCCGTGCGCTGCCAGCCATTGTCCCTTTGCGGTGCGCCCAGAGATGGAGCTTCTGCCGGTTCCTGTGCGGCTGGGGCAGATACGACCGCCGCCGCAGCGGCAACAACGGGCGGGATGGGCTGCATGGGCGGAATAGGCGGTAGTGGTACTGCCGCTGCAATCGGACGCTGATGCTCCGGCTGCGGTGTTTCACGCGGCGGAACTGGAGGCTGAACGGGAGCCGCCGGGCGAACAGGAATATGCGGTGCGGCAGCCTGTGCAGGGGCGGCGGGCCTGACAACGGGTGTAATGGGCGGTGAAACACGCGCGGGAGCGACGGGTAGCGGGCGAGACGCTTCAACTGGCTTTGTCTCGGCCTTTGGCTCTGCTTCTGCCGGAGTGATGGTCGCTGCAGGTTCGACACGCGACTGGGGTTTGGCAAACTGCCGGATGTTCTGTTCGATGACGAGATCGCTCGGGCCACCGATCATGATCAGATGTTCCACATCGTCGCGGCGCACCAGAACGAGCCGGCGCCGGTTATCGACAGCAGCGGCATCAGTGACAGAAAGGCGGACCTGCCGGTTGCGCCCGCCTGACACGAAGGTTCCGCCGGTTACCCGCCGCAGGACTGCGAAGACCAGCAGCAACAGGACGATGACCAAAGCGAAAAGCAGGACGAACCCGACAATCGGGGCAGCGGTTTCGCCGACAATACCGACCAGCCAGTTATTCATGACAAACTCTCCTTTACAGACTCCAGTCCAAAACGCACGTCCCCCGACATGGAACCCGGAGTATAATTTTGTGCGACACTAATGCCAGCTTTTGCTTGCTGCAACCCTGATGCATGGTCACGCCTGTGGCTATCGGTTCACCCCGGCCGATCTCACGCCGCAATTGCTTCGCGAAATCGTGGAATAATAGTCACTTCTGCAAGCTTGGGGTTTATACGGCATCAAAGATATGATCCAAACGAATCGGAACCGGCATTGATCATACGGATCTCAGCCGGTTCAGAATATTGTGGCCTGCCCGGGCAGCTTCCGCGATGAAAAGAAGGGGTTTGAGACGCATGTCTCAAGAGACGAACAACGATCTTTATCCAGAGCCGATCATCGCCAATACCAAGTCGACCAAAGCCGCCTTGCGTCTTGTCATCCTTGGCGTGCTGCTGGTGGGCGTTTCCATCCTCTATTTCATCTATCGCGATCAGTTGGGCCAGCAATTCCTGCTTGGGCTTCTTGGCACACTCGCCATGACCGGCGTGTTTTATCTGTTCGGCTCGGCCATCAATGTCATCCAGTTTACCCCGCGCGGCACAAGCGATGAGCTGACACGGGCGTTTGTGGATACGTTCCCTGAAGGAACCGTTGTTACCGACCAGAAGGGCCGCATTGTTTATGCCAACCGGGCCTATGCCCAGCTGACGGGCGTTACCAATTCAAGCGATGTTCAGGCGATTGAGCATATTCTTTCCAGCGAAAGCGCAGCTTCCGATCCCATTTACCGGCTTGCCAATGCGGTGCGGGACGGTGTTTCCGGTCAGGAGGAGCTGCGTCTGTCGCGTCCGCTCGATCCGGCGCGCGAGCCTGTTCCGACCTGGTACCGGGTGAAAGCCCGCGCTGTTGCGGGCATTCCGGGCCAGACGGCCCCGGTTTTTGCCTGGCAGATCGCTGATATTTCCACCGAGCGCGCCGAGCAGGAACGCTATTTTCAGGATATTCAGGAAGCAATCGATCACCTCGACCACGCTCCGGCTGGTTTCTTCTCGGCTGATCCCGATGGGCGCATTATCTACATCAATGCCACCCTTGCCGAATGGCTCGGGGTTGATCTGACCAAATTTACGCCGGGTTCAATGACTGTCCGTGATATTGTTGCCGGGAATGGCATGGCGCTGATCAATGCCGTGAAGACAGAGCCGGGCACCAGCCGCAATACGGTCATCGACCTTGATCTTGCCAAGGCGAACGGCCAAAGCCTCGCGGTGCGCTTCTATCACCGCGTACAGGCCCAGCGCGATGGCAAGCGCGGTCCGACCCGTACCATCGTGCTGAACCGCGCCGAGGGCGAAGACAATTCCGCTGCATTGCGCGCCGCCGAAGTGCGCTTTACCCGCTTTTTCAACTCCGCTTCCATGGCGATTGCCGCGGTGGACGCCTCAGGCAAGATCCTGCGCACCAATGCGCGTTTCCTTGGTCTGTTCTCACCCGTTGTTGACCGCGATGCGATTGATCGGCGCACGCCGCTTGAAACCGTCGTGCATGAGCGCGACCGCGAGGCTTTCGACCGGGCGCTTGCCGCCGCCTTTGCCGGCAAGGCCGAGATATCACCTGTCGATACGGTCATTCCCGGCCATGAGGAACGCCATCTGCGCTTCTATATCAGCCCGGTCTTTGACGCGGGTTCCGAAGAGGGCGCCGAGGAAGCTGCAATTGTTTCCGTGGTTGAAACCACCGAGCAGAAAGCGCTTGAAGCCACCATGGCCCAGAGCCAGAAAATGCAGGCTGTCGGCCAGCTTGCAGGCGGTATCGCGCACGACTTCAACAATGTTCTGACCGCCATCATCATGTCATCAGACCTGTTGCTGACCAATCACCGGGCGTCCGATCCGTCTTTTGCCGACATTATGAACATCAAGCAGAATGCCAACCGTGCCGCATCGCTGGTGCGGCAGTTGCTGGCCTTCTCCCGCCGCCAGACTTTGCGGCCGGAGGTGCTTGATCTCACCGACGTCATTGCCGATGTGCGCATGCTGCTGACGCGGCTTGCGGGCACGCAGGTCAACCTCAAGATCGAACATGGCCGCGATTTGTGGCCGGTGCGTGCCGATCTCGGCCAGTTCGAGCAGGTGGTGGTCAATCTCACCGTCAATGCGCGCGATGCGATGCCGGAGGGCGGCGATCTCATCATCCGCACGCGCAACATGAACGAAAGCGAAAGCGCCGGGCTGAATTACCGCGATCTTGTTCCGGGCGATTATGTTCTGGTCGAGGTGCAGGACAGCGGCACGGGTATGCCGCCCGAGGTTATTGAAAAGATTTTCGAACCGTTCTTCACCACCAAGGAAGTTGGCAAGGGCACGGGCCTTGGCCTTTCCATGGTCTACGGCATCATCAAACAAACTGGCGGTTCGATCCATTGCGAATCCGAACTCGGCAAGGGCACGACATTCCGCATCTTCCTGCCGCGCCACGTCGAAGCACCTGTCCTCAACGAGGCGGGCGAAGTCGTTGCCGTTGAAGCACCGAAGAAGGAAAAGAAAGCCGAGAAGGCCACTGATCTTTCCGGTTCCGCAACGGTGCTTCTCGTCGAGGACGAGGATGCCGTGCGCATGGGCGGTGTTCGCGCGCTGCAATCGCGTGGCTATACGGTGCACGAGGCTTCCAGTGGTGTTGAAGCGCTTGAGGTGATGAAGGAACTCGACGGCAAGGTCGATATCGTCGTTTCCGACGTGGTCATGCCCGAAATGGACGGCCCGACGCTGCTGCGCGAACTGCGCAAGGAATACGGGGATATCAAGTTCATCTTCGTCTCCGGTTATGCGGAAGACGCCTTTGCCCGCAATTTGCCTGAGGATGCCAAGTTCGGCTTCCTGCCAAAACCGTTCTCGCTGAAGCAGTTGGCGACGTCGGTCAAGGAAATGCTGGAAAGCGAATAGCGGGCACGCTTTGCTTTTTGTCAGGAGCGCTTGATAGTTCGAGCGTTTTCGAAGCATTCTGGCCGTGGATGCACCAGAATTTGTGGGAAGCAACCACGGAAGAGTGCCATGTCGAACAATGCAAGATTTGCCGAAATCGCTGCGCTGGCCGGAGATCCCGGCCGCGCCAGCATGTTAACCGGCCTGATGGATGGTCGGGCATTGACCGCCAGTGAACTTGCGCATCTCGCCGGTATCACCGCCCAGACCGCCAGCAGCCACTTGATGCGCATGACCGAGGCCGGGCTCCTACAGGTGGAAAAGCAGGGCAGGCATCGCTATCACCGGCTGGCATCACCCGCAGTTGCGCAGATGATCGAAAGCATCATGCAGGTTGCAACGCCCGCTACGAGTACCAAAATTGTACGAACCGGGCCAAAGGATGCAGCCTTGCGGGCAGGGCGCACCTGTTACGATCATCTGGCGGGAAAGCTCGGCGTTTCCATCACCGATGCGCTTGTCGGGGCAGGACATCTTGATCTTGGGCTTGATGCGGGTGAACTGACGGATACCGGCATGTCGCTGTTTGACCGGCTGGGAATGGATGTCAGCGCAATCACCCAGAAGAAGGGGCGCATATTGTGCCGCCCTTGTCTCGACTGGAGCGAGCGGCGCCCGCATCTGGCCGGTGCCATTGGTGCCGCGCTGTGCAGCCATTGTTTTGACAAGGACTGGATCAGACGCGTGGAGGGCACCCGCGCGGTGTCAGTGACGCCCAATGGCCAGAGGCATTTGCGTGAGTCCCTTGGTGTCAATTTTATATAGATTAAGGGACGGAGTGTGTGGTTGTGGTTCGTGGTTCGTGGTTCGACAAGCTCACCATGAGGGAGAGGGGTGATGCAACGATAATCGCCAAGATTACGGATCAAAAAGGTTCCAGATCACAAAGATTGCAGATTATAACGGTGCAGTGCAAAGGCTGCAGAACCTGGCTCCCTTTCATCCACACTCTCCCTCATGGTGAGCTTGTCGAACCACGAACCACACCCTCAACGCACGCACAGTGATGGGCAGCACTCTCCAATGCTGCCCAAACCATCGCTTAAACGTGTTTGGTGATACCGCCATCGACGCGGATATTTTGGCCCGTGATATACCCTGCATCGTCTGAAAGCAGGAACGCCGTTGTCTTGGCGATTTCATTCATGGTTCCCAGACGCTTCATCGGGATACCGGTTTCCGTACCGGGCTTGTGCTCAAGACTGTCAATGAAGCCCGGAAGCAGCGCGTTCATGCGGATATTGTCGGCGGCATAACGATCCGCATAGAGCTTGGTATAGGCACCGACAGCAGCGCGATAGGCGCAGGATACCGGGAAGATGAGGCTTGGCTCAAACGCCGCGAACGTGGTGATGTTGACCCACGAGCCCTTGCCCTGTTTCAACATGTAAGGCGTGACCAGACGCGCCATGCGTACGACGCTGAGCACCATCAGATCATTGCCAATGGCCCATTTCTCGTCAGTGATATCGATCAGATCGCCCTTGGGCGGATGGCCGGTGTGGTTGACCACCGCATCGATACGCCCATAGGCTTCAACCGTCTTTTCAACCAGCGTCTCCAGATCTTTGGCTTCCCCGGCTGATCCCTTGATGCCGATAGCGCCAAGTTCTGTTGCCAGCTCGATGGCGCTGCCCGAGGGCGACATCAGGCCAAGGCGATAGCCCCGCGCGTGCAGTTCGCGGGCAATGCCTGCGCCCATGCCACGTCCGCCGCCGGTGATGATTGCTACGGGTGCTTGTGAAGTGTCGGTCATGCGAAATCCTATTCTATCGTTTAACTGCCGCGGAGCATCTTTGATTAACAGGCGGGGCGCAAACGAATTTCGCCGGGCGTATCGGTCAAAATTTTTGAACCGGGATGATGTTTTGAATCCGGCCACCCCTTGAAATCATTGATATTGTGGTGAAAGATACTGCCCATGATCAACCGTTCGACCATCGTGATGCTGTGCACCTCACTCCTTTTCAGGGGTGGTGGAGAGCTATTGCGCTAAAGTCGACGCGATCTTTCACCAGACCCTGCCAATGAGGCGAGCAGGGTCTGACCGTTGCTCTCCTCGATCAAATGGAGAGCGATATGAACGACCAGAACCCACCACCACTTGAACACAACGGATTTTCGATCCGCGCCACGCGTCCCGGCGATTTCGAACAGATCAATGTCCTGACCAGCTTACCCGGCTTTCGTGCCGGCACGTTGCGTCTGCCATTTCAGAGTGTTGAAGTGACACGCAGATGGCTGGAGAACCTGGCTCCCGGCGCACTCAACATTGCTGCTGAAACAGGCGGACAGATTGTTGGTCATGCGGGCCTGCAACCATCATCGGGACGGCGTGCCCATGCGGCAGGTATTGGCATCGGCGTGCATGATGATTTCACGGGAAGGGGTATCGGCAAGGCGCTGCTGCATGCCCTGATTGATGCGGCCGATAACTGGCTCAATATCCGGCGGCTCGAACTGACCGTTTATACGGACAATTCCAGAGCCATCAGCCTCTATGAAAAATGCGGCTTTGAGCGCGAGGGAATTCACCGCGATTACGCCTTCAAGGACGGGCGGTTTGTCGATGCTCTGGCCATGGCGCGGATACGGGCGATTTAGCCCGTATTCTTTCCATATTTTGCCGTATTCGTTGGTATATTTTCCCGCATTTCCAACGGGGTACTGATTCTATGATCAAGAAGTTTGCCATCGGCTGTCTTGCCGCGACGTTCTTGGCCGGTTGCACCACGACCGATCCATATACGGGTGAGCAGAAAATATCGAATACGGCTGGCGGTGCTGCCATTGGCGCAGCAGTTGGCGCGCTGGGCGGTCTTGCCGTTGGCGGGGGTGGCAAGTCCGGTCGCAACGCAGCGCTGATCGGCGCCGGTATCGGCGCGCTGGCGGGTGGTGCGGTCGGCAATTATATGGATCGGCAGGAATCAGAATTGCGGGCCCAGTTGCAGGGTACCGGGGTATCCGTGACCCGCGTTGGCGACAAGATTATCCTGAACATGCCATCGAACATTACGTTCTCGACGGATCAGGATGCGGTGAAGCCGCAATTCTACGCAACACTCAATTCCGTTGCGGTTGTCTTGCGCAAGTTCGACCGGAGCATCATCGATGTCTACGGCCATACGGACAATGTCGGCGGCGAGCAGTACAATCAACTGCTGTCTGAACGCCGCGCGCTTTCCGTTTCAAACTATCTGACCCAGCAGGGCATCGACAACCGGCGCTTTGCAGTGCGCGGCTTTGGCATGAGCCAGCCCGTCGCTTCCAACAAGTCGGAAGCTGGCCGGTCGCAAAACCGCCGCGTCGAGCTGCAGATTTCGCCGCTTAGCTAACCAGCGCAACAGCAATGCGTGCCGCAAGGCGTGCATTGTTTTCCACCAGCGCGATATTCGCCTTCAGGCTTTCGCCCTTGGTGATATCAAGAATTTCCGACAGCAGATATGGCGTTACGGCTTTGCCCGTAATGCCATTTCTTGTGGCACGCGCCAGCGCTTCGCTTATGTAGCCGCCCATGATTTCAGCCGGAATTTCACTCTCCGCCGGAATTGGATTGGCAATCAACATGCCGCCATTGACGCCAATGGCGCTGCGCGTTGCCTGAAATTTTGCGATGGCGTCAGGTGTGTCGAGGCGTAGCGGCGCTTTGATGGGCGACTGACGCGACCAGAAGGCTGGCAGGACATCAGAGCCATAGACCACAACCGGAACACCTTTGGTTTCAAGCACTTCCAGCGTCTTTTCAATATCCAGAATCGCTTTGGCCCCCGCTGAAACAACGATGACAGGCGTACGGCCCAGTTCTTCCAGATCAGCTGAGATGTCGAAGCTGGTTTCGGCGCCCTTATGCACGCCGCCTATGCCGCCCGTTGCAAACACCTTGATGCCTGCAAGATGTGCGGCGAGCATTGTTGCTGCAACCGTGGTGCCGCCGGTGCGGCCTTCCGACAGCGCAAAGGCAAGATCGGCGCGCGATAGTTTCATGGCGCCTTTGACCTGTGCCAATGCCTCGCGCTCCTCGGCTGAAATGCCGATCTTCAACCGGCCATCAATAATGGCGATGGTAGCAGGAACGGCACCACTCTCACGGATGATGGTTTCGACATCGGCCGCCATGCGGCTGTTGTCAGGGTAGGGCATGCCGTGGGTGATGATCGTGCTTTCCAGCGCCACGACAGGCTGCCCGGCATCAAGCGCCTTCTGCACTTCCGGAGCAATATCGGTGAACGGGTTGAGGGCTGAAATGGTCATGGTTCTTCCTTTATATGATCGTATCCGGCAAAGCTGCTCATTAGAGCGGGCTTGGTGCCGGGATATGTGCAAGTGCCGTATCAAAAATTTTGGCGGTGAAGACAGGGGTTGCGGAGTGCGTTTGCAGGGTTAGCGCCGAGGCGGCAAAGCCTTCGCGCACGGCATCCTCAAGGGGACGCCCGCGCATCAGCGCGGCAATGGTGCCTCCCGCCAGCGCATCACCAGCGCCGGTTACATCGGCAATCCCTGATATCTCAGGGGGAAGCAAAGAGAATGCGCGCGCACCGGAATAGACAAGTGCAGCATCGCCGCCATTGCTGACGACAGCCGCGCGCAGACCTTCGGCCTTTAAAGCCTTGTGAAGATCAGGCAGGCCTGCATCTGCGCCCAGCCCCGTCAGCGCAAACGCCTCGCGCCGGTTGAGAAACAGGCAGGCAAGATCGCCAAGCACTGGTTTTAATCGCACAGCCTTGGCCGGAGAAATCGCCAGCGCATAGAGCGGCTTGTCTCCGGCAAGGCCCGCCAGCCGTTGCAAACCTTCCGAAGGAAGATTGGCATCGCCAAAAACCGCATCGGCTGCTTCAATGGAATCGCGCACCTTGCGCCGGCGTAATTGCCGGGGCAAAGCGAGTTCATACAGCGCCATATCGGCGATAGCGGCAACCACATCGCCACGTTCATCCAGAATGGCCGTGTAACTTGGCGTTGTCCGGTCGATGAACACGGCGGAACTGTCTTTGATTCCGGCAGCTTCAAACGCCGCGCTGATCACATCGCCGACCCGGTCGCCGCCGCGTACCGACAACATCTCTGCCTTGACGCCGCGCCTGACCGCGAGGCGCAGCGCATTGAACACGCCGCCGCCCGGTTCCTCGCGCATCACGCCGGGGTTCGAAGCGCCCGCTATAAAGGGCACACTGCTTTGGCCGCGCCGGTCCATATGGGCGCCGCCGACAGCAAAAAGCAGCGGGATTTGGTCCTGGGTCATAGTGAAGGCTTTTGCTGAACAAAATGATCGGTTGCAAGACACTTGGTCTGGCTCCTCTCTAAATTGCTCCGTTGCCTTACGCAATCATCAGAACGATTCGAATTTACAATGGGCTGTTTCGGCATTTGCGGCAGTTCGCGCCAAGGAATATGTGGACAAGGGATTGGCATCGCCTACAAGAACGTTTTAAGAACATTTTTGAGTTATCATTATTTTTCAATTGGTTATGCATATTGCCAAATGAGAACAAAACAGATACAAATATCTTCATAGACCGGAGCGTCCGGACTTCATGGATAGTACAGGGGTAGTGTATTATGGCTCAAAATTCTTTGCGGTTAGTTGAGGGTAATTCGGTGGATAAAACGAAAGCGCTGGATGCGGCATTGTCCCAGATCGAGAGGGCCTTTGGTAAGGGCTCGATCATGCGGCTGGGACGCAATGAGCAGGTTGTGGAAATTGAAACGGTTTCGACCGGATCGCTTTCGCTTGATATAGCCCTTGGCGTCGGTGGTTTGCCGAAAGGCCGTATTGTCGAGATTTACGGGCCTGAAAGTTCCGGTAAGACGACACTTGCGCTGCATACGATTGCCGAGGCCCAGAAGAAAGGCGGTATCTGCGCCTTTGTTGACGCGGAACATGCGCTTGATCCTGTCTATGCCCGTAAGCTGGGTGTGGACCTTGAAAACCTCCTGATTTCGCAGCCTGATACCGGCGAGCAGGCGCTCGAAATCACCGATACGCTGGTGCGGTCCGGTGCGATCGATGTTCTGGTGGTCGACTCCGTGGCGGCTTTGACCCCGCGTGCGGAAATTGAAGGTGAGATGGGCGATTCTCTCCCCGGCCTGCAGGCACGCCTGATGAGCCAGGCACTGCGCAAGCTGACCGCTTCGATTTCGCGCTCCAATTGCATGGTTATCTTCATCAACCAGATTCGCATGAAGATCGGCGTGATGTTCGGTTCGCCCGAAACCACGACAGGCGGTAATGCGCTGAAATTCTACGCTTCGGTTCGTCTGGATATTCGCCGTATCGGCGCCTTGAAAGAGCGTGACGAAGTGGTCGGTAACCAGACCCGCGTCAAGGTTGTGAAGAACAAGCTGGCACCGCCCTTCAAGCAGGTCGAATTCGACATCATGTATGGCGAAGGCGTTTCCAAGACGGGCGAACTGGTTGATCTCGGCGTCAAGGCTGGCATCGTTGAAAAATCCGGCTCGTGGTTCTCCTACAATTCCCAGCGTCTGGGGCAGGGCCGCGACAACGCGAAAATCTTCCTCAAGGACAATCCTGAGGTGGCCAATGAGATTGAGCTGGTTCTGCGCCAGAACGCCGGTCTCATCGCCGAGCAGATGCTCGACAAGGGCCCTGACGATATTGAAGACACGGATGGCCCCGAGGCCGCCGAAGGCTGATCTCCCGGGACAGGCTGTTTCTGGTCTGTGATGTGAAACCCGTATCCAGCTGTGGATACGGGTTTTTCTTTTTTTGGCATGGTTTGTGGTGCGCACTTCCTGCTCGCCACGTCTAAGATATCTCTCCCCGTCATCCTCGGGCTTGACCCGAGGACCCACAATTTAAAAGCGCTGAATAGCCGGGTTCGTTCGACTGCTTAGCAGTGGATCCTCGGGTCAAACCCGAGGATGACGGGCAGAGGCATGTTCGAAGAGGAGTTCAGCACTGAACTCAACACCCGTTGATGTTTGAGCCCCCAACTCTCCCGGATTTTCTGGACAGGCAGCGGTGGCCTCGCTACAAGCGTTGCGTTCTGCCCCTTTGATGCAATAAGGGGTTATTCCGCTTTGGTTTAAGACAAGTCAGAAGGCAATGCACATGAGTGGCGTCAACGAGATCCGGTCGACATTTCTGAACTATTTCAAGAAGAACGGCCATGAGATCGTGGCGTCGAGCCCGCTTGTCCCGCGCAATGACCCGACGCTGATGTTCACCAATGCCGGCATGGTGCAGTTCAAGAATGTTTTCACCGGTCTGGAGCAGCGCCCTTATAGCCGCGCCACCACATCGCAGAAATGCGTGCGCGCCGGTGGCAAGCACAATGATCTGGATAATGTGGGTTATACCGCCCGCCACCACACTTTTTTTGAAATGCTCGGCAATTTCTCCTTTGGCGATTATTTTAAGGAAGAGGCGATTAACCTTGCCTGGAACCTGATCACCAAAGAATTTGGTCTCGACAAGAACAAGCTGCTGGTCACCGTCTACCATACGGATGACGCGGCGGCTGGTTTCTGGAAAAAAATTGCCGGTCTCCCTGAAGACCGCATCATCCGCATCGCCACCAGCGACAACTTTTGGGCCATGGGTGACACCGGTCCTTGCGGTCCGTGTTCGGAAATTTTCTACGACCATGGCGAAGATATTTGGGGCGGCCCTCCCGGCAGCGCCGATGAGGACGGCGACCGCTTTATCGAAATCTGGAATCTGGTGTTCATGCAGTTCGAGCAGATCACCAAGGAACAGCGCATTGAATTGCCGCGCCCGTCGATCGATACCGGCATGGGGCTGGAGCGTTTGGCTGCGGTGCTGCAGGGTGAGCATGACAATTACGATATTGACCTCTTCCGTGCGCTCATTCGCGCGTCGGAAGATGCAACTGGCGTCAAGGCGGAAGGCAAATTCCGCGCCAGCCACCGGGTGATTGCCGATCATCTGCGCTCGTCAAGCTTCCTCATTGCTGACGGCGTGCTGCCATCCAATGAAGGCCGTGGCTATGTGCTGCGCCGGATTATGCGCCGCGCCATGCGCCATGCGCAGTTGCTTGGTGCGAAGGAGCCGCTGATGTGGCGCCTGCTGCCCGCGCTGATCCGCGAGATGGGTCAGGCCTATCCGGAGTTGATCCGTGCTGAAGCCCTGATTTCCGAAACATTGAAGCTTGAGGAAACCCGCTTCCGCAAGACGCTGGATCGCGGCCTTGGCCTGCTCAGCGATGCGACGGAAGGTCTGGGCGAAGGTGATCGTCTTGACGGCGAAACCGCGTTCAAGCTCTACGACACATTCGGCTTCCCGCTTGATTTGACACAGGACGCCCTGCGCCAGCGCGGCATTGCTGTTGATACCGACGCTTTTGCTGCTGCCATGGAACGCCAGAAGGCGGAGGCGCGCGCCCATTGGTCCGGTTCGGGCGATGCTGCCACAGAAACGGTCTGGTTCGCGGTGCGCGACAAGGTCGGTGCGACCGAGTTCCTCGGCTATGAAACGGAGAAGGCCGAAGGCGTTGTGACTGCACTGGTGCGTGATGGTGTGCAGATTGAAAGTGCCGGAGAAGGCGAGAATGTTGCCATCGTGGTCAACCAGACGCCATTCTATGGCGAATCCGGTGGCCAGCAGGGCGATATGGGCGTCATTTCCGGTGATGGCTTTACGGTTGTCGTCACCGATACGCAAAAGAAGAATGACGGCGTGTTCGTGCATCTCGGCAAGGTCGTCAAGGGCACAGTGAAACTGGATGCGCCAGTTGAGCTGGTGGTTGATAGCGCACGCCGCACGCGTATCCGCTCCAACCATTCGGCCACGCACCTTCTGCACGAAGCACTGCGCGAAACGCTCGGCACCCATGTGGCGCAAAAAGGTTCACTTGTTGCACCGGATCGGCTGCGGTTCGATTTCTCGCATCCGAAGCCGATTTCCGACAAGGAACTCGCTGTTATCGAAGATCTCGCCAACGAAATCGTCCTGCAGAATGCACCTGTCAGCACCCGCCTGATGGCGGTGGATGACGCTATTGCCGAAGGCGCCATGGCGCTGTTCGGCGAAAAATATGGCGATGAGGTTCGTGTTGTCTCCATGGGCACGGCCCTGCATGGCGAAAAAACAGGCAAGAGCTATTCAACCGAGCTTTGCGGCGGCACGCATGTGCGTGCAACCGGCGATATCGGCCTGATCCGTATTGTCTCGGAAAGCGCTGTTGCTGCCGGTGTTCGCCGCATGGAAGCGCTGACAGGCGAGGCGGCCCGCCGCTATCTCGAAGAGCAGGATGAACGCGTCAAGGCTATTGCCAGCGCGCTCAAATCTTCACCCGCCGATGCATTGTCGAGGGTGACCGCGCTAATGGATGAACGCCGCAAGCTGGAACGGGAATTGACTGAAGCCCGCAAGCAACTAGCACTTGGCGGGTCCAGCACTGGCGGTGCGCAGTCCGAAACCGTCAACGGCGTCGGCTTCATCGGCAAGGTTGTCACTGGCGTCAGTCCGCGCGACCTGAAGCCGTTGGCCGATGACGCCAAGAAGACTGTCGGCTCCGGCATCGTGACCTTTATCGGCGTCTCGGAAGACGGCAAGGCCAGTGCTGTTGTTGGCGTCACCGATGATCTCGTCAGCAAATTCAGCGCCGTCGATCTGGTCAAGATCGCATCAGCGGCACTTGGCGGTGCCGGTGGTGGTGGCCGTCCTGACATGGCGCAGGCTGGCGGTCCCGATGGCTCCAAGGCCGAGGCTGCTATTACCGCCGTGCGCGACGCTTTGGCGGGTTAACGCAGCTCACTATTTGAGCGCCTCTTTTCGTATCGTCAGGCGGATCGGCAGCGGGATTGGACTGGTTCTGTCTACCCAAAGCCACCTGTCGGTAGGCCGTGCGCGACGCTTCGGCGGGTTAACACAGCTCACTATTAGAGCAGCCTCTTTTTATTGGCGGCGGGATTGGACTGGTTCTGCCGACCCAAAGCCACGTGTCGGTAGGCCGTGCGCGACGCTTTGGCGGGTTAACTCAGCTCACAATTAGAGCAGCTTCTTTTCGTATCGTCAGGCGGATTGGATTGGCGGCGGGATTGGACTTGGTTCGGTTTTGGACTGGTTCAGTCTGCCCAAAGCCACCTGTCAGTAGGCCGCCTCTCGGCAGTTGCCGAGAATTGCCGAATGTGGCCGTTGCCGAATGCCGCTTGTCGGGACGCCGCACGCGCTGTCGACGTACGCGCTGGCGCTAGCGGGGGTATGATAGCGCGCGCGCCGGTGGCGTGTGGTTAGTCGTATGATCTCCTGGCGGCGTATGGCCTATTGCGAACGATGCTGGCGCCGTGAACCAACGCGCGTGAAAACCATCCCGGCAGATTCGGCAGTACAATCCGCTCCCGTAGAGATGCCCTCAAGAACATGGTCCATGTGCAACCAAGAAGATGGTCCATGTGCAACGCGGAGGTTCGCAGGAACAGTCGTCCGCAGGAAGCATGACGGCACTATTGAGACGTCGAGCTTGAGCTATCAACCCTTGATCCCTTGGTCTGCTATCCTATCGCCTACGCATCTGGCCATCATCCACACATCTGGAATCCACGCCATACACTGCTCACCTTTCACACGCAGATCTCTACGGCGAGCCACACAGCCCGTTCATTTCGCATCAAACGCTTATAGCCCCAACAATGCGCTTTGTGTTTCAGGGCATTTCAGGCGGTACTTTGATGCGGTCGAGGACATAGATCTTGATACGGCCTGGATCTTAATCTTGTTTCCTCATTCGTCACTTGAGCTTGAATATACAGGGTGCGGAATTCATGATCAATTATACTATGGTCTAATTTAAATCTCATTCTATTTTTGGTATGTTTTTACAATGCTTCGATGGATGTGTTGTGCGCAGATACGTTGTGCGTGGATAGTAGTTTGTAGGTAAATGCGTGCAGTTTTTTGGTATGCAGTTTTGGTAAATGAGTTCGAGAGCGTATTCCTCGACGTGTTGAGTATCTGTTTTAATTATTGATTTTGTGAGCTGCTGTGAAAGCTGTTCTGGCTCTTTTATTTGCCGCGGTGATGCTTGTTGCTTGTCAGACATCGACGGTGGTCAAAGATATCCATATGGCAAGTGATACTGCCTATGGACCTGATGTCATGGCTTACTACGCTGTGTTCACGTCGCTGAGTGCCCAGCCGTTTTACTCGACCACGGTGGGTTATGGTTTCAAGACACGCTATGTGGGGCCGAGCAAAAGTATGATTTCGCAAGCGTGGAGTTATGGTAAGCAACTGCAGTTTAGCGGCGGATTAAGCGCCAAGGTGCCTTGTTATCTCCTGCCGTGTTCGCCGACGCGGGAAGACACGGGCGTGGTTTCGATGGACGAGGCGGACTTTGTCGCAGCCGCTACGAAGGGATTTGATTTTGAACTGGCAGGGAAAGCCGGGAAAATTGTCGGTAGGATACCAGCCCATGCATTTCGCCGGGTGCTCGATCTGAAATTGACGATGAAACTGCCACGATGCCCGGTCATCTGTTCTACGGCGGCAAAGCCGAACAGGCTACCGAGTGGAAAGGAGGGATTTGATCAAGCAAAGGCGGAATCTGACCAAGAGATGGAAACTGATGCCGAGGGGGAAATTCCCCTGCAAATGTGATTTGACCGGGATGTGCTGGGCGCGCTCGGACGGTGGGCACCCCTTGAAATGCGTCCGGTCAGTTCATTTGTAAATAGTCCGGTCAAGTCCATCATCCGTTCAAGTCCATCATACTATGGCGGCTGAGGTGCGATGTTCGTTAAAGTCGGCTAATCGCAACGATGGCTAATGGCAACGATGGGCAACCTCAAACCTAGGCAATATTAAATGCTGGCAATGTTAAATTTTTAAGCTGCAAACAGCCCGCTGCAAGCCCAAATGCAGCCCAAAGCGGCAATCAGTTTAAAGCTACAAGAAGCAACAAATGGCGAAGTAGCAAATGGCCAAGCCAAAATAACCAACCAAATGGTTAGCCACCAGATACCCAGAGCCAGATATCCCGAGTCAAATAACCAAGCCCAAAATACCGACGGGGAGACAGCGCAACCCAAAGAAAAAGCCCCATCTTTCGAGAGGGCTTTTCAATTCTGAAATGCTTGACTGATCAGACGGTCATGGCCTTCTTGATCATCAATCCTTGTATGCGATGAATTCCACGCCGCCGTCATGCAGTTTGAAGAAGCCATTTTGCGGGACAGGCAATTCAAGCATTTCGCGCATAGGCAATCCAAGGTACAGGCCTCGTATAAGCCGTCCTGTTAACCCGTGCGATATTGCAATTGTGCACACGGATAGGTCAGACAGCCACGCTTTCACACGGACACACGCAGAATCGAATGTTTCGCCATCCGGAGATCGAAAATACCAGTCAAAAGCATCTGCGCCGGTGAGCAGGCCGGGATATTCGGTATCTATCTCATAGTGCGTCATTCCATCCCATGATCCCAGGGTTACCTCGGAAATTCGCGGTTCTTCACGGCTGGGTAAATCGACATGTCTCGTAAGGATAGAAGCAGTTTCTCTGGCGCGTCCCAACGGACTTATGTGAATATTGATGGGAAACGAATGGTCTTTGATTTCCTGGGCTAAAATCGTCCCCACTTGCTCAGCCTGTTCAATTCCACGTTGTGTCAATGCAGAATTCAACTGTCCTTGAAAACGTCCCACACTGTTCCAGACAGTTTCCCCGTGGCGAACCAGATATATGGATTTGTTGCGAAATGATTTCATTGTCTCGAAATGTCCTTTTGCGAAATGACAATCATTTCACATGCAACATTCTGAATATTCAAATCTTTTCTGTTCTGTTCGCATTGGCCGAAACTCGATCCCTATCGGAAACGTGATGTTGGGATCAAAAGTGCGATTGTTTGTTTCTTGAGCAGAGCAAGAAAAAAGCCCCATCTTTCGACAGGGCTTTTCCATTTCGAAATGATTGCCTGATCAGGCAGCCATGGCTTTCTGCAGGTTTTCGTCGATCTTGTCGAGGAAGCCTGTGGTTGAGAGCCAAGGCTGATCCGGGCCGATCAGCAGCGCCAGATCCTTGGTCATGAAGCCGGATTCAACCGTGTCCACGCAGACCTTTTCCAGTGTCAGGCTGAAGCGTTCCAGCTCCTTGTTGCCGTCAAGCTTGGCGCGGTGGGCGAGGCCACGCGTCCAGGCGAAGATCGAGGCGATGGAGTTGGTCGAGGTTTCTTCGCCCTTCTGATGCTGGCGGTAGTGACGCGTCACCGTGCCGTGGGCGGCTTCCGCTTCCACCGTCTTGCCATCCGGTGTCATCAGCACTGAAGTCATCAGGCCGAGCGAGCCAAAGCCCTGTGCCACGATGTCGGACTGGACGTCGCCATCGTAGTTCTTGCAGGCCCAGACATAACCACCGGACCACTTCAATGCGGATGCGACCATGTCATCAATCAGGCGATGCTCATAGGTGATCTTCTTTTCGGCAAACTTGTCCTTGAATTCGGCATCGAACACTTCCTGGAAAATATCCTTGAAGCGGCCGTCATAGGCCTTGAGGATGGTGTTCTTGGTCGAGAGATAGCAGGGAACGCCGCGGTTGTAGGCATAGTTGAATGAGGCGTGCGCAAAATCACGGATGGAATCATCCAGATTGTACATGGCCATGGCGACGCCCGCGCCCGGTGCGTCATAGACTTCATGTTCGATGGTCTTGCCATCTTCGCCGACAAACTTGATCGACAGCTTGCCCTTGCCGGGGAATTTGAAATCGGTGGCGCGGTACTGATCGCCGAAAGCATGGCGGCCGACGATGATCGGCTGTGTCCAGCCCGGAACCAGACGGGGAACGTTCTTGGCAATGATCGGTTCGCGGAAGATAACGCCGCCGAGAATGTTGCGGATGGTGCCGTTGGGCGACTTCCACATCTTCTTGAGGCCGAATTCCTCAACGCGCTGTTCATCCGGGGTGATGGTGGCGCATTTGACGCCGACGCCATACTGCTTGATCGCATTGGCGGCATCAATGGTCACCTGATCATCGGTTGCATCGCGGTGCTCGACGCCCAGATCATAATATTTCAGATCGATGTCGAGATAAGGATGGATCAGCTTTTCTTTGATGTACTGCCAGATGATGCGGGTCATCTCGTCGCCGTCAAGCTCGACAACCGGGTTTGCAACTTTGATCTTTGCCATGAATAGTCAGCCTCTTTTTTGCTGGTCTGGGAATGCCAGCATCGGTTTTCATTGAGGGTTCGCGCCCCTATAGCACTCGCAAACGAGAACGCAAAGACAGGCTTTAACGCTTTGATGGCAATCCATGCGGAATAATGCGGGTGAGAGCTTTTGAGGGGGGAAAAGTGGAGGGCTGGTGCGTGGTTCGTGGTTCGTGGTTCGACAAGCTCACCATGAGGGAGAGGGATGATGAAAGGGAGCCATATTCTGCAGCCCTTGTGATCCGTAATCTGTTTGATCTGCAATCTCTAAGAATAGCCTTTCATCCTCACTCTCCCTCATGGTGAGCTTGTCGAACCACGAACCACGAACCAAGCACAATCAAAACACCGCATTGCCCCGTGAAAAAGCGCGTTGTATGAGGGCGGCGTTCACAATGGATTGATCATGGCAGGTACAGACAGACAGCGCACGCTCATCGCCGAAGGACCGGCAATCATACTGGTTGAGCCGCAATTGCCCGAAAATATCGGCATGGTGGCGCGGGCCATGGCGAATTTCGGTCTGGCGGAATTACGCCTCGTTAAACCACGCGAGGAATTCCCCAATGACAAGGCGCGCTCCGCTGCCAGCCGGGCCGACCACATCATCGATGCCGCCAAGGTCTATGACGATCTGCCATCGGCCATCGAGGACCTGCATTTTGTTTATGCCACCACGGCGCGCGAGCGTGATGCGTTCAAGCAGGTGCGCGGACCAGTTGAAGCCGGGCAGACATTGCGCCAGCGCTTTAACCGGGGTGAGAAAACAGGAATTCTTTTTGGCCGCGAGCGTTTTGGCCTCAATAATGACGAAGTCAGCCTCGCCGATGAGCTGGTGACATTTCCGGTCAATCCGGCATTTTCGTCGTTGAATATCGCACAGGCGGTTTTGCTCATGTCCTATGAGTGGATGAAATCCGGGTTGGAAAAGGAAACGGACACGGCGTTCCGTGGTCCCGAGCTTGAGCCTGCGCCGAAAGAACAGCTGCAGGGCTTTTTCAACCATCTGGAAGATGCTTTGCAAGCGCGCGGATATTTCCGCCCCATGGCGCGCAAGGAAATCATGGTCAACAATCTGCGCGGTGTGTTGACCCGCGCCGGATTTTCCGATTCGGAATTGAAGTTGCTGCGCGGCGTTGTCGTCTCGCTCGATTATTTCAGCCCGAAGACGCCACGCGGCTCCGGCGCGCCGGAAGGGCGCAAGCGGGAAAAGCCGGTGGCGAAAAAGATTATCGCTCCCGAGGAGGACACGTCAGGCGATGAGTGAAACAGCCGATCGGCCAATCATTGCATTTGATAGCGGCATTGGCGGTTTGACCGTGCTGCGCGAGGCGAGGGTGCTCATCCCCAACAGGCGCTTTGTCTATATCGCCGATGATGCCGGTTTCCCCTATGGCGACTGGGAAGAAGAACCGTTGCGTGAGCGCATTGTCGGGTTGTTCGAGGGGTTTATTGCGAAATATGATCCCGAGATCGTCATCATCCCCTGCAACACGGCATCAACACTGGTGCTGGATGATCTGCGCCTGACCTTTCCATCGGTGCCTTTCGTCGGCACAGTCCCTGCGATCAAACCGGCTGCCGAGCGCACATCATCGGGCCTCATCTCGGTGCTGGCAACGCCCGGCACCGTGAAGCGCGCCTATACCCGCGATCTCATTCAGTCCTTTGCCACGAAATGCCATGTGCGGCTTGTTGGCAGCCAGAATCTGGCCCGCATGGCCGAAGCGCATATTCGCGGCGATCATATTGATGATGTCGACATATTGGCTGAGATTGCCCCGTGTTTTGTCGAGATGGATGGCAAGCGCACCGATATTGTCGTGCTCGCCTGCACGCATTACCCGTTTTTGGCCAATGTGTTTCGCCGGCTGGCGCCATGGCCTGTGGACTGGCTTGATCCGGCTGAGGCGATTGCTCGCCGCACTTTATCGCTGCTCAAGCCCAATGGTACGGGTATCGAGCCTGAGCATGGCGACGATATTGCTGTGTTCACATCGGGCGACCCCGATTTTTCAACACGGCGGCTGATGCAGGGCTTTGGGCTCGCCATGGCCTGATAATGGCGGGACCGAAGCGCCGCCATTTTCAGTCTTTCATACCAATGCTGCTTCGGCCTTCACTGACTGACTGAGTTCCTTGCGGATGACAGGGGCAACCTTGGTTCCATATAGCTCAATGGCCTTCAGCGTGTTCTTGTGCGGCAGGCTGCCAAGATCGATCTGCAGCATGAAACGATCATGCTTGAAGTAGGTATGCTGCAGCATGATCTTGTCGATGACCTCCTGCGGTGATCCCACAAGAAGTGCACCGCGCGGCGTGCGGCCCGCTTCAAACTGCGCCCGGTTGCTCGCCGGCCAGCCGCGTTCGCGCCCGATCTTGTTCATCACCACCTCATAGGACGGCCAATAGCCATCCGCTGCGGCCTGCGATGTCTCGGCGACATAGCCATGCGAATTGATGCTAACCTTCAGCACTTCAGGCGCATGGCCAGCCTTTGCTCCGGCCTCGCGGTAAAGTTCAACCAGTGGTGCAAAGCGGTGTGGCTCACCGCCGATGATTGCAACCGCAAGCGGCAGACCAAGTGTACCGGCCCGAATGACCGAAGCGGGTGTGCCGCCAACAGCAATCCATACGGGCAGGGGATTTTGCACCGGACGCGGATAGACGCCGAGATTGTTGATCGGCGCGCGCAGATTGCCTTTCCACGTCACACGTTCGCTGGCCCGCAGTTTCAGCAGCAGGTCGAGCTTTTCGGTGAACAACTCGTCATAATCGTTGAGGTCATAACCGAACAGCGGAAAGGATTCGATGAACGAACCGCGCCCGGCCATGATTTCCGCGCGGCCCGACGAGATGAGATCGAGCGTCGCATATTCCTGAAACACGCGAACCGGATCTTCGGAGCTTAAAACCGTGACGGCGCTGGTCAGGCGAATGTTCTTGGTACGCGCCGCACCCGCGGCCAGAACCACAGCGGGCGTTGAAATGACGAAATCCGGCCGGTGATGTTCGCCAATGCCAAAAACATCAAGACCGACCTGATCGGCCAGTTCCATCTCTTCGAGCAGATTCAGCATGCGCTGATGCGCATCAATGGCAACACCGGTTGCCGGGTCAGGGCTCATGCCTGCAAATGTATAGATGCCGAGTTCCATGATCTTCACCTTCGAATTTCCGTTGCGGCTTAGTTAAGCATGGGGTGGAGGCTTGTGAAGAACGCACATTCCGGTTGCCAAGGCACCAAAAGGAAACCGGGGTGGGAGGCGTTTGTTGGGCGGGTGAATGCCGCCGTGGTTCGTGGTTCGCCCTTCGACAGGGTCAGGAGGCTCACCATGAGGGACTTGGGTGGATGCAACGATAATTTCAGAGATTTTACATCATCAATGTTGCACTTCACAAAGGTTGCAGAACTTGGCTCCCCGCAATCCTCTCTCTCTCCCTCATGGTGAGCTTGTCGAACCACGCGCTATGTTACTGCAACAATCTTTTCAAAGAAAAATCATGCCAACTTATCCAACACCATCCCACATGGCTTATTCTGATGGTGTCCTTTCCGGCGGGAATGCTCCGGAAACTTTCGAAGTCAGGAAAGGATCGGTGATTTCACCTGCGGGGAGAACCCAACCGCAGGGGAAGCGGTTTTATCTCACAAGGGTAAAACCAGTCATCGGGACGGGTGATCCGGTTATTTTCTTGGCTCAAACAGGAAAATCTCCGGGGAACGCACTGACTACACTACCAATAAAGACACCCGCGTTCCCCTTTGGATCGCCCGTCTTTCCCACCTTTTCAATAGCCAGACGCAAAAGCGGGCGTGGTGATGGGAGAGGTATGTTCTGCAACTGCAATGTTGGTGGATGTATTCACCCCCCTCTGTCCTGTCGGACATCTCCCCCACAAGGGGGGAGATCA
>NZ_JBFRDN010000034.1:0-54593 GCF_052113785.1 Phyllobacterium sp. TAF24 | reverse complement strand
TTCTGTCACATTCTGCACGGTATTACTTTACTAGTCTGTTTCCTTAGACCAAGGTCAAACGGGCTAACCGGCAGCTGTGGCATTTCCAAGGCAGATTATAGATGACAGATACTCGTCAAAACAATGCAAATGGCAAGAGCAATATTGGAAAAAATACGATGACGTCCGCAGTTCCGGCGCCTCAAGCTCTTATTTTGCGAGCGCGCCGGGTGTTCCTGTCAGGCCTGCTTTATGCCGTTTTATTAAGTGCTTGCATCAATCTTCTGCAACTTACTGTACCGCTTTATATGTTGCAGGTACACGATAGAGTTTTGAACAGCCGGAGCACTGATACGCTCATAATGTTGAGCATTCTGGCGGTTGGCGCGTTGATCGTTTTTGGCATTCTTGAGTTTATTCGGGCTCTGTCATTTCAGGCTATGGGCAGTGCGCTGGTGCGCCGCCTTAACTTGCCAATTCTTACGGCGGCGGTTCAGGCATCCGTCGATCAAGGGTTGCCGAGGGCGACACAGGCACTGCGCGATCTGACGGAACTGCGTACATTCCTGACGTCGACAGCGGTGAGTGCGCCGCTTGATGCGGCCTGGTCGCCGATTTATTTAACCGTGCTTTTTCTGTTGCACCCGGTTTTCGGGATCATCGGTGTGGTTTCGGTGGTCGTGCTCGTGATCTGCGGTGTTATCACGGATATTATGACGCGAAGCCTGCTGAAGGATGCGAATCAGGCAAATATTGAAGCCATCTCCAAGATCGGCAGCACCTTGCGCCATGCGGAAGTAATCGAGGCTATGGGCATGCTGCCGGCGCTGGCAAGACGCTGGCGGTCAACCCAGATGAATGCGCTGGACCTGCTTGATATTGGCGGAACCCGCAGTCGCGGCATGGCAACGATCGCCCGTACGCTGCGCTTCATGATTCAGATCGGCGGGCTGGGTGCCGGTACATTATTGGCCATGCAGCAGGAAATCACGGGTGGTGCCATGATCGCTACGACGATTATTATTGGCCGCCTTCTCATGCCTTTTGATCATGTTGTGGATACGTGGCGTCAGTGGGTAAACGCCATCGGCAACTGGCAGCGCATACAGTCGTTGCTGGCGCAGAATCTTGCGGTGCGTCAGACGATGCCAACGCCAAGACCCCAAGGTGATCTGATCATCGACAAGCTCGTTTACGCGGCTCCGGGTGTTGAAATGCCGATTATCAAGGGCATCTCATTTTCTCTCTCGCCCGGTGAAGTTCTCGGGATTGTTGGTCCGTCCGCAGCGGGTAAATCGACTTTGGCCCGGCTGATGATTGGTATCGTCAAGCCAACTTCCGGCGGCGTTTTCCTCGATGGCAACAATGTCTATCTTTGGGAGCGCGGCTCCTTTGGCGAGATAGCCGGATATCTTCCCCAATCGGTGGCGCTGCTTGATGGTACCATCAAGGACAACATCGCGCGTATGGGTGACAGTGATCCGCATCGCGTTCTGGAAGCGGCCCGCCTCGCTGACGTGCACGAGATGATTGGCCGTCTGCCGCTTGGCTACGACACGCCTGTTGGCGATGGCCGCCTGACCCTTTCCGGCGGTCAGCGGCAGCGCATCGGCCTCGCCCGTTGCCTCTATAATCGCCCTCGCCTCATCGTGTTGGATGAACCAAATTCGAACCTTGATGCCGTCGGCGAGCGAGCTTTGATGCGTGCTATCGAACAAGCGCGGGATGACGGCGCTATTGTCATCATGATCGCCCACAGGCCAACCATCATGCAGGTAGCGGATAAGCTGCTGGTGCTTGAAAACGGTCGAATCACACAGTTTGGGCCGCGTACTGACGTGGTGGCTTCCATAACACCCACTGGTCCGAAAATGGGTACGGCAGGAGCAGGCGCATGACCGGCAAATCGATAGTCCCCAAGCGTGTTAGTCAACTTCTGGCTCCTCGTGAAAAAGCTGGTGAAACGCACGCATTGACCAAATTTGGAGCTGTGCGTCCCGAATGGGTTGTTGATCTGGAAAACGAGGATGCAAAGTCGCCTTTGCGCCGACTTATCATAGCTGGGGTTATGACCATCGTAGTCGCGTTCGGTGGGTTCTTTGGCTGGGCCTATTCGGCTGAGCTTGGAAGCGCTGCGGTTGCCCTGGGAACCGTGATTGTCGATTCGAAGCGGAAGACCATCAGTCATCTGGAAGGGGGCATATTAGATCGTCTGCTCGTGCAGGAAGGCGACGAAGTAAAGGTTGGCCAACCATTGGTCCGGCTCGATGATACAAAGGCCCGTTCCGAATTGCAGTCCTTGCAGTCCCGGCGTGTCGGTCTCATAGCCAAGCTTGCGCGATTGCGGGCTGAGCAGGCGGGCGAGCCAGAGATTACCTTTCCGGAGAATTTCGGTGGTCCGGAAGACGTCGCGGCGCAGAACGCGGTGAAGGCTGAGCGCATCTTCTTCCAGAAGCGCTCAGCGCAAAAGATCAGCCGCACCGATGTTCAGAAAAAGACCATTGAACAATATACGGAACAGGCAAAATCGTCGGCCTCGCAGATCGCTGCGACCGACAGGCAGATCGAACTCATCACGGAACAACGCACTGCAATCGCCAGCCTGGTTGCAAAGGGCTTTGCCCAGAAATCCAAGTTGACAGAAATCGACACAAAACTGAGCGAACTGGCCGGAAACCGTGGCGAGCATGCTGGCGACAAAGCCAAAGCCGAACAGGCAAAAGCTGGCGCAGAATTCGCACTGATTGGGATCGAGAGCGATTTGCAATCGGAGATCGCGGGCGAAATCACAACCAATCAGACCGATCTGGCGGACACGGAAGAGCGGATTGTTGCGGCGAAGGATGTGATGCGCCGTATTGAAATCAAGTCGCCGCAGGCCGGTGTCATCGCCAATATCCGCCTGAGGACGCCGGGCGGCGTTATTGCTGCTGGAGAGCCGGTGCTGGACATCGTTCCAGAAAATGAGCCTCTGGTCGTGGAGATGAAAATCAACCCGCGTGACGTTGATAGCGTTTCGATGGGATCACCTGCGCAGATTCGTCTGACAGCCTATAATCAGCGTTCATTAACACCACTGGACGGCAAGATAAGCTACATCGCGGCGGACCAGGTTATGGACGAAAAAACCGACACGGCCTACTTTGTGGCGCGTGCGGAGATCATGCCAAAGTCGTTGGCGGCCAATCCGTCAGTCAAACTTTATCCGGGAATGCCAGCCGAAGTTATCATTGTTCATAAGGCTCGCAAGGCGATCGACTACATCATCTCGCCAATATCAGACAGCCTCAATCGCGCATTTAGAGAAGATTAAATAGAATAATTCCCCCAAAATGGGACGTTTTGTATGACATTTCAAATTTTGAAATAAACTATAACTAATATAGTTTGATAGATTAATTACAGTTGAAATAAACATAAATTAGAGTCGTGATACAAAACGTGAAGTAATACGCTTCCGTAATAATTTGTTACTCGTGAATGCCGCATTTATACTCTTAGGTTATGTTGCATTTCGATTTGTTGCAGCGCACAATCGTCAAAGCATCGATGGTCGGAACATTTTCGGCAGTCGAAACTCAAAGCAGACAGAAGGAGAAGCAGATGGCCACTTTAGAAGGCGGCGCCTACGACGACGTTTTGTTTGGTTCGCGTTTTGACGATTTCATCCACGCCCACGGTGGTGATGATCTCGTCTTTGGCGGAAACGGCAACGACATCATATTTGGTGATGAAGGGAATGATCTTCTTTTCGGCGGACGGGGTGACGATACCCTTTTCGGCGGAACAGGCAGTGATATTCTCCATGGTGACCAAGGAAATGACATTCTGAATGGCGGCGACGGAAGCGACGTTCTGTTCGGTGACAACGGAGATGATACTCTTCTGGGCGGTAATGGCTCAGACATCCTCTTCGGCGGCTCCGGAAATGACGTTATTCTCGGCGGCGCAGGGAATGACTTTATCGTTGGTGGAGCTGGCGATGATACCCTAGTCGGCGGTTCCGGACATGACGTATTCCTGTTCAATGGTGGCGGCGGCAACGACGTCATTCTTGATTTTACCCCAGGTGAAGACGTTCTTCAGATATCCAAAGGCATCAATGGCCTTCACATCAATTCCCCGGATGATGTGGCAGACCATATTACGCAAGTTGGCAACAACGTTGTGGTCGATTTCGGCCATGGCGACAGCATCACACTTGTGAACACCAGCTATGACGATGTGCAGGCACATCCCGACCAGTACTTCGTCGTACATTGATTTTTTCAAAAATTGGCGTGCCCTGCTTTTTTGCCGGGCACGTTTTTCTTTCCGATGTGAATGAAAGGGCAACGTGTTGAACCTCGACCATTCGACGGATATTGCAGACGACACGGAGAGTGTATCCATCTCTCGTCTATGTGCTGATATTGCTGTCGTGATCTGGGATCTCCCCGGCGCGATGCGAGCCTCGACAAAATGTACGCTGGAGGCATCGGATCAACTCGTTCCGCTTGTTAGCCTCAACATCCCTCTTGAAACGGGCGGTCAGCGTGTGCTTTGGGCCATGCGGACGAAAGATGAGCCGATCAATCTGACCCTTTCTGCTGGATCGCTCGGGCCAACAGAGCAGGCCGTTCTTTATCCCGCCGATGAACTTGCATCGTTTGATGTAAACAGTGCGGTGAATAATCTTTCGGCTGCCGGTCACATCAAGCTGCTCAACAATGTTCTGAGCACATGGCGCACCACATTCCGCCTTTCCCAGAATCAGATTTTCGCCGGTGTTGCGCGTGAAATCACTCTGGCGCTCACACCGGAGCCTCGGCCTGTGCGCTCCTGTGGTCAGCCAATCGACGGCCAGTATCTGCTGGAGACGGTGATTGATCCCGTGCTTGGCGATGTGAGCACGATTTACGCAATCAGTGCGGCGTCGGTGACAGCTCTGCCGGCAAAATTCGTCATGGGCTCGCAAATCAAACGGGGCGGCCAATCGTGTCACCTTTTGGTTGAGTCAGCGCGGTCTTTACCGCAATCCTTCCATCTCGTGCTTTGCGGCAAGAACGGCGTTGCCGTTCGCAAACTCGCTGATGGTGACAGTCAGCAGGCGGATTTCGAAAAGTGGTGGGCAAAGCGCCACGGAGATATGGATCTGCGTGAGTTCCTCATTCGGGAATTGGCCCAGGTCACAGGTGCTGGCCTTGCTACTGCCATTGATATGCAGACGCGCGCGCCGCTGACGGTTCGTCAGATTGCCAAATCCGCCACGCATCCTGCCGCTGAAATCGATCTCGCCCTCGCGCTGGATGGTGGTCTTCTGGTCGGCGGTTGGACACATGATCCTGCGGCCATGTTATCGAGGATTGAGTATCTTTCAGAAAACGGAAGCGTCTTGCCGCTTCAACCCAATTTTTACAAATTTCCCGGCAAAACCGGTGAGCGCGAAGATGGTTTTGGTGCAGATGTAACCGGATTTGTTGCATGGCTTCCGCAAAGCAAAAATTTGGGCCCACTGCTCCAACCGCGTTTCCAGATGCGGCTGGTCTCGGGCGCGACGTCGTCGCTGATCCCGCCGTTACAGCCATTCGAAGCTTCGGCCCAGCGAAATCGCATCCTGCGTTCTGTCCCTCCTCAGCACGCGCGCGATCAGGTTTTTGAGAATATTCTCGCCCCTGCCCTGCAGGAAGTTGAGCATAAGCTCGGTAAGACCGTGAAGATCGCCGATACCAAGGATTATGGCGTTCTGCCTGATAATCCTGTGGTGTCGATCGTTATTCCGCTCTATCGGAATCTTGACTTCCTTCGTTTCCAGTTTTCTGCGATGGCCACAGATCCGTGGCTTGTCGACAACGCCGAACTCATTTTTGTGCTCGATTCCCCTGAGATTCAGGATGATACCGAACATATGCTGGGCGGCTTACACATTCTGCACGGCTTGCCATTCAGGCTTGTCACAATGAATCGCAACAGCGGCTATGCCCGTGCCTGCAATGCGGGCGCAGGCGTGGCTACCGGCACAATGATAGTCATGTTGAATTCGGACGTTGTGCCTTGCGCCAATGGCTGGCTTCAGGCGCTTATTCAACCATTGCTTGATCAGAAGAAGCTCGGCGCAATCGGTCCACGATTGTTGTTCGAGGACGGGTCTCTCCAGCACGCCGGGCTGTATTTTGCACGCGACCAGAAGGGCGTCTGGCTGAATCACCATTTCTACAAGGGAATGCCCGGAGAATATGCTCCCGCACGTGTGGGCCGCACCGTTCCGGGGGTGACAGGCGCCTGTCTGGTCACTCGAAAAGACATTTACGATCTCGTGGGTGGCTTTACCGAAGATTACATTATCGGTGACTATGAGGACAGTGATCTGTGCCTGAAAATTCGCCAGATCGGCTTTCATATTGCCTATGAGCCAGATGTTTCCCTGTACCATTTCGAGCGGCGGTCCATCCGCCGCAGCGCCGACTACATGCGCGGTCTGGCGAGCCAGTATAATTCATGGCTGCACACCAAGCGCTGGAACGATGACATAACCGAATTGATGTCGACCTACCTCGATGAGGCGACAGAGGACACTGTCGCCCCCTATATCGTTGGAAAGTCTGAAAGGAGCGCCGCTTGACTGAGGTTGTAGCACTCAAGAAAGCCCTACCCGAGCATACGAATGCTGTGAATGATGAATATATCGACTGGCTGATGGAAGCTGTCGTACGAAACAGGTTTCTGCCCAGCCCTGACCCGGACAGTGTTTTTGTCGGTGATGGTGATTTTCGGACCGTCGGCTCCGAGTTTCTGGGTCATTTTATCCGCAAGGGCGGATTGCGCCCGGAAAGCCATGTGCTTGATATCGGCAGTGGTATTGGCCGTATGGCTGTACCGCTCACACAATATCTTGATCCAGCTAAAGGAAGCTATCGCGGCATTGACCCGGTATCCGGTGGCATCAATTGGTGCCAGCAGAAGATCACGCCCGTCTATCCGAATTTCGAATTCCGCTACATGGATATCGCCCATTCCCTTTATAATCCGAAGGGAGCGATTGATGGTCTTCAGCTCAAATTACCCTTCGAAGACAAAAAGTTCGATTTTGTCATCATGACATCGGTTGTTACTCATCTTCCCGATGAGGAAGTCAGCGTCTATCTGCGTGAAGTTGCACGCGTTCTTGCGCCCGGCGGACGCCTTTTCATGACGGCGTTTGTAGTGGACAAGACGGCGGCCGAAAACCCGCTGAAGAAGCGCGATACACGATTGGGTTTCCAGCGCTATGATCAAGGGCCCTGCTGGTTCGTGCCGGAATTGCCTCCCCTCGCCGCTGTCGGTTTCGATGATGGATTTCTGGATCAGGCTTTGGCTCGTGCTGGCCTATCGGTTTTCGACAAATCACTTGGTCACTGGCGCGGCGTACCCGCTGACCATTATCAGGATATTTTCATTGCGGGACCCGGAGGGGAGAGATAATGGCCCGTGTCCTTATCGCGGCCCATAATCATCCGTCACTGCATCCCGGCGGCACTGAAATCTTTGCGCATGATCTGTTTCGCGCCTATCAGCGTGCGGGATGCGAAGCGCTCTTTCTAGGTGCGACCAATCATATTCATCGCGAAGCACGGCCCGGCACAAGCTTTCAGAGCATTGGTAACGGCGGCGATGAAATTTTGCTCTGGTCTGGCCACTTTGACCGCTTTTTCATGAGCCAGGTCGATCTCTATGGGATCGTGCCCGACATTGTTGAACTGCTGCGGGATTTCAAGCCTGATGTCGTTCATCTGCATCATTTGCTGCTGTTGGGTGCGGAGTTTCCGCATATCGTCCGGCGAACATTGCCCGAATGCCGGATTGTTCTGACGCTGCACGATTACTATCCGATCTGCCATCATGATGGCCTGATGGTTCGCACGAGAGACAAGGAACTTTGTTACGGAGCAAGCCCCGACCGGTGCCATAGTTGTTTCAAAGACATAGCGCTGGACAAATTCGTGCTGCGCGAGCGCCATCTGAAATCACTGCTGAGCGTAGTGGATGCATTCGTTTCACCAAGTGAGTTTCTCAAGCAACGCTATGTTGAGTGGGGAATTGACGAAGAGCTGATCAGTGTGATCCCGAATGGGCAGCCGAAGCGCGAACTGGCAGTGAAAGCTGATCCGGCAACCCGTACCAAGCCCATCTTTGGATATTTCGGCAACCTCAATCCCTGGAAGGGGACTACCGTCCTTCTGGACGCGGCGAAGCAACTGATTGCCGAGGGCTATGATTTTGAACTGCGTGTCCACGGCGCGGCGCCATTTCAGAGCGAAGCGTTTGTTGCTGATATAGACAGGTTGTTTGCCGAGACGTCGCCTTTCGTACAAAGGCGCGGCGCCTATCGGCGTGAAGACATAGGAAATCTCATCGCGACAGTTGATTGTGCGATTATGCCGTCAATCTGGTGGGAGAACGCACCGCTGGTGATTCAGGAGGCTCAGGGGCAGGATTGCCCCGTGATCACCAGCAATATTGGCGGTATGGCCGAAATGATCGAAAACGGCGTCAATGGCCTGACTGTTCCCCCCAACGATCCGCTCGCATTGGCAGCTGCCATGCGGCGTATTGCTGAAGATACTGACCTGCGTCAGCTTCTTTCCCTGGGGGCGCGCCACCCTGATACCATCGACACGACAGCTGGACGGTATCTCGACCTGATCGAGACTCTGCGTTCTGAACGTGTCGAGGCAGCCTGAGAGGTATATCATGTCTATAGTGACAAAAGTGTCGGCACAGTCTTCTGTAAAGCCGACAACCGCCCCGGAACAGGATAACACCAAACAAGTGCAGCCTGAGCCAGCGAAAATAGAACCGATCAAAGGGCGTGTCGACGCTGTTGATGACGGTCGTCTCTACGGATGGGCCTTTGATCCGGCGGCACCGGACGTGAGATTGACCATTCGCGTGATGCTTGATGGTAAGCCTATTGCCGAAGCAACTGCTGACAAGGACCGGCCCGACCTGAAGCGCAATGGGATTGGTGATGGTATCCATGCCTTTGATGTGATGCTGCCGCAATTTGCCTCGATGCGGGCAGGTGAACTGGTTGTTATAGCAATCAGTGGCGCAGGCGTAGAGCAGTCGTTGCGCGTTCCAAAGCCCGACGAACAGGCGGCGGAAGCGCTCATTGCGGCACCAATGACGCGTATCCTCGACAAGCTTGATATGYTGATGGCAGCGCAGCGCCAATTACAGGTGAACCAACGCTCCCTGCAACGGCCGTCACAAACCATTGACGGGGGAGGCACGCCCTCCGACCTTGGCGATGTCAGCAATTCGCTTGAGGGTCTGCGCAGCGATGTCAATCAACGCATGACAGAGCTCGACGTGCATCTCATGCGGATGGATGGTGTTGTGGCGGGATTGGAAACGCGCATAGAACTTCTGCACAAGCGCGCCGGTGGTGACACCAAACCATTATTTCTGTTGTTGTTCGTCCTGGTGGGATTTGTTACGGGCGCTCTCCTGACGCTTGGGGCTCTCCGTTGAGGGTGTTGAGATGACACGCGACGAAAAAACCCTGCTGCCTGTACCCAAAACCGGTAAAGCGCCGGAGCGCAATTCCATTGTCATGGAAGGCGAAATGGTTGTGGGTTGCCCGGTAGAGGATACGCTGGTGCTGGTCCTCGGTATCGGCAGCAACACCTCTGATCAGGTGACGGTTTTCCTCAATGGTGACCCCGCCATGAGCGTCAAGGTAACGCTCATCACTTGGCCACTGAAGGCACCCTCGCCAGCGGGTACACATGGTTTTGTTGCCATTGTTCCAACCACTGTTTTACGCCGCGGTCAGCTGAAAACGATCATGTTTCAGCACAAGGCAAAGGTGGCGCGATATTCGTTTGCTGCACGAGCCGCCACTGTTGGTGATCTGGCAGCCATGATGGCCGATCTCGCAGGGTCCAATTTGCCCGGCGCCATTGACGGGCTTGTTGAAGGATTAATTTCCGGCCCGATTGGCCGCAAAAAGCTTGCGGCTATCACCGTACTGTTACAGGCTGGCGCGCGATCCGATGGCATCATCGAATTGATCGGCGGGAGTGATGAAGGTGAGATTTTTGTGCAGGGTTGGGCGCAGGATCTGACGCCTTCCGTTACGCGGCTTCTGATTAGTGGCCGTTCGCCTTCCCTTGCGGAATGTTCAATCGGCGTCTTTGCACGGCCCGACGTGAGTGAACAGGCATCTGGCTTCGCTGGGCTGCTGCTTGCCAATGAACCTGTTGCGCCAAATGACATCGAGCGTCTGTTGTTTCGCGGACGCCGGGGCTGGCGCTTTATTGAGGTCTATGACCGGCGTCTGCTTGTTGGCTCGCGTGAAACACCCAGCCATGTCAGGGCTATTTTGCCGAACATGCGCAGTTCGACGGAGATTCTTCTTCGCCTGCGTTCGGCGGCTAACCGTTTTGATGGCACGGAGACAATATCCAGCCTGCCCTTCCCGGTTCGGATGGGCATCGATAACGTGTTTCGTGTCGAAGGCAGCGGCCTTCTGGTTTCCGGTTGGCTACTCGACCCGGATAACCACGTGCAGTCGGTCAAGCTGCGTCGCCACCGCGGCGAAACCCAGCTTGATAGCAACTGGACGCGAGTAGACCGGCCCGATGTGACTAGGGAATTTGACAACCAACCACCATTCAATGCCGGACTCGACCCCAATCGTCATGCGCATGGGTTCGTGGCTTTCGCTCCGGAACTTGCAGGTGACAGCACGGCTCCCTTCTATATTGAACTTGAGTTGAGCGATGCACGCCGGGCCTTCATGCCCTTGACGCCGACACGGATTACGTCACGTGATGCGGTTGTCAGGCAAATTCGCGCCATTGACCCCAATGCATGGGCGCTGCGTCATATCGTTGATCAGCAACTCGTGCCATTGCTTCGCGGTGTCAGCCGTCCGCCTCCGGAGATTTTCGGCGTCGTTGATCTTGGTGCCTTTGAAGACGCTGAAGGACCGGCGCTTATTATTGGTGTGGATGAACGCGTGGAAGAGATTGGTCCTCTTCTTGCCCTGCTCGCACTTGATCCCGGTACACGGAAAGCGCCGATTGTTGTGGCTGCTGCAACGGAAATCGTTGACCGTATCGGCGTTCAGATTCGCAGATTAGCTGATTTCTATGGCCTGCGCGTCCGGCTGGTATCCGCAAGCGGCTCGGAAGATCTCTACGATGCACTGGAGGTGGGTGCGCGGGCGGTTTCGACCGAGAGCGTTGTCTTTCTCGCCGCATCGCTTTTACCCCGCAGTTCCGGCTGGTTCCAGAAATTGCTGGCCGCCTATGATGCGCGCAAGGAATGCGTGCTATCTCCAACTCTCGCCTATGAAGATGATTCCATCCGCTGGGCCGGAACATGGGTGGCAGGAGCCCAGTCCGATCGCGCCTTGATCAGCCGTTATGCCGGATACCCCATTGATGCTGTGGCTGGAATGGGAATAACAGAGGTGGCAACAGCAACCTTCGAGTGCTGCATCCTGCCACGCAATGCGCTGTTCTCAGTCAACGGGTTCACGCGTGGCTATCTTGGAACGCATGAGAAGGGCCTCGATCTTGGCCTCAAACTCAAACAGTCGGGTTTGCGTTCCTATTGGCTGCCATCGGCCCAGATGTTGGGTTCTGATGATATATCCGTATCTGACAAGGCCTCAACCATTGCTCTGATCGAGCGGATTGATCGGCAGGTCTTTGACGCACGATGGGCCAACAATGTCTCCAATAAACGCGGTGCTTCCACAGAGGAAACGGCATGAGCGAACAGCTTCGGGTTCTGGTGATTTCCCATGCTCATCCGAGTATCTCACTCGGGGGCGGGGAAATCGCATCTTACAATCTGCACAAGGGGCTTAACAGTCTGGCCGGTGTCCAGTCTGTCTATCTTGCACGAGCCGGTCATCCGATTCCGCGCCATGGTACGACTGCGTTGATGAGCATGCGCCGCAGCAGCGACGAAATCCTGTTTCATGCGGATGAATATGATCACTTCTATCTGTCAAACAACAACACCGATGAAATCCGGCGCGATCTCCTGCGCTTTGTCCGGGACCTCAATCCGCATGTGGTGCACTTTCACCATGTGCTCGGTCTTGGGTTGGAGACGCTCTATGCCATTCGCGAAGCGATGCCGGATACGGCCATTCTGGTGACGTTCCACGAATATTTGTCGATCTGCAACAATGACGGGCAGATGGTGAAGGCAGGCTCGGCAAAGCTTTGCAACGAGGCTTCACCCATCGATTGTCATGCCTGTTTCCCCGATATTCCTCCGGCGCGTTTCCTCAAGCGGGAACGTTTCATCCGCGGTATGCTTGAACTTGCCGATGCCTTCGTTGCGCCGAGTGATTTTCTGGCGGAGAGATATAAGGAATGGGGCCTCGATCCTGCAAAGCTGACCGTCATTGAGAATGGCATTGCCATCGACAACATAACGCCGCCGCGGGAGCTGTCGGGACCAAGGCCCCGGCGCAACCGCTTTGCCTATTTTGGACAGGTCACGCCTTTCAAGGGTATCGACGTGCTTATTGATGCTGTATCGCGCGTGCCCGAGGAAAGCTGGGGCGAAGATTCACGCCTGATGATCTTTGGCGGCAATCTTGAGAAACAACCGCGTGAATTCCAGGATCGCATGCAGAAGCTGATTGAGGAAGCCGGACCGCGCGTGCGCTTCTATGGCGCCTATCAGAATGCGGAGATGCCGCGCCTCATGCAATCGGTCGACTGGGTGGTTATGCCCTCCATCTGGTGGGAGAATTCGCCTATTGTCATTCAGGAGGCCCTGCACCATCGCCGTCCGGTTATCTGCTCCAATATTGGTGGTATGGCGGAGAAAATTCGTGATGGACTCGATGGCTTGCATTTCCGCGTTCGCAGCGCTGAAGATCTGGCCGATCGTTTCACAGAAGTGCTAAGCGACTCCTCGATTTGGGATCGCCTGCATCAGACCATCCGAAATCCCCTGAACTATATTGACTGTGCTCAAGAACATCTTGCTCTCTACGGTGAATTGCTTAAACCTACCCGGCAGCAGTCGCTTAACGTAGCTGCAAGAACTGACGTTGTTCTTTCCCAAGCAAGCTGAAGTTACCCAGCTTTCATCGCCAAAAGAAGGAATACCTCATGGCACGCGTCCTCGTACTGATCCCCGCCGGTGAAGTATACGATCATGATAATGTGCGCTGGTACAAGCACAGTGACATTCAGCGCAGTATTGATCACTACCACAACATTGGCGACGCTTTCGTTTTCGAATCGTCACTGAAACTGTTGAACTACGATAAGGTCGGCGAGCTTCCCATCGTTAATCCGCTGATGGAGAAGATTGATCAACTGCGCGAGGAATATGACTATGTCATCCTGCGCGGGTCCAACTACATCAACAAGGAAATGAACTGGCGAGACACAATCCCGGTTCTCAAGCGGTTGGGATTGCCGGTTATCGCTTTTGGCGTTGGTGCTCAGGCGCCGGTCAAAGGTCAGCTGGAGCTCTCGGAAGAATCCAAGGCGGTTTGGCGTCTCATTGCCGATTCCACCACGTCCATCGGCGTGCGAGGTGCCTATTCGGCGCAGGTTCTCAATGATATCGGCATCAAGAATGTGCGGATCATTGGTTGCCCCACGGCTTTCCGCCGGAACAACCAGCATCTGCGCATTAAATTGCCTGATCTGGATACGGTAAAAAAGGTTGGTGTGACTGTCCGCCGCGAAGTGTCGCCAACCTATGCGCAGGATATCCAGCGCTATCTGACCCTGCACCGTGAACTCATCAAGCAAATGGCCAAACGCTTTGACATTACCCTGATGGCGCAGGGTGAAGTGGAAGAGAAGAAGATGGTTTTCGGCACTGATGAGCAGAAGGAACAGGCGATTGCCTCGTTGAAGGGAAACCGCTGGGTCTCCGACTGGTATTTCGATGAAGCAATCGAAAAGCTCTATCGCGAGCGCATGTACTATTCCGATGTAGTTGCTGATTACGAAAAGCTGGTGCGGTCGCATCAACTGGTGCTTGGCTACCGATTGCACGGCAATCTCATGGCTTTGGCCAATGGTATTCCGTCGATCTATTTCACCTATGACAGCCGCACCGTCGAATTCGCCGAGACCTACAAGATTCCGAGTTATGACGTGTTCAGTGACAAGCCATTCAGGCTGGAGGATTACTGGGATCAGTCGCTGTTTGATAAATACAACCGCGCCTGGTTCGAGACCTATGGCGAGATGAATGTTTTCCTGACTGAAAACAATGTCGATCATAAAATGACTGAAACGGGCAGACGTGCAACGGACGCCGCTCGCTGGGTCGCATAACGAATAGCAGCACAATTTCCTTGGGAGGAAAACAAACCGTAGGACAGGAGGTATAACAACTATTGTCGAATTGGCACAAGCCGCTCCATCACATAGATATCTCCAACAAAATTGCAGGAGTTCCTCCCATGACTGTTCTCGTTTCTGGTGGCGCCGGCTATATCGGCAGTCACATGGTGCTTGCCCTCAAGGATGCTGGCCGATCGGTGCTGGTGCTTGATGATTTGAGCTGTGGTTTCGCTTGGCTGGTGCCGGATGATGTACCGTTTGTGCAGGGCGATATCGGCGATCAGGCACTGGTGCGCGATCTGATCCGTCGACACAATGTTACTGCGATCCTGCATTTTGCCGGATCAATCGTCGTGCCGGATTCGGTGAAGGACCCGCTTTATTACTATCGCAACAATACGGTGCAATCGCGGGCTCTGATTGAGGCAGTCATTGCCGAAGGCATCAAGCATTTTATTTTCTCATCGACGGCTGCCATCTACGGCGAACCGGAGCGCACGCCGATCACCGAGGACATGCCGCATCAGCCAATCTCGCCCTACGGCACATCCAAGTTGATGACCGAATGGATGCTTCGCGATGCCGCTGTTGCCCATCCGGAATTCAACTATGTGGCGCTGCGTTATTTCAACGTGGCAGGTGCCGATCCACAATTGCGTTCGGGTCAGTCGTTCCCGCGCGCCACACATCTTATCAAGATTGCCAGTCAGGCCGCGACCGGTGAACGCTCGCATATTGAGGTTTACGGTACGGATTATCCGACCGCCGATGGCACCTGCATCCGTGATTACATTCACGTCAGCGATCTGGCACAGGCCCATCTCTGCGCGCTGAATTATCTGGAGGCAGGTGGAACCAGTACGTCAGCCAATTGCGGTTATGGCTATGGTTATTCAGTGCTTGAGATCATTGATGCGGTCAAACGCGTGTCGGGTGTTGATTTCGAGGTTCGGACGGCACCGCGCCGTGCCGGCGATCCCGCTGTTCTTGTTGCGGGTAACGAGCGTGTGCGGACACTGTTCGGCTTTGAGCCCAAGCGTGCTGACCTCGACCTTATCGTTGGCGATGCTTTGGCCTGGGAACGGCAGCTTGCCATTCTAAAAACTCTGGAACAGTCGGAATCCCGGATCGCCGTCTGATCAAAATCTGCTAAGCGGTGATTATGCCGGGCTAAGTGCCCGGCATAATGCTTTATCAGGCACGTTCAAGCGCGACAGCGATACCCTGACCGACACCGATGCACATGGTGGCAAGGGCGCGTTTTGCGCCTCTGATACCAAGCTCCAATGCTGCCGTCCCGGCGATGCGCGCGCCGGACATGCCAAGGGGATGACCAAGTGCAATCGCACCGCCATTCGGATTGATATAATCGGCATCGTCGGCAAGCCCGAGTTCGCGCAGAGTGGCAAGGCCCTGCGAGGCGAAGGCTTCGTTGAGTTCGATCACATCGAAATCCTGTGGTGTTAGGCCAAGCCGCGCGCAGAGTTTGCGCGTTGCTGCAACCGGGCCAATACCCATGATGCGTGGTGGAACACCAGCGGTTGCGCCGCCGACGATCCGGGCGATGGGAGTGAGGCCGTATTTCTTTATGGCAGCTTCGGAAGCAATGATCAGAGCGGCTGCGCCGTCATTAACGCCTGATGCATTCCCCGCGGTTACCGATCCGCCCTTGCGGAATGGGGTCGGCAATTTAGTCAGTTGTTCAAGTGTCGTCTGCGGGCGGGGATGTTCGTCGCGATCCACGGTTATCGCGTCGCCTTTGCGTTGGGGAATAATCACAGGAGTTATCTCGCGACCGAGCCGACCGCTGTCCATGGCAACTCCTGCCCTTTGCTGCGACCGTACCGCAAAAGCGTCCTGATCGGCCCGCGAGACGTTGTAATCCTCGGCAACGTTCTCGCCAGTCTCCGGCATGGAGTCGATGCCATATTGCTGCTGCATCAGCGGGTTGATGAAGCGCCAACCAATGGTTGTGTCGTGAATTTCCGCATGGCGCGAAAAAGCCCCTTCAGCCTTCGGTAAAACGAATGGCGCACGCGACATGGATTCAACACCGCCCGCAATGGCTATTTCCATTTCTCCGGCCTTGATCGCCCGCGCCGCTGCGATAACCGCATCCATACCCGAGCCGCACAGGCGGTTCATCGTCGTACCCGGTACGCCTACCGGTAGTCCGGCAAGAAGCAGGGACATGCGCGCGACGTTGCGGTTGTCCTCGCCTGCCTGATTGGCGCAGCCATAAAAGACTTCGCCGATGGCTTCCCAGTCAACGGAACCGTTCCGCTGTATCAATGCTTTCAGCGGGATGGCACCGAGATCATCCGGTCGAACCGAGGACAACGCCCCGCCAAAACGGCCGATGGGCGTGCGGATATAATCACAAATAAAGGCTTCGGACATCAGGCTGCCTCATGCGCTCGTTTCGTGCGTGCGTTGATATCGCGCAGCACTGAGAGTTCGGTTTCAGTGGGAACGGGTGTTTCGACGGTCTCTTTAGCAAACCGAACAGGCCACCCGCAATTCTCTTCAATCTGCCCGCGCGTCACACCTTGGTGGATGGATACTACGGTCAACTCCTTCGTGGCCGGGTCCGGTTCGAAAATGCAAAGATCCGTAATGACACGGGTTGGACCCTTGGTTTTCATTCCAAGTCGCGCGCGATGATCGCCGCCTTCGCCATGGCCCATGGACGTTATGAAATCCAGATGGTCGACAAAACCACGATTGGTCAGCGCCATGGTGATATAAATCTGGCCGCAATTGCTGGCAATTTCCGGGGCACCGCCACCACCGGGCAGCCGTACCTTCGGCGTATCATAGGGACCGACGACAGTGGTGTTGAGATTGGCAAAGCGATCTATCTGCGCTCCGCCGAGAAACCCTGTGGTAATACGCCCGCCCTGCAGCCAGTAACGAAACATTTCCGGCACCGAAACGGTAAACAGCGCGGTATCGCAAAGCTCGCCATCGCCAATGGAGAGCGGCAATACATCCGGTTTGGTGCCGATCGTGCCGCTTTCATAGATCAGGGTGATATCGGGCGCATGGGTGAGCCGTGCCACATTGCAGGCAGCTGAAGGCGCACCAATTCCGACAAAGCAGACATCATCATTGGTGAGCGCACGGGCAGCAGCAATGGTCATCATTTCAGTGGGTGTGAAATCCTGCGTCATGATCCGGTTCCTTACGCCGCATTTGCCGCATGCCTGACGGCATGGCGGGCAAAATCTTCGGGCTTGCCGGCAAGGACATTCTCCTTGATCCAAGCCGTGAAACTCTCGCGATCACGCGCGATCTTGTCCCACGCAATGTAAAAAGCATTGGAGCGTGGGTAGTAGCCATGGGCATAGGATGGAAAAGCGCCGCCCGGTACATGTACGACTGCACTGATAGCCCAATGGGGCAAGACGACTGCATTGGGTGATGGCGGGTTCAACTCGTTGACGATTTCCTCGACTGTCACGATGGAGCGGCGGGCGGCAAGCACTGCTTCCTTCTGCACTCCGGTAATGCCCTCGATCAGCACATTGCCTTGCCGGTCGGCACGCTGCGCATGGATGATCGATACGTCAGGACGAATGGACGGAACAGCGGCGAGCACCTCGCCTGTAAAGGGACATGTGATGGACTTGATGTTGGGATTGACCTTGGCAAGGTCGGCGCCGATATAACCGCGCAAAATGGCAAAAGGCAGATTGGCAGCGCCTGCTTCATAGGCGTTGGCCATGGCTGCATGGGAATGTTCCTCGATGGCAAGCGGCCGCGGCCATTGGTTTTCGACCGCATCACGGAAGCGGTGCAATGAACCCACACCGGGATTACCACCCCAGGAAAACTTCATACCGCGAGCCGCACCAACACCGATCAACTGATCATAGATAAGGTCCGGCGTCATGCGAACAAGAAAGAGGTCCTTGCGGCCCTGCCGGATAATCTCGTGGCCAGCCGCATAGGGAATGAGGTGGGTAAACCCCTCCATGGCAAGTGTGTCGCCATCCCTGACATTGTCCTCAATCGCTTCGGAAAGCGTACAGATTTTCGCCACGTCTCTCTCCCTGCTTGGTCACCGACCGACGAACATGCGCCGATGTCTGATGCAAACCTCCATCTGCACCAATGGCGTAGTCCCGTCAGGTTCGGCACGTCAATGTATTTTGTGCGTTATTTGACATTTGTTCGTATATCGCACAATCTATCCGAAAATCCCCATAAATTAGGTTGAAATGAATGCGCGAAACCGATTTCATCAGTGGCTTTGCCAAAGGACTTTCTGTCATTGAAGCTTTTGATGCGGTCAATTCTCGCCTGTCGATCACGGATATTGCGCGGATGACCGGGTTGGAACGGGCCACGGCACGCCGCTGCCTTCTGACCCTCACCCAGCTTGGCTATGCGGATTATGACGGCAAGTTTTTCACTCTGACGCCGCGTATCCTGCGCCTCGGCCATTCCTACCTCTCATCCACGCCCCTACCCCGGTTGATGCAACCATTTCTGGACCAGCTTTCCGAAAAAACCGGCGAAAGCGCATCTGCCTCGGTGCTCGACGGCAACGAGATTGTCTATATCGCTCGCGCTTCGCATAAGCGTGTCATGTCGATTAATCTCAATCCGGGTAGCCGCCTCCCGGCTTACTGCTCTTCAATGGGCCGGGTTCTTCTGGCGGCGATGAGCGATGACGAGGCGCGGCGTATTCTTGAGGATAGCAACCGCACGGCAAATACACCGCGTACGAAAACGTCAGTTCCGGAATTGATGGACGAAGTGCGCAAAGTCCGCTTGCAGGGCTATGCGGTGATCGATCAGGAGTTGGAGATTGGCCTTTGTTCCATCGCTGTTCCGGTGCGCAACACACGCGGCATCACCATCGCCGCCATCAATATCGGCGCTCAGGCACCGCGCGTTACGGTCGAAGAAATGGTCGAGCGATACCTGCCTGTGATGCAATCAACACGAGATACGATAGCTGGAGTTTTGGTATAGGTGCAGTTGAACTAAACAACCATTCTGGCGCTTTGTTCGGTGCGGTATTGTCGCGGTGTCCTGCCCGTCTCCTTAGTGAAAAATCGTGTGAAATAGGCAGGGTCGGCAAAGCCCAGATCATAAGCAATCTGTTTGATGCTGGCCGAAGTGAACACCAGATCGCGTTTCGCCTGATCGACAAGACGGCCCGCAAGTAAGCCATTGGTGCTTTGTCCCGTCGCAGCCTTGACGATACGGTTGAGATGCGTTGCCGATAAGCCAAGATGCGCAGCGTAGAATTCCGCAGGATGATGATTGCGGAAATGCTGATTGACCAATGTTTGCAATAGTTTCAGACGGTCTCCTGTTCCGTCACTGGTGTTGGGGTGTTGAGGGGGTGTCATCCGCACAGCCAAAAGCACAATTGTCTTGAGATACGACTCCACGAGATCATCGTGAAAAGCGCTGCCTGATATCAGTTCCGCGCTCAGACGCTCGATACTTTGCGTAAGAAAGATTGTGTCCGCGTGACCAGATGTCAGCGAGATCAATCTTGGCTGTGTCCCGGCATCGCAAACGGGGCGCCCGGAAGAGCCAAAACGCGAGGCGAGCATCGTCATCACAATGCCGTCCATATTCCGCGAAAATCGAAAGCCGTGCTCGCATTTCGGTGGCACGGTGATCATAACAGGCGGGCATATGGGATGGCTTTGAGAACCAAAGACGGCGTCGCCGGTGCCGCCACGAAAGTACAAAATCTGAAAGAATGCATCGTGACGGTGGGTCTTGATTTCCCAGTTATGTAATTGGCTTCTTGAGGCAATTGTCTCCCAATGCAGCCAGAAGTCGGGCCGTTTCGGATGATTCTCCCCGTAAAGATCATAGGTTGGTACTGCTCCCCGCATCGGTTCCTCCCGCCACCAATGTTCAGATTGTCCTGTTTTTTGCCGGATAAGTCCATTGTTCATATGCTTACCGACGCTAGCCTTACGCGCATATTTCATGCTGGGAGGCATCATGCGTACGCAAGTGGCTATCATTGGGTCCGGGCCCGCCGGGCTTTTGCTCGGTCAACTCCTGACCCGGGCGGGCATCGACAACATCATCCTCGACCGGGCGAGCAAGGACTATATTCTCGGCCGTGTTCGCGCCGGAGTGTTGGAGGAAGGCACGGTTCGACTGCTGGATGACGCGGGAGCCAGCACGCGCTTGCGTGCAGAAGGTCTGCCGCATGATGGGTTTTCACTGGCCTTCGATGGGCGCAACCATCGTATTGATCTTTTCGACCTGACTGGTGGCAAGCGGGTTACGGTCTATGGCCAGACTGAAATGACCCGCGACCTCATGCAACAACGTGCAGAGAGTGGGGCGCTGGCGATCCACGAGGCAGACAATGTTGCCATCCATAATTTTGATACGAACAAGCCGTTTGTCACCTTCGAGAAAGATGGAAAGGCTGATCGCATCGATTGCGATTTTATTGCCGGATGTGATGGCTTTCATGGCATCAGCCGCCGTTCGGTACCCGAGAAGGCTATCCGGACATTTGAACGCAACTATCCTTTCGGCTGGCTGGGTGTTCTCGCCGATGTGCCGCCCGTCGCACACGAACTGATCTATGCCAATCACTCACGAGGGTTCGCACTTTGCTCGATGCGTTCCATGAGCCGCAGCCGCTACTACGTCCAGTGTCCACTTGATGACAAAGTGGAGAACTGGTCGGACGACCGGTTCTGGGATGAGTTACGGCGCAGACTGCCCGAAGAAGATGCGGCGGCTGTGACAATGGGACCTTCGTTCGAAAAGTCCATTGCTCCGCTTCGCTCATTTGTTGCTGAACCCATGGGCTTCGGGCGCCTGTTTCTGGCTGGCGATGCTGCTCATATTGTGCCGCCGACGGGGGCAAAGGGGCTCAATCTTGCAGCAAGTGATGTACACTATCTGTTTGCGGGTTTGCGTGAATATTACGCGGATCAGAGTATGGCCGGTCTTGATGACTATTCACGCCGTGCGCTTTTACGCGTGTGGAAAGCCGTGCGCTTCTCCTGGTCGATGACGATGCTGATGCACCGCTTTCCCGATAGCGACGCGTTCGTACAGAAAATTCAGGAGGCCGAACTCGATTATCTTACCCATTCCCGCGCAGCTTCGACAGCACTGGCCGAGAACTATGTGGGACTGCCTTTTTAGGCTAGCCTTTGAGCGCGTCTGCTGCCTCGCGGATCGTCTGCATCAGGATCATCAGCGGCAGTGAGGCAGTAACATCGGCGCGGGTGGTGAGACCAACTGGCCCTTTTGTTTCGGTGGTATCGATCGGCAGGAGTGCAAGCATACCGTCTGCAACGTCGCTGGCAACCACCCCGGCTGAGATGATCCACACGGCATGATGGGAGCGCACAAAGGCTCTGCCGAAAGCGTCGGAAACCGTCTCGATCTGGTGCGGAAGTTTGGCGACGCCGTTGGCAATAAGAAACCGGTCGACGAAAGGCCTGATGATGGATGCGCGTGTCGGCATAAGCACCGGGAACTCGGCCAGTCTGTTGAAAATGTCCTCGCTGGCATCAAGCAAAGGATGGTGTGCACTTACGGCAAAAACCACCTGCTCAGAATAAAGATGTTCGAAGGAAAAGCCGGTCATCTTCTCCGGCGCAGCCAATCGGCCAACCACAAGGTCGAGATCGCCCAGCCGCAATTGTTCGAGCAGAACGGCGTTTTCTCCGGTGACGATTTTCAATCTGCTCTGGGTCTTTTCCTGCAGGAACAGGCTGATGGCCTGCGGCATGATGCGGGTTGAAACCGTTGGCAAGGCACCCATCCGAATGGGGATACCCTCCCCTGATTGCTCGTTGGTGACGGAATCGATGCCTTGCCGCAGCGCGGTAATCGCCGCTCCCGCATAGCGCAAAAATACTTCACCGAACCGTGTGATACGGATGCCACGACCATCACGCTCAAACATGGCAACACCGAGTACCTCTTCCATTTCACGAATGGTTTTGGTTACAGCGGGCTGGCTGATATGTAGAATCGCTGCTGCCTTCATCACGCTTTTCTGGCGGGCGACTTCGAGAAAGGTTTGTAGGTGGCGGAACTTGATGCGGCCATCAATCATGTGTTTTCATAACCCCAGGGTTAAGCGAATGCGGCAAGATATCATTTTACTGAACCAAATACATAATCCATTGTCCAGATAAGTCATCCGGGAGGGTTTCGGTGCAATTTGCTCATATCAATGGCGTCACGCTGCATTATCAGTTGATCAGTGCGCCCGCAGGTAAACCTGTGCTGGTTTTCGCCAATTCACTTGGAACGGATTTTCGCATCTGGCGGGATGTGATTATCCGGCTCGTCGGTGAGTTCGCCATTGTCACTTATGATATGCGCGGCCATGGTCTGTCGGATACTGGCAGCACGCCTTATACCATTGACGATCATGTCGGGGATTTGGCTGGCTTGCTGGATTATCTTTCCGTCAAGGATGCGGTCATTTGCGGCCTGTCGGTCGGCGGGCTTGTGGCGCAGGGCCTTTATGCGACGCGGCCGGAATTGGTGCAGGCACTGATCCTGTGCGATACAGCGCACAAGATTGGCACAGCGGAATTCTGGAATGCGCGTATTGATGCGGTGAATGAAAGCGGTATCGCTTCAATTGCCGATAGTATTTTGCAACGCTGGTTCACATCGGCTTTTCATAACGAGCGCGCCAATGATCTCGCAGGCTATCGCAACATGGTCGTTCGCCAGCCAGTGAGTGGCTATAGCGGCACCTGTGCTGCTCTGCGTGATGCGGATTTCACCGAAGCGGCAAAACGCATTGCTGTGCCTGCAATCTGCGTTGTTGGCGATCAGGACGGCTCGACCCCACCCGATCTGGTGCTTGAGCTTGCAAAACTTATTCCACGGGCACGTTACGAAGTCATCAAGGATGCAGGTCATATTCCCTGCGTCGAACAACCGGAAATGCTGGTTGCGGTGATGCGAGCCTTTATTGACGAATTCAAGCTTGGAGGAAAATCATGACGGACGCGGCTACCCCTTCACACCGGTATCTGCAGGGCATGGCGACACGCCGGATTGTTCTGGGTGAAGAGCATGTCAACCGGGTGGAAACCACCAAGACCGGATTTGATCAGCCTTTTCAGGACCTGATCACGGAAGCGGCTTGGGGCCATGTCTGGTCCCGTCCCGGCTGGACAAAGCGCGAGCGGTCGATTGTCACAATCGCGCTTCTGGCAGCGCTGGGGCAGGACGACGAATTGACCATGCATATCCGCGCTACTGCCAATACAGGCGCGACCCAGGATGATATTTGCGAGGCACTGTTGCACGTTGCAATTTATGCGGGTGTTCCAGCGGCAAATCATGCGATCAAGCTGGCAAAGCAGGTCTATAAGGAACTGGAAGCCGAGCAGGCAGCGTGACGGGAGGCAGCAATGTCCAACAGAAAACCGGAAACCGGTGCATTCTTCCAGCGCGACAGGCAATGGCATCCGCCTGCCTATACGCCTGATTATAAGACAAGTATTGTCCGCTCGCCGCAGCGGGCTCTGCTGTCGTTGGACAATACACTGTCTGAGATCACCGGCCCCGTGTTCGGCCATTCGCTGCTCGGCGAGCTTGATGATGATTTGATCCATAATTTTGCCAAACCGGGTGAAAGCGCCATCGGCCAGCGTATCATCGTGCATGGCCGTGTGGTGGATGAGCGCGGCGTCGGCGTGGCCAGTGCTTTACTCGAATTCTGGCAGGCAAATGCTGGTGGACGTTACCGCCATAAACGCGAAGGCTACCTTGCGCCGCTTGATCCGAACTTCGGCGGCTGTGGGAGGACGATCACGGATGAAGATGGCTATTATCGTTTTCGCACCGTCAAGCCCGGTGCATATCCTTGGCCCAATGGTGTGAATGACTGGCGCCCCGCCCATATCCATTTCTCGGTTTTCGGTCATGGATTTGCCCAGCGGTTGATCACGCAGATGTATTTCGAAGGCGATCCGATGATCTGGCAATGCCCAATCGTCAAATCGATCCCTGATAAAGCGGCAATCGAGCAGTTGATTGCCGCGCTTGACCGGCAGAACACCATCCCCATGGATGCACGGGCCTACAAGTTTGATATCGTGTTGCGTGGCCGCCGCTCCACGCTGTTTGAGAACCGTCTGGAGGGCAATTGATGGTGCAGTCTCTGGGCTTTCTCAAGGAAACACCGTCGCAGACGGCCGGTCCCTATGTGCATATTGGCTGCACGCCAAATTTCTCCGGGATCACTGGCGTTTATGAGGCTGACCTTGGTGCCTCCATGGTCAATGACCAGACGTTTGGTGAGCGCGTTACCCTGCGCGGTCGTATTTTTGACGGTACGGGTACGCCGCTGCGCGATGCGCTTGTCGAAGTCTGGCAGGCGGATGCCAAAGGCCTCTACAACAGTCCGTCGGAAATGCGCGGCGCGGCAGACGCAAATTTTAGCGGATGGGGCCGTTGCCCGACGGATATTGAAACCGGCGAGTATATTTTTGAGACAATCAAGCCCGGACGTGTGCCCTACAAAGACGGGCGGTTGATGGCGCCGCATGTGACGCTATGGATCGTGGCACGCGGTATCAATATCGGTTTGCAAACCCGTCTTTATTTTGCCGATGAGGAAGCCGCAAATGCGGAAGATCCGGTGCTTCAGCGGATCGAGCATCGCAATCGTGTGCCAACGCTTCTCGCCCGCAAGGATGGTTCGACCTATCACTTCGATATCCGTCTGCAGGGGGAGAAAGAAACTGTCTTCTTCGATATCTAAGATATCCGGGATATCTGACCGATGAGTATTTCGCCCTTCGATCATCCATTCCTATCTGGCCTTCTCGGCAACGAGGCGGCAACGGACTGGTTTTCAGCGCGTGTCGAAATCGCCGCCATGCTTGATTTCGAGACGGCATTGGCTCAGGCACAAGCGGGCGAAGGCGTAATTGCCGGTGAAGCCGCACATGTCATTGCAAGTGCCTGTCAGTCTTTCGCACCTGACATGGCAGCCTTGAAAGCAGCCACTGCACGCGATGGCGTTGTTGTGCCGGAACTCATACGCCAGCTCCGTGCGACAATTCCAGAAGCACATCGCAACGCGCTGCATTTCGGCACAACCAGTCAGGATGTCATTGATACGAGCCTGATGATCCGTTTGAAGCCGGTGCTCTCTCATCTGGATAGTGGCCTCGGCGATATAATCACCGGGCTCAATCGCATTGATACTGCGTTCGGAGGCAATAGTCTGATGGGATATACGCGTATGCAAGCGGCAATTCCCATCACCGCACATGATCGTATCGAAGCGTGGCGCGAACCGCTCCTGCGCGATAAACAGCGGCTGGCGTTTCTCAAGCAGTCCTTTCCTGTCGTTCAATTTGGCGGCGCTGCTGGCACGCTGGAAAAGCTTGGCGGTAAGGCGGATGCGGTTCGCGAACGGCTTGCGGCAGCGCTCGGCCTGCATAATGCGCCGCAATGGCACAGCCAACGGGATCGTATCGCCGATTTTGCCGGTCTGCTCTCGCTTGTCACGGGAAGTCTGGGGAAAATCGGGCAGGATATCGCGTTGCTCGCACAATCCGGTAGCGAGATCAGCCTCAGTGGCGGCGGTGGTTCATCGGCCATGCCGCACAAGCAAAATCCGGTTCAGGCGGAACTGCTTGTCACGCTTGCGCGCTATAACGCCGTTCAGCTTTCCGGCATGCATCAGGCGCTTGTACATGAACAGGAACGATCAGGGTCCGCATGGACGCTTGAATGGTTGATCCTGCCATCCATGGTCACCGCGGCCGCCAATTCTTTGCGGACAACGATCAGCTTGTTGTCTTCCATAGAGAGACTGGGGAACAGCGCCGTTTCCGGAGAATCATAACTTGGCGATTATGCAAAGGCGCATAGTTTTCATTTTACATTACCAACTGGTGTGAGACATTGAACGAAACATTCCAAACGGACCAGATGGGAGAAATAATCTGGCCGGCAGGGGATCAAAGGGAGGAATGATGAAAAAGCTTATTCTGGCTGCAGCGGCAGCCATTCTGCTCAGCGGTGCTGCCTATGCGGATGTGATCAAAATTGGTGTGGTCGGCCCATTCTCGGGCCCGTTCGCCATTCAGGGCAAGAACTTCAAGGCTGGCATTGACGCCTATATTGCCACGCACGGCAACAAGATCGGCAATGACACAATCGAAGTGCTTTATCGCGATGTGCCACAAGCTGATCCAGCCCAATCAAAGGCGTTGGCGCAGGAACTGGTGGTCAAGGAAGGCGTGCAATATCTTGCGGGCTTCTATTTCACCCCTGATGCCATGGCGGTAACGCCGCTTTTACAGCAGGCGAATGTGCCACTCGTGGTGATGAACGCCGCTACATCAGCCATTGTCACCAAGAGCCCCTATGTGGTGCGCACGTCGTTCACCACATGGCAGACCTCAGCCCCTATGGCCAAGATCGCGCGTGAGCGCGGTGTCGAGAAGGCGATCACCGTGGTCAGTGATTATGGTCCGGGTGTCGATGCGGAAAACGCTTTCAAAACCACTTTCGAAAAGGAAGGTGGCAAGGTTGTCGAATCCATCCGCATGCCGCTGTCGACCAATGATTTCAGCCCGATCATGCAGCGCGTGCGCAATTCCGGTGCGCAGGCTGTCTTTGCCTTTCTGCCATCGGGCCCAACGACGCTCGGTTTCGTCAAAGCCTATAATGAGAATGGCCTGAAGGAAGCCGGCGTTCAGTTTCTCGCACCTGGTGACCTGACGCAGGAATCCGATTTGCCCGCGCTCGGCGATGCGGCGCTCGGTATTCTTACGACGTTCCACTACGCCATTGCGCATGACTCGCCCGAAAACCGGGCTTTTGTCGAGGCAGCACGCAAAGCCATCGGCAATCCGGCAGAACTGTCTTTCCCTTCGGTGGGTGCCTATGACGGTATGCATGTCATTTACAAGATGATCGAAGCCACAGGCGGCAAGCAGGATGCCAAAAAAGCTGTTGATGCGGTGAAGGGCCTCGCCTGGGAAAGCCCACGCGGTCCCGTGTCTATCGATCCGGAAACCCGGCATATCACGCAGAATATCTATCTGCGCGAAGTCGCCAAGGGCAGCGATGGTGCCTATTACAACAAGGAGATCAAGACCTTTGAAAAGCAGCCGGACCCCGGTCTGGCAGCGGCAAAGTAGTTTTGATTGATGAATGGCCCGGAGCGGTAACAGCGCCGGTTTCAACCGGGATGATTTGATGCAGGTTTTCTTCAGCATTGGTGTTGACGCGCTTGCCTATGGGATGGTGCTTTTCATCATTTCCATCGGCTTGTCCGTAACCATGGGGTTGATGCGGGTCGTCAATCTTGCCCATGGCGCTTTTGCAATGATCGGCGGCTATATTGCCTCCTATGCGGCTCGCGATCTGGGTCTGCCCTATGGTTTTGCCATTATTCTGGCTGTCATCGGTACAATCATTATCGCCATCCCGCTGGAGCGCTTCCTTTATCGCCGCATCTATGGCGCGCCGGAACTGACACAGGTGCTGATGACAATCGGCATTACGTTCTGTGTCATCGGCCTTGCCAATTATGTCTTCGGTCCGACATTGAAAACCATCCCACTGCCCGCTGAGTTGCAAGGGCCTGTTAATCTCGGTTTCCGTACTATCGCGGCACACAAACTTTTTGCCATTGGCTGCGGTGTTGTCGTCGCGCTCGGCCTGTGGTTTCTCATCGAGCGCACGTCATTCGGTGTCAAGTTGCGCGCTTCGGTTGATAACACCGCCATGGCCGCCTCGCTTGGAGTCCGCACGCGTATTGTCTATGCGGCAAGCTTTGCCCTTGCGGTTGGCCTTGCCGCTTTTGGTGGTGTCATCGGCGCGGAACTTCTGCCAGTCGAACCCTATTATGCGCTGCGCTATATGGTGACCTTCCTTGTTGTTGTCTCGGTTGGCGGTGCAGGTTCCATTCCGGGCGCGCTCATTGCCTGCCTGCTGCTCGGTGCCATCGACACAACGGGACGTTACCTCGTCCCTGAATATGGCGAGTTTTTCTTCTATCTTGCAGTGATCGCCATTGTCTGGGTCTTCCCGCGTGGACTTCTCGGGAGGGCCAAGTGATATGAGCGCTACCGAAATCTCTGCTCCTTTTGAACAGGCAAAACCAATGCGCCGCCCTTGGCAGCGTGATCTGGCAGGCGTTCTTATTATCGGCGTCGCTGCCGTTGCTGGCTATTTCCTGTTCCCTGACAATCTGGCGCTGCTCACGCGCATCATCGCGATTATGCTGCTGGTTCTGTCGCTTGATCTCGTCACGGGCTATTGCGGTGTTGCCACGCTTGGCCATGCAGCACTTTTCGGTGCCGGAGCCTATGCGGCTGGTATTGCTGCTGTTACTTTCGGCATCACAGAACCACTCAGCATGGTTGCCATCGGGGCGGTAGCGGGCGCTGTTGCGGGCCTTGTCTCAGGTGTCGTTATCCTGCGCGGTCACGGACTGGCTCAACTGGTCCTGTCCATCGCGGTTATTCATCTTTTCCACGAAGCAGCCAACAAAGCCTCTACCTATACGGGTGGCAGCGATGGTCTTTCCGGCATTGCGCCCGATCCGGTCTTCGGTCTCTTTGCCTTCGACCTCTGGGGGCGGACGGCCTATGTGTTCGGTATTGTTCTGCTGATCCTTGTTTTTGTCCTGCTGCGTATCCTTGTCCGCTCACCCTTTGGCATGCTGTGCCGCGGCATCCGCCAAGATCCAATCCGGGTGAGCGCTATGGGGGCATCGGTCAAGGCAAGCTTGATCAAGATGTATGTGATTTCGGGTGCCGTTGCTGGCGTAGGCGGAGCGCTCAATGCGGTCTCGACCCAGGTCGTTGGGCTGGACAGCCTGAGTTTCACCAATTCAGCCGAAGCGCTGGTTATGCTGGTGCTGGGCGGTGCGGGTTCGCTCTATGGTGCCTTGGTCGGGACCATTGTCTTTATGTGGTTCGAACATGTGGTGTCCGCCGCCAACCCGTTCCATTGGCTGACCATTGTTGGTGCATTGCTGATTGCCGTCGTGCTCTTCGCGCCAAAGGGTCTTTATGGCACGGCAGTAACCCTCATGAAACGTTTCATCGGGAGCCGTCAATGAGTGCGATCTTTGAAGTCGAGCGGCTGAAAAAATCCTTTGGCGGGTTGGATGTTACGAAGGACGTTTCGCTGTCCATGGCAAAAGGTGACCGGATTGCGCTGATTGGTCCCAACGGTGCGGGGAAAACCACTTTCGTCAATCTGGTAACCGGGCATTTGCAGCCAAATTCCGGCCGGGTGTTGATGGATGGTGAGGACATATCCAAGTTCAACCCGATGCGGCGTGTGAAGGCGGGTCTTGTGCGTTCGTTTCAGGTTACGCGGCTGTTTTCGGAAATGACGCCGGAAGAGCATGTGGCACTTGCCATCTTGCAGCGCGAAGGCAAGTCCGGGCGTTTGGCGGGGAATTTCCATGCCATGCCGCAGGTGATGCGCGAAATGGGTTCTATCCTTGAAACACTCAATCTCGGTACGCTCGCCACTGTGCCGGTGGGTGAGATCGCCTATGGGCAGCAACGCCTCTTGGAAATCGCCCTCGCGATGGCATTGCGGCCAAAAGTATTGCTGTTGGACGAGCCAGCGGCAGGAGTGCCGCATAGCGATACATTCCTGATTGAAAACGCTCTTGCGCAACTGCCAGATGATCTCGCGGTGCTGATGATCGAGCACGACATGGACCTTGTGTTCCGTTTTGCCAAACGGGTTGTGGTGCTGGCTGCCGGAGAAATCATCTTCGATGGTTCGCCGCGCGCGGTAACCGATGATGCGCGGGTGCGCGAAGCCTATCTGGGGAGCTATGCCCATGCCAGCAGCGCAGCTTGAAGTCAAAAACCTCAGCGCGGGTTATGGCCCGACGCGCGTCATTGAAAACATCACCTTCACCGCCGAGGCGGGATCCCGCGTTGCCGTGCTCGGTCGTAATGGCGTTGGCAAGACAACATTGTTTGCCACGCTTGCAGGGCAGACAAAGCGCTACGAAGGAACCATCAAACTCGGCGATAGCGATCTGACTGCTCTGGAAAGCGCCGCCCGCGCCCGGAACGGTCTCGGCTTCGTTCCGCAGTCACGCGCCATTTTTCCATCGCTGACGGTGGAGGAAAATCTGTTTGTCGGGCTGAAAGGCAGGCCGCGCAGTGCATTGCAGGAAGCCTATGACATGTTCCCACGGCTTTATGAACGACGGGCAAATTCCGGTTCAAAGCTTTCGGGCGGCGAACAACAGATGCTATCGACGGCGCGGACCATTCTTGGCCGTCCTTCCCTGCTTTTGCTGGACGAGCCACTGGAAGGACTTGCCCCTGTCATCTGCGAGGAACTCATGGCGGCATTTTCGCGCCTTGCCTCCAGCGGCGAAATGACAATTCTGCTGGTCGAACAACGTATTCAAAGTGCGCTGGAATTTGCCGAACGTGTCATTATTCTCGAGCGCGGCCGCATTGTCTGGGACGGTTCATCCGATCAACTATCGAAGGACAGGGATACGGTTGATCAATTGCTTGGTGTCGCAAGTCTCGCCCACTGAAATATTTCCCTTATTGCAAGTGTCGTCAGGCGCTGTTTGAATCTTGTTCCTCAGCAAGGACCAATCAGAATGGAAACACACGATGACGATCTGAAGAACTTTGAGGCTCATGGCGCGGCGCCTTTGCAAGTGACATCAGATCAAGGCTATGTCGAACACGATGGTGCCAGGATTTGGTATGCTTCCTATGGGGCAGGTGCTCCGGTAATCCTGCTGCATGGTGGCCTCGGCCATGGTGGCAACTGGGGCTACCAGATTCCTGCACTCACCAGTTCCGGCTATCGTGCCGTCGTTATTGACAGTCGGGGACACGGCCGCAGCACATGCGATTCACGGCCTTACACCTATGAATTGATGGCATCTGATGCTTTGGCTGTTATGGATGTGCTGCATTTGCAGGAAGCGGCTTTCGTGGGTTGGAGCGACGGCGCGTGCATCGCTCTTGTCCTTGCGTCAAAAGCACCTGATCGTGTGGATGGCGTTTTCTTCTTCGGCTGCAATATGGACCCGAGCGGTACCAAAGAGTTTGTATTTACTCCGGTTGTCGAACGATGTTTTGCTCGCCACACTAAGGATTATGCCGAACTTTCTACTACGCCTGATGCCTTTCAACCATTCGTTGATGCTGTCAGCCTGATGATGGGGACGGAACCAAATTACACGGCTGAGGATTTGGCGGCTATTCGCGTGCCTGTCACGATTGTGCAGAGCGAGCATGATGAATTCATCAAGCCGGAACATGCAGAATACCTTGCCCGCAGCATTCCGGGGGCAGCGCTAATCACCCTCCCCGGCGTGAGCCATTTCGCGCCGCTGCAAAGGCCGAAATTGTTCAATAATGCTGTGCTCGCCTTCCTCAAGGGGATCAATCAGCGCTGAACATTAAGCCAGTGCTTCGATCATCTGAAACGCGTCGTAAGCCGCGAGAACTGTCTCCATCTGTGCTGTATGTCCAGCAATAAAAGCCTCGTCATAGATGGTCTCATCGGGGTATTCAGTGATCAATGTAAGGGGCACGTCGTGTCTGCTATCGACCGAGATCATGCAGGGAAAGCTATTGATAATGCGAAAGCCGGTTTCGCCCGCGTGGATTTCATAAAGCCTGATCTGCTCATTATTAAAAGCGACAAGTCCCGGTACTGCTGCCAGCCGTTTTGTCACAGTGTCCATGAAACGCTCGGCCCGTTCTTCCCATCCCTCCTGATACCGCATAATCAGGAAAAAGCCTTTTGGCAGGGTCCACATGGCAAAGCCACGCGGGACATAACCGGAGAGTGGCCGCGTCCATTCATGAGCAGGATAGCCGTGCAGATTGATATGCAATTGTGCGCCGCTCAGGCGCTGCGCTTCAACGCGGATTGCCTTCTCGCGCAGCTCCGTTCCGGTGCGGTATTCCAGATCATCACCAAGCGCCGTATAGCGAGCCGCATGGTGCATGTGCCGGGGATTGTCAGCGCGAAGGCGTTGATGCAACGCATAACCATCCGGATTTTCCAGTGGTGAAACAGTGAAGTGTGTACCGGGCCGCTCCGCAAGGGCCAGTGCCCCGCGCAGCGCACCGACAATGCCTGTTGATTCATTCGGATGCTGGCCGCCGCTGATCATGACCGCAGCATCGCTTCCCTTGTGATAACGGGCTTGAACCGCCCTCCCGGCACGGGACTGCGCCTCAAAGTTTTTGCCGTCGATCTTGGCAAGTTCCGCGCGAACCTGCGCAACGAAGATGGGGGCGTGGGCTGTGGCCAACCGTTGAAGTCTACCTGTCGCTTCCGCTGTATCGAGTTGACGCGTCTCGATCCGCAGTGTCGGCGTTCCCGGACCTTCAATGATTTCTGGAACGATATGCCCTGGCTGCAAGCCGCGATCACCGAGCGGGCGGCCTGATTTTTTCTGAAAGACTTCGAGGAGTGAAAAATAGAAGTCCTCATGCAGCGCTTCACGCAGGCTGATGACCTCGTCACCGAAGGACAATGGCTGGTCGGCAATGGCAAGCGTCGCACGGATATTGAGTTCGTCGAAATAGGGTTCTCTATTCCCCCAATCGTGGTCGACCACAGCGTGCATGGCGGTCGCAAACAGAGCCTCGTAGTCCGTTTCAAGCCTTGTGCCTTCAAATGCGCCGTTCAGTTTGATCCAGCCTGTGGGCGAGACAAGGGTTTCACCAATGAAATCCGTATGAATGCGGTTTGGCGCGAAAACCTTGTGTTCTGCCTTGCTGCCATCCTTGTAAATCAATGCCACATCATAGGTGAATGGAGCACTGCTCCCGATTTCGAAACGCAATTCCGCCGTTCCAGTCAGGGCAGCCAGCGGATAGGTTTCCAGCAGAAACCGGTTCTGCGGACAGTTCTCATGCACGGGATAGGCGATGGAGATGCTCTTCAGTGCATCCAAATCCACCTCTTCAAGGAAGAAATGCAGCAATGGCTTGTAACCACTACGCAAGCGGGCCTCAACTCCAAACGCGGCTAGCTTTTCCTCGGCGGCCCGGCGACTCGGAGCATCCTCGAATAACCATGCTTCAAAACGCGTGCCGCGTGCGGCGGTCTTGCCGTAAGTGCCAAGAAGCTGGTCGAGGGTGCGGTTAAAACCGCCTTCATAAATGACTGTCATTTCAATTCACTGTTAATTAGCGTGATGTTCTGCCGGTGGGATCGAGGCTGTCGCGCAGCCAGTCACCCAGAAGATTAAGACCAAGTACGGTCAGGAGGATTGCAAGGCCGGGAAAGACACTGACCCACCAGGCATTCTGCAAATAGGTGCGTCCGTCAGCCAGCATGCCACCCCAACTCGGGATGAGTGGATCAACGCCGAGGCCAAGGAAAGTCAGGCTGCTTTCGAGCAGGATGTTGGTGGCAACGTTAAGCGTCATCAGCACGATGACCGGGCCGATGAGATTGGGTAGCAAATGCTGGAACAGAATGCGATGGTCCCTTACACCGATGGCGCGGGCGGAGAGGATGAATTCGCGATCACGCAACGCCAGAACCGAGCCGCGTACCAGCCGGGCATATTGCACCCATTGCGACACAATCAGCAGAATGATCATGTTGGTTAGCCCGCCACCTGCAATGGCAATGAAGGTGATGGCAAGAAGGATAAACGGCATGGCGAGCTGCACATCGGCAAAGCGCATGACGACCATATCCCAGAAACCCCTGTAGTAACCGGAGATAAGACCCATCACAACGCCGATGACAACGGCACCGGCCACGGAGATAAAACCTACCTGCAGGGAAATCTTACCGCCGGTGATGACACGCGCGAGCACGTCCCGACCGAGTGGATCGGTGCCAAACGGATGTGTCCATTTGACGAAGGGCGGGAGTAGCCGTGCCATCAGGTCGATCTTTTCGGCGCCGCCCGGAAAGATGATGCTGGAGAAGATGACCGCAAGGCACATGCCACCTGCGAGCAAAGCGCCAAGGATGAATTCCAGATTGCGGAACCGCGCAAATCGAGGAGTTGTCGTTGTAACAGACATGGGCTTACTCCGTCCGGATGCGCGGGTCGACAAGGCCGTAGGCAATGTCGACGAGAAGGTTGACGCCAATGATCATCAGGGAAAGGACTGTGATGACCGCCTGCAGCACGGGATAGTCACGCGCGCCGACCGCATCGAATGCCAGCGTGCCAAGACCCGGCCAGTTGAACACCCGCTCCACCACGACAATTCCGCCGAGAAGGCCGCCGAACTGCAAGCCGAAATAGGTGATCAGCGGAATGGCGCAATTGCGTAGCGCATGCTTGTAAAGCACGACATTCTCACTGAGACCTTTGGCGCGGGCAACCATGATATATTGTGCGCTGAGCGTTTCCAGCATGGCGGTGCGCACCAGCCGCACATTGGTGGCGGTCAGGATGATGCCCATGGTGACGGCGGGCATGATGAAGCTTTCAAAGCCGCTCATGCCGCTGGGTGGTAGCCATTTCAATGTGATCGCGAACAGCAGCACCAGCATCAGCGCCAGCCAGAAATTTGGAAAGGATAGACCGACGAGCGAGAGAATGCGGATAAGCTGATCCGCCCATTTGCCACGCGACGTTGCCGCCTTGATGCCAAGTGGAATGGAAATGGCGATGGAAACGATGAGAGAGGAGAATGCGAGGAGTAACGTGGCTGGTAAAGCTGCTGCCAGCAAAGTAGAAACTTTCGTGCCACCAAGGAAACTGCGGCCGAAATCGAGGGTGAACAATCCTTTCAGGAATCCGAAATATTGCGCCAGAAATGGCTGGTTAAGGCCAAGAGCTTCACGGATGCGTACAAGATCGTCCTCGGTGACACTGCCTGCCCCCTGTGTGAGCATCAATGCCGGATCGCCGGTAAGGCGGATGGCGAATGCCACGATGAGCGTCACAACAATGACGACGAATATTGCCTGCAAAAAGCGTTTGATCAGAAAACCAGCCACGTCTCTATCCTTCAATCAATGGCCTGCCGCCCGGTGGCGACAGGCCCTTGCCATTATTCGACCGTGACATCCGTGAGCCGCAGGCGGCTATCGGGAACGGGTGTGAAATTCTTCACGCGCTTGTTGACGCCGAAAATCGCGTTGTAGTTGAAGAGCGGCATTTCCAATGCGCGATCTGCCGTGTAGTGGGCGATGGATTTGAGAATTTCCTCGCGCTTGGCCCGATCGGTGATGGAACGCTGGGATTCCAGCAACGCATCCAGTTTGGCGTCACTGTCATAGGGGTTCCACTTCTCACCCGAGTGATACATTGAATAGGCGGTATTATCGTAGTCGAGCGTCCAGCCACCCCATGCCTGCTCGAACATCGCGCCTGTCTTGCCAGCTGGGATAATGTCGTTGAGCAAGACGTTGGTCTCGTAGGGTTTGATTGTCACTGTGATGCCGATGACCTGAAGATAGCTGGCAATGGCCTGTGACACTTCGTTAAATGTGGTGTCATTGCCGCGCACATCAATCTGCAATGTGGTACCCGCTGCAATGCCCGCTTCCTTCAGCAAGGCTTTCGCCTTTTCCGGATCATAGGGCAATGGCTTCATCGTGGGGTCGTTGCCAAAGGACAATGCGCCCTGGAAGCTGGCGATTGGCGATGCCTGTCCCGCGAGGATCGACTGGATAATGGCATCGCGGTCGACGCCGAGGATCAATGCTTTACGCACCCGTTCATCGGCAGTCGGGCCGCTCTTTGTATTGAAGCGCAGGGCGTAGACGGTTGGACCGGCAGTGCTGACGACTTCAAGTTTCGGGTCGGCCTGAATGGTCGGTATCATGCCAACTGGAATGGTTGGCGGAATGACGAGATCAACACGTCCCGCCTGCAATTCGGCAACGGCGGTCGCTGGTTCCGCAATGAAGCGATATTCAAGATTGGAGAGTTTCGGTGCGCCGCCCCAATGATCGGCAAAGGCTTCCAGCTTGATGCCGATCTTCGGCTCGTAGGAGACAACCTTGAACGGACCCGTGCCGACAGGATGGGCGTTGAAATAGTCATCACCCTTTTCCTGAATGTATTTCGGCGGCACGATCATCGCGCCATATCCGGCAAGCTTGGTCAAAAGGACCGGGTCCGGTGCCTTCAGGTGAAAATCGACGGTCTTGGCGTCGATGATTTCAACGCTCTCGATAGCGGCATAGTTGGAACGCTGTGGCCCCTTCTTGCCTTCTTCACCAAGCAGACGGTCAAAGGTGAATTTGACGGCCTCCGCATTGAAGGGCTCACCGTCATGGAATTTTACGCCCTCGCGCAGGGTAAAGCGGATGCGCTTGCCTTCGTCGAGTTCTTCCCATGCGGTGGAAAGACCGGGAACCAGCTTCAGGTCAGGGCCGCGATAGGTCAGGCCATCATAGATGTTGGTGGCGACCGAAGCCCAGTTGACGAGAAATGTATCGATCGGGTCCCAGCTGCCGGGGTCCTGCGGTGATGAAATGGTCAGCGTACCCGCTGCCGATGCGGGGCCAGCGAGCAAAGCTGTTCCTGCCAGACCCAGCGCCAGAAACGCCGCGTGTATTCCCCATTTTTTTATTGTCATTGTTTTCTCCTCTTTTTTAATCAGTCTTGTTGGAAACGGTTCAGGCTGCACTTGCCACAAAATGACCGGGCGCAATTTCCTTCCGTTCGAAAATCTTGGGTTCATCACCGACCCGGCGAATGGGGCTTGGTATTTCGCCCTCCAGCATGGTGCGATTACGCGCACGGGTCGGGTCAGCCACCGGTACCGCTGATAAAAGGCGTTGGGTGTAGGGATGTGTAGGTGTTTCGAAGATTTGTTGGCGTGTGCCGATTTCGACGACCTGCCCCAGATAAAGCACTGCCACCCGGTGGCTCATTTTTTCGACCACAGCCATATCGTGACTGATGAAAAGATAGGAAAGCCCCTGCTGTTCCTGCAATTCCATGAACAGGTTGAGGATTTGCGCCTGAATGGACACGTCGAGCGCCGACAGGGCCTCATCGGCGATGATTAGTTTCGGATTGGAAGCAAGCGCGCGGGCAATGCAGACGCGTTGACGCTGACCGCCGGAGAATTCATGTGGATAGCGTGTTGCATGAGCGCTGGTTAGCCCGACGCGTTCCAGCAATTCATCGACGCGCTTCTGGATCGGTTTGCTACCGTTGATGAGTCCATGGGTGCGGATCGGTTCGGCAATGGAAAAGCCGACAGTTTTACGCGGATCAAGCGAAGCGAATGGGTCCTGGAAAATATACTGAATTTCCTGCCGCAGTTTTTGCTGCTCATTGCGGTTCATCGCGGAAACGGGACGGCCATCAAAGAGGATCGTGCCTGAGGTTTCCTTTTGTAATTGCTGGATCGTCCGCCCGATGGTTGATTTTCCGGAACCGGATTCGCCGACAAGCGCCAATGTCTCGCCGGGATGGATATCGAAAGATACTTTTTCGACCGCATGCACCCGGTGGGTGACGCCGCCAAAAAGGCCCTTCTTGATATTAAACCGGGTGACGAGATCGCGCACCGAAAGGATTGGCGGAAGGCCATAGCGAGCCGTATTCTGGATGCACTCAGCACCGACAAGACGTGGTGTGTCGCCATCCATGATTGTGAGCGGGAGGCGTTTCGGAAATTCCTCGCCGGTCATACTGCCGAGCTTTGGCACCGCCGCAAGCAATGTCTGCGTATAGGGATGTTGCGGCTTGGCGAAAATGTCGGCAACCGGGCCTTCCTCCACCTTCTTGCCCTTCCACATAACCACCACGTCGTCGGCCATTTCTGCCACAACACCCATGTCATGGGTGATGAAGATCACGGCCATGCCGAGTTCTGCCTGCAGTTCGCGGATGATGTTCAAAATCTGCGCCTGTATCGTCACGTCAAGTGCTGTCGTCGGCTCGTCGGCGATGAGCAGTTTCGGACGGCAGGCAAGGGCCATGGCAATCATGACGCGCTGACGCATGCCGCCGGACAGCTGGTGCGGATAGCGCCCGAGCAAGTCGGTAGCATCCGGCAGACGCACCAGGTCCAACAGCCTTTTGGCTTCCGCGAGGGCTGCCGTCTTGGACATGCCCTCATGCAGAACGAGAACTTCGGCGATCTGATCGCCAATGGTGAATACCGGATTGAGCGACGTCATCGGCTCCTGGAAGATCATGGCGATCTCCTTGCCGCGAATGCCGCGCATGGTTTTTTGGGTTGCGGTTGTCAGGTCGATCCGGCCCTTGCGGCTCTCGAACAGCACCTGACCCGTCGGAAACTGTCCGCCCATCATGTCGGCCAGCCGCATAACGGATAGTGAGGTGACAGATTTGCCCGACCCGGATTCGCCGACAATGGCAAGGGTGCGCCCTGCTCGCACAGAAAAGCTCAGGTTCTCCACAACCCGCGACGGACCAAACTCAACGGAAAGATTGTCCACGGCCAATAGCGGAGGAGAGAGATCACCGGTCACGCAACAATCCTTGTCTTAAAGTGTAGTGGCGGCACGAGCCGCCTGATCATAAGCGCCTGAAAGGAAGCGCAGCACCGCAGCTATTTCCGAAAGTGTGTCTTCGGCGGGCCGTGCATTGGTTGTTGATGCGACGAACAGGCGCTCGCGAATCTGGGCGTAACGCGTGCAGGCGTCAGCGCCCTTATTGGTGATCTTGATGGTCTTTTCCTTGGCCGCCTTGCCTGTGGTGACAAGTCCGGCGGCTTCCAGCTTGCGGATAGCGTAAGTCGCTACATGCGTGTCTTCGATATCTAGAACAAGGCAGATATCGGCAAGCTTCTTTTCCCGTCCGCGATGCCGGACTGAGTGAAGGATGAGAATTTCCGTGGCCGAAAGGCCCGGCAATCCGGCGGCGGCCATGCAACGCACCATCCAGCGGGAAAAGGCATGGGAAGCGAGAATCATGCCGTATTCGACTTCGGAAAGGCCGGGCGAACCGCCTTCGGCAAGATGTGCTGACGATACGATGGGACCAATCGAAGAAACAGGTTTCAGATGCTTCGGCAGTGCCGTTGCAAACTGCTCAATATCTGCCGCCGTGTGGTCTTTAGGACCAGTCGTCATTCTTCTTGCCTCCGCCTTGACGAATTTATATCATCATTTTATCGACATATTGTCAACGACGCTATAGTCTATTAATTGGGCATGCTTACAAATGTGGCAGTCGAGCAAGAGGAGTGCAGGATGAGCATGGGAAGCTGGGATTTCTGGGTCGACCGTGGCGGCACGTTTACCGATGTCATCGGCCGCGATCCGCAAGGCACACTCCATGCCCGCAAGGTGCTGTCCGAGAACCCTGATGCTTACAAGGATGCCGCTGTACAAGGTATTCGCCTGCATCTGGGATTAAAGCCCGGCGAAGCGATCCCCTCCGGACTTATCGGCGAAGTGCGCATGGGCACAACCGTTGCGACGAATGCCTTGCTCGAACGCAAGGGCGAGCGCCTCGCGCTGATCACCACAAAAGGTTTTCGCGATGCTCTTCGCATTGGCTATCAGGAACGCAAGAACATCTTTGCCACTGAGATCATCAAGGCGGAGGCACTGTACGATAAGGTTGTCGAAATCAACGAGCGCGTACTTGCCGATGGTACGGTTGAAATTCCCTTTGATGAACAGCAGGCACGCGCTGCCCTGAAGGCGTTGAAGGATGAGGGCTATGAAGCAATCGCCATTGTTTTCATGCATGCCTATAAGTTCCCTTCCCATGAAGCCGCCATTGCAACGATTGCGCGCGATCTGGGTTTCACGCAGGTGTCCGTCAGCCATGAAGTGTCACCACTGATCAAGTTGGTCGGGCGCGGCGACACCACCGTTATCGATGCTTATCTCTCGCCAGTACTCCGCCGTTATGTGGCACAGGTTTCCAAGGAGTTGGACATTGCCCGCACGGGCGCCCGCGTCATGTTCATGATGTCATCGGGTGGTCTGACCGCCGCTGATATGTTTCAGGGTAAGGATGCAATCCTGTCCGGTCCGGCAGGCGGCGTCGTTGGTCTGGCCAGAACCGGCGAAGAGGCGGGTTTCCCAAATGTCATCGGCTTCGACATGGGTGGGACATCCACCGATGTGGCGCATTTCGATGGCGAATATGAGCGTGCATTTGAGACCGAAGTTGCAGGTGTTCGTGTTCGTGCGCCGATGATGCTGATTCATACGGTGGCTGCCGGTGGCGGTTCGATCCTGCATTTCGATGCGGGTCGATTCCGCGTTGGACCGGATTCGGCTGGCGCCAATCCGGGGCCTGCCTGTTATCGCAATGGCGGGCCGCTGGCTGTGACTGACGCCAATGTCATGGTTGGCAAACTTCTGCCTGAATTTTTCCCGCCAATCTTCGGTCCGGATCAAAACGAACCGCTTGATGTCGTCGTGGTGAAAGCCCGCTTCACCGAGCTGGCAAACAAGATCGGTGATGGGCGCAGCCCCGAGGATGTGGCTGATGGTTTCATCCGGATTGCCGTTGCCAACATGGTGGAGGCCATCAAGAAGATTTCCGTGCAGCGCGGCTATGATGTCACGCGCTACGCATTGAGTTGCTTTGGCGGTGCGGGTGGACAGCACGCCTGTCTGGTTGCAGATGCGCTTGGTATGAAAAGCATCCTTGTTCATCCCATGTCCGGTTTGCTTTCGGCCTATGGCATGGGTCTCGCGGACATCCGCGCCACGCGGCAGAAGGCATTGGGCGTGGCGCTTGATCCTGCCGCCCCTGCCCCGCTCGCTGTTCTGGCAGCGGAACTTCAGCACGAATGTCTTGCCGAACTCTATGCGCAGAGCATCGCCGCGAGTGAAATCACCAGCATTGTGCGCGCCCATATCCGTTATGCCGGTACGGATACGGTGCTGGCCGTTGAGGCGACCTTTCCTGATCATGACGATATCAGCCGCTTGCGCCGCGAATTCGAGATCTTGCACAAGCGCCGCTTTGGCTTTGTCGCCGAAAACAAGGCGCTTGTCATTGATGCGGTCGAGGTGGAAACCGTTGGCGGCGGCGCTGGTCAAGCCGAAACATCAGTTGACGCAATCGCAACGGGCGAACCGGATGCTGTACGGCGTAACCGCTTCTATTCACAAGGCGGCGCCCATGACGCAGCAGTGGTGCTGCGCGATGTGATGAAACCCGGACAGCGCCTTGCCGGTCCGGCGATCATCATTGAGCCGAACCAGACCATTGTTATTGAAGACGGCTGGCAGGCGGAATTGACGGCCAAGGATCATATCGTCCTCAAACGTATCAAGGCTTTGCCTGACCGTTCAGCTATTGGCACCAAGGCTGATCCGGTGATGCTCGAGATTTTTAACAATCTCTTTATGTCCATCGCCGAGCAGATGGGCGTGACGCTGCAAAACACGGCCTATTCTGTCAATATCAAGGAGCGGCTGGATTTCTCCTGCGCCGTTTTTGACGCGGAAGGAAATCTTGTTGCCAATGCGCCGCACATGCCAGTGCATCTCGGCTCAATGGATGCGTCCGTTGCTGCGGCCATTCGCGAAAATCCGGTTATTCATCCCGGTGACGTCTTTTTGATCAATGCGCCCTATAACGGTGGTACGCACCTGCCGGATCTGACTGTCTGTACGCCGGTTTTCGATGATGCCGGCACGACAATCCGTTTCTGGGTCGCCAGTCGCGGCCATCATGCGGATATTGGCGGCATTGCACCCGGTTCCATGTCGCCGCTGGCGACCACGATTGAGGAAGAAGGTGTCTATATCGACAATTTCAAACTGATTGATCGAGGCCGCTTCTGTGAGGACGAACTAGCCGCGCTTCTGACCGGCGCACGCTATCCGGTGCGCACGCTCTTGCAGAACGTCAATGATCTGAAAGCGCAGGTTGCCGCCAATGAAAAGGGCGTCGCAGAATTGCGCAAGATGATCAAGCATTTTGGCGAGGACGTGGTCGAGGCCTATATGGGTCATGTGCAGGATAATGCGGCGGAAAGCGTGCGCCGTGTGCTTGATCAACTACAAGATGGCAGCTTTACCTATGAAATGGATCAGGGGTGCAGCATTGTCGTCAACATATCAGTCGACAAAGCAGCCCGCGAAGTGACCGTTGATTTCACCGGCACGTCAGAGCAGCGCGCTGACAATTTTAACGCGCCGCGCCCGGTGACGCGCGCCGCTGTGCTCTATGTCTTCAGGACATTGGTACAGAGCGATATTCCGATGAATGCCGGATGCCTGCGCCCGATCCATATTATTGTTCCCGATGGTACCATGCTCTCCCCGGAATATCCTGCCGCCGTTGTGGCTGGTAATGTCGAGGTCAGCCAAGCGGTGACAAACTGTCTGTTTGGGGCCGTGGGTGCTCAGGCGGCAGCTCAGGGGACGATGAACAATCTTACCTTCGGCAATGATCAATATCAGTACTATGAAACCATCTGTTCCGGTGCGCCTGCGGGACCCGGATATAACGGTGCCGATGCGATCCATACGCACATGACCAATTCGCGCCTGACCGATCCGGAAATTCTTGAGACGCGTTTTCCTGTGGTGCTGGAAGATTTCCATATCCGCGCGAATTCCGGCGGCAAGGGCAAATGGTCCGCTGGCAATGGTACCAAAAGAACGATCCGCGCGCAGGAGAAGCTCGACTTTGCTATTCTCTCCGGCCATCGCCGGGTTGCGCCCTTTGGTCTGAAGGGCGGCGAACCCGGACAGACCGGAACGAACGCTGTGCGTCGCAAGGACGGTACAATGGAAGAGCTTCAGGGTTGCGCCCACACGGTTCTCGAAGCTGGCGAGGCGTTTGTCATTGTCACCCCAACCGGCGGTGGGTATGGCAAACAGGAGAATTGATGGTTCTGATCAGCGCCTTTCTTCCCGAGTGAAGAGAGGCGCGATTGCCGCAAATATTTGGATTAGTGCTGCCACGCGCTGGTAAAACCTGTGTGAACAGCTCATGTTCTGTGATCTGGGTCATCTGCATACACCCAAAGTCGACCAGTTTAATGTCGCAAAATAGTGGACTAAATAACTCAACATACGGAAAAGATTACAGAATTTTACGTCATCGCCTTCTTAGAATTCTTCTAATATATTGTTATTGCTTCGTTTTTCGTCCCGGTTTATGACTTGCCCTGCGCTGTACAACATCGGGCTGTCAGCGCCGAGGATTGGTTTTAATGCTTGTTCCATTTTTGATTATGCTGCGCGAGGGCATTGAGGCCGCGCTGATTGTTGGCATTGTTGCAAGTTATTTGAAGCAGACGGGTCGTGGCTCGTGGATGCCCGCAGTGTGGGTTGGCATTTTGTTGGCCGTTGCGCTTTCGCTGTTCGTGGGTGCCGGGCTGCAGATGGTTAGCGCCCAATTTCCGCAGAAGGCGCAAGAGTTTTTTGAGGCAATCGTCGGTTTTATTGCCGTCATCGTTTTGTCATCGATGGTTTTCTGGATGCGCAAGGCTGCGCGCTCAATCAAATCCGAATTGCATACATCTATCGACGAGGCACTCGCTCATTCGTCAGGACAAGGTGCGGCGCTTGTTGCCATGGTATTCTTTGCTGTCGCCCGCGAAGGACTTGAATCCGTGTTTTTCCTGCTGGCCATTTTCGAACAGAGTGCAAATTCCGATGCACCGCTTGGGGCGCTGTTGGGTATCATTGTCTCCATTTGTCTTGGCTACGGCATATATGCGGGTGGCGTTCGTCTTAATTTGAAGCGCTTTTTCTACTGGACCGGCCTGTTCATCCTGGTTGTTGCTGCCGGTATCCTTGCCGGTTCACTGCGCCATCTGCACGAGGCAGGTGTCTGGAATAGTTTGCAGACTGTTGTGATCGATTTGAGCGACGTGCTGCCGGTCAGTAGTACTTTCGGCACACTGCTTTCAGGCATGTTTGGTTATCAGGATATGCCGACACTGGGTGAGGTCATTGCCTATGTCGCATTTCTCGCCATTAGCCTGTTCTTTTTTCTACGGCCCGCACCTCAGCGTCAAAGCGCTGTTGCGGCGTCGCGACCAACTCATTGAAAGCTTTTCATGGCAGCCAATACAAATCCGTCTTCTCCTCCACCATCACAAAAGCTGATGAAGTTTGCCGTTGTCGGGGCTGGCCTGCTTGTCGTTGCCGGTGGTGCCGCGTTTTACTATGCCTCGACCAAGGTCAAAACCGGCCCGGCTGACGGTGCGATTACCGTTACCATCAGTGAAGGCAAATGTGATCCGAATGCCCTGACCGTGCCTGCCGGTCGTACAACATTTAAAATCGTCAATAAATCTGACCGCGCGCTCGAATGGGAAATCCTTGATGGCGTCATGGTTCTGGAAGAGCGGGAGAATATTGTTCCGGGCTTCACACAGACGCTGACGGCCAAACTGAACGCTGGCAAGTATGAAATCACCTGCGGTCTTCTCAACAATCCGCGCGGGACCCTGACTGTAACACCCTCTGCAGAAGCGGATGCGGCTGCAGCGCGACCGGCGCTGGTGGCATTTATCGGTCCTCTGGCGGAATATCAGGTGTTTCTTGCGACTCAGACGAGCGCGCTTGTGAAGAACGTTCAGGCGCTCGACGATGCAATCAAGGCTGGAGACATCGACAAGGCGCGAGACCTCTACCCGAAGGCGCGTCTGCCCTATATGCAGCTTGAGCCGATGGCAGATCGTTTCGCCGATTTGCACAATGCGATTGACCCTGTTGCCGATTATCTTGAAAAGCGCGAGGCGGATGCCGGATTTACCGGGTTTCACCGCATCGAATACGGGCTCTATTCCGTCAAGAATCTTGATGGCTTGGCACCCGTTTCCGCCAAATTGCTGGCTGACGTGACTGCCCTCAAGGATCGTGCGCGATCACTGCGCATTCCGCCAGATCAGATTGCCAGCGGTGCCGCCCGTTTGATTGGCACTATTGCCAGCACAAGGATTACCGCAGGTGAGGATCATTATTCACAAACCGATCTCGCTGATTTTGAAGCTAATCTCGCCGGTGTCTCGCGCATGATGGCGCTGATGAAGCCGGTTGTTGCTCAGGGCTCGCCTACTGTTATTGCCGATATCGAAGCCCGGTTAGCGGCTGTTGATAGTGCGCTCAAAGCACTGCGCGGTCCGGCTGGTTTCCCCTCGTACAGCGATGTGAATGCCGACAGTAAAAAGGCGCTGGCTACGCAGATGCAGGCGCTCGCCGATTCCATCGGCAAGCTCAATGCCGCTGTTGGTTTGGAATAGGACGAGAAGCAAGCATGGCAAAAGACAACGACACACAGTCTTTTATCACCAACCGCCGTAACCTTTTGCTTGGTGTTGGCGCAGCGGGTAGTGTGCTGGCCGCCGGTGTCGCTGGCGCACATGCTGAGGAAAGGCATGGCGAACAGGTCACGGATGCGCCTCTTAGTGACAAGATGCTGGATCAGCAACCCTTCAACGGACAATATCAGTCTGGCATCGTAACACCACGTCCTGCGGCAGGTATGGTGGCGTCTTTCAGGGTGCTGGCAAGCAAACCGGAAGAGGTTGAACGGCTTTTCAAGACCCTTTCGGCTCGTATTGCCTTCCTGATGAAGGGTGGCACGCCTCCCGCACTCAATGACAAATTGCCTCCGGCTGACAATGGCATTCTTGGCCCCGTGGTTCTGCCTGACAATCTGACAATGACTGTCTCATTGGGCGCGTCGTTCTTCGATCAACGTGACTGGCTTTTGCCACATAAGCCTGTTCGCCTTTCCCGTATGAAGGCATTCAAAAATGATGCGCTGGATCAGTCGCTCTGCCATGGCGATCTCTCGTTGCAGATATCGTCGAATACACCCGATACCAATATTCATGCGCTGCGCGATATCCTGAAAAATCTGCCTGATTTGATGGTTTTGCGCTGGAAGCAGGAAGGCTCCGTGCCTGTTTTGCCACGCAGCCCCGATGGCACACACCAGAGCGCGCGCAACTTCCTTGGCTTTCGTGATGGATCGGCAAACCCCGATGCGGGCAATACTGAATTGATGGATCGGATTGTCTGGGTTCAAGGCAATGGCGACGAGCCCACTTGGGCGCGTAACGGTACCTATCAGGTGATCCGGATCATCCGTAACTTTGTCGAGCGGTGGGACCGTACGCCGCTGGGTGAACAGGAGCGCATTATCGGACGGCTCAAGCCAAGCGGAGCGCCATTTGGTGGGCGCACCGAGATAGAACTGCCTGACTATGCGAAGGATACCGAAGGCACGGTTACGCCGCTGGATGCGCATATCAGGCTGGCAAATGATCGCGCAAAGGGTTCTGACGCGCACCTGATCCTGCGTCGCCCGTTCAACTATTCAAACGGTGTAAGCAAATCCGGTCAGCTCGAACAAGGGCTGCTCTTCATCGCTTATCAGGCTGATCTCGAGAAGGGTTTTATTACCGTTCAGAACAAGCTGAATGGCGAGCCACTTGAGGAATATATCAAGCCGATTGGCGGCGGTTTTTTCTTTACGCTGCCCGGCGTTGTCAATGCCGATGATTTTCTTGGCCGATCATTACTGGAAGCAGCCGGCCATACTCCAACAATCACCAAGTCCTGAAGGAGCCATCCATGAAACTAAGAGCCTACCTTACAGCAAGTGTCTTTGCCATAACCGCTGCGGTAGCGCCGCGCGCTGCCAACGCGGAGGTCTCCCCTCTCGATCTCGTTGGGCCGATCGCCGAGTACAAGCTTTTCATTGGCGAGAATCTTGAAAAGCTCGTCAACGAGACGAAGGCTTTTACCGATGCCATTAAGGCCGGGGATATCGAAAAGGCCAAGAAGCTTTATGCACCAACCCGCATGAACTACGAAATCGTTGAGCCAGTGGCTGAACTTTTCAGCGATCTCGATGGCTCGATTGACTCCCGTGCGGATGATCACGAACAGGCGGAGAAAGATCCGTCGTTCACTGGCTTCCATCGGCTTGAATATGGCCTTTTCAGCCAGAACAGCACGGAAGGCCTGAAAGACTTTGCTGACAAGCTTCAGGCGGATGTGGTGGAACTCCACAAGCGCATTACCGAATTGACATTTCCGCCCGAAAAAGTTGTGGGCGGTGCTGCTGCGCTGATGGAAGAAGTGGCTGCCACCAAGATCTCCGGTGAAGAAGACCGCTACAGCCATACGGATCTGTGGGACTTCAAGGCAAACTTTGATGGATCGCGCAAGATTTTCGATCTGGTTCGCCCCTTGATCGAAAAGGATGACGGTGCGTTTGTGGCCAAGGTTTCGGGCAATTTTGATACCGTCGACAAGACTTTGTCGAAGTACAAGACCGCCGAAGGTTACGAGCTTTATGACAAGCTGACTGATGATGATCGTACAGTGCTGGCGGCCGCTGTTAACACCTTGGCTGAAGATCTTTCGACCCTACGCGGTAAGCTTGGCTTGAATTAAACCACATAATTCTTCATTATTCTTTGTGAAACCCAGCTGGCAACGGCTGGGTTTCTTTTTTTAAGCCTTTGAATTGATGTTATAAAATTCGCGACCTGCGAGAGAATGACGCGTTAGCTTTCCCTCCACTTGCATCGGGCTTCCCTATCAAATACTGTAATTTCAGTAATTACTGAAATAACTGTTGTATCAGGAATCGCCGATGAACCTTCCTCCTCTCGTTCAATCCTTCGTCCTGCATTTTGGTGAAATGGGCAGCCGCTGGGGCATTAACCGCACCGTTGGCCAGATTTATGCGCTGCTTTATGTCTCTCCTGAGCCACTGAACGCGGACCAGATTGTCGATTCCCTTGGTATTTCCAGGTCCAATGTTTCGATGAGTTTGCGCGAATTGCAGGCGTGGAACTTGGTTCTGCTGAAACATCTCCCGGATGATCGCCGGGACTTTTTCACGACACCTGACGATGTCTGGCAGATTTTGCGAACACTTGCCGAGGAGCGAAAGAAGAGGGAGGTCGATCCAACACTCTCCGTCTTGCGCGAGATTCTCATGCAGCAGCCCGCAAGCGATGCCGAGCGCCACGCTCAGGAACGCATGGCGGAAATGCATGGCCTTATCGAACGTCTGACAACTTGGTATGATGATGTGAAGAAGCTCGAAACCGATCGTCTTGCAACATTGCTTACACTTGGGGCCAAGGTGACGCGATTGCTCGAGGCGAAGGACAAGATCGTCTCGCTTGGTCGTTCCAAACGCAATCCGGACAGGGCATAACCGATGTCAGTCGACGCGTTGAGTTCCTCGACAGCTTTGCGGGCCGATACTGCGGTAGCCAGCGGCTTTCCGCGCGTCGAACAAACCTCCGTTAGCACTGGTCAAACTTCCGCGGTTAACTGCGCCGGTCAGGCGAGACGTGCAGCATTCATTCAGGCGGCTGGCTCTCTCCTGTGGTTGCCCCAGGCAGGGCTTTTAAGCATCGCTGTCGGCCTGATCGCAACCGGTAACGAGATATCCGGCATAATATGGCTCGCCGCCGGCGTTCTTCTGATTGGAATAGTACGTGCGTTGATCGATGCGCTGGGAAACCGACTGGCCTTTCGTGCTGCGCGCGCTGCACTTTCGGAACTGCGGGTAGACGCCGTTGCAGTTCTGGCTCGCCGTTCGCCGCTTGATCCTGATCGGATAGCATCGGGTGCTGCGGCAAGTATTCTGACGGAACAGGCTGAGGCGGTCGTGCCCTATCTTGCGCGCTTTGGTCCCGCGAGGTTCAAAGCGAAGGTAGTGCCGGTCGCCATCCTTCTTTGTGTTCTGCCGCTCTCCTGGGCCGCCGCTATTGTTTTGCTTGTGGCAGCGCCGCTTATTCCGATTTTCATGGCGCTTATCGGCTGGCGTGCCAAGGCGGCGAGCGAAGCACAATTGGTCGAGGTTGGGGGGATGAATGCATTCCTGCTGGATCGGCTACGCGGACTTGCCACGATCCGTTCGCTTGGCGCTGTTGATAGGACAGCGAAGCGTCTGCGAGACGATGCGGAATCCTTGCGGATGCGGACAATGGCCGTGTTGCGCATCGCCTTTCTGTCCTCGGCGGTTCTTGAGTTGTTTGCGGCACTCGGCGTTGCCATGGTGGCTGTTTATGTTGGTTTTCATCTTCTCGGGCAGCTGGACTTCGGCACATGGAGCGGCCGACTTTCACTGAGCGAAGGGCTGTTTATCCTCCTGCTTGCTCCGGCGTTTTTTGAGCCTCTGCGTGAACTCTCGTCTGTCTGGCACGACCGAGCTGCCGGAGAAGCCGCGCTGGACGCGCTACGCAAGCTTGCGCTTGGTAATACCGTGGTGCCAGGCGCACAAAGTGCAAAGGGCCGTCAGGAAATAACTGCCGTTACATCTTCCGAAACATCAGCGGTTCAGATCAGAGGTCTCACATTCCGCTATGCCGATAAGCAATCGCCAGTCTTTGAGGATATCAGCTTTGATATCGCTTATGGCGAAACTGTTGCGCTGCTTGGGCCTAGCGGATCGGGAAAATCGACGTTGTTGGCTCTGATTGCCGGTCTCGCGTCACTGGAATGCGGAGAGATTGCTATTGCTGGCGTGTCCTTGGCGACAAATGCTGTGGAGGCGCGCAAAAAGATTGCCTGGGTTGGGCAAAGACCGCATATCTTTGCTGGCACCGTCTCTGCAAATATTTCCCTGGGGCGCCCCAATGTCGATGGGCAAGCGGTTGAGGCTGCTCTTCATCAGTCTGCTCTCAATAATGTTGCCAATGCTCGTGGCAAGGCTTCGATTGGTGAGGGAGGGGCCGGACTTTCAGGCGGCGAAGCACTGCGTCTTGCTCTTGCCCGTGCGGCCGCTAATGCTGAGGCGTCGATCATCCTTGCCGATGAACCAACGGCGCATCTCGATAGTGAGACGGCTAATGATATTGCCGAAAGATTGTTCGCGATGTCCAAAGGTAAGACGCTTGTCATAGCGACACACGACCCGGTACTGGCCGCGCGCGCACACCGCATCCTCGATCTTCGAATGGCATTTTCGAGGAGTGGCATATGATGTCTTTCTGGCGCGATTTTCGCCCCATTATCCGGCTTTTTCTCGCAGAGCGACGCTTTATCCTTGTTGCAGGTGCGCTGCTGGCAGCTGGGACGGTGTTGGCTGGCATTGCGCTCCTCGGATTGTCCGGCTGGTTCATCACCGCCACGGCAATTGCCGGACTTTCGTCGGCCACGGCCTTTACCTTTGATGTGTTCGCGCCATCTGCGGGTATCCGCTTTCTCGCTCTCGCACGTACTGCGGCGCGTTATGGCGAGCGGTTGACGACCCATGATGCCACGCTTGGGGTGCTTGCTGGTTTACGCGAGAAATTGTTTCGCGGATGGGCACGACCTGACGCTGCTCATGCGCTTTTACGAAGGCCGTCAAAGTTGCTGTTTCGGTTGACGGCAGATATCGATGCTCTCGACTCCCTCTACCTGCGTATACTGGTTCCCGGAGCGGTCGCGTTGTGCTCAGCATTGACGATCAGCGTTGCTTTTGGCCTGATGCACCCGATCTTTGGCCTAAGCGTTGCGCTATGGCTTTTGGTAACGGGGTTTGGAATCCCAGTTTTCGCCGGTCTTGTTTCACTCGGTGCCGCCCGCCGCCGCACCCATACGCTTGAGGCGCAGCGCTCGCGTGTTATCGATCTGATCGCAGGTCAGACTGATCTCATCATGGCTGGACGAGTCTCGGCCCAATGTGATGCGATCAGATCCGCCAATGACCGCTTGGCTGATGCGGATAATAGGCTGAATCACGTGGAAATGGGTGTTACAGTCGGCTTTGGTATAGCCGCCGCCGTACTCCTTTCCGGAACCCTGATTGCAGTCGCCATTCTCGCACAGGTTGGTCTGATCGGCGCACCGGTTGCTGCGCTGGGCATATTGTTGGCTTTGGCAGCGCTCGAGCCCTTTGCCGGGCTGCGGCGCGGCGCTTTGGAGCTTGGTCGTACAGTCTTAGCGGCAAGGCGTATTGGCAGCAATCTTGTCGATATCCCCTCGCTTCCTCTTCCCTCCCCTCCCCCGGACAATAATGCAGTCCGGTTGGAGGCGGTCACCGCCTTTCACAAGGGAGCTTTCATACCTGCTCTCATGGACATTTCGCTCACACTTGCAAAAGGCGAGCACATCGCTCTGATCGGCGCGAGCGGCGCAGGTAAATCGACGCTGATGGCGCTGATTGCAGGGGAAATTGCACCGGTAGCCGGCTGCATTGGATATGTATCCTCAACACGTCTTACCCAAAAGACGGAATTATTTCAGGATAGTCTTCGCGACAACCTCAGGCTTGCTGATCCAGATGCCACTGATGCGCACCTTTGGCATGTATTGGCGATAGCGGGGCTTGCAGATCACGTAAGGACATTGCCCGGGCAGCTTGCTACTCGGCTCGGCGAAGGCGGGCTTGGCCTCTCAGGTGGCCAATTGCGTCGTCTGGCGCTTGCGCGGCTGCTTCTGCGTGACGCGCCGCTGTGGTTGCTGGATGAACCAACTGAAGGGCTAGATGGCGGCACAGCCCGCGATGTCCTTACGCGTCTGAAACAGCAGATGGATGGCCGTTCAGTCATCATAGCCACTCACATACGGCGGGAGGCCGAATTGGCTGATCGCCTTCTCATCATGAAACAGGGGCAAATCATTGCCTCCGTACACCGCGGCACAACGGAGTTTGATGTTGTGCTTGCAACATTGCGGCCTGACTGACCGCGCAGTCTCTTTCACTCGGCGCTTGCCTGTCGCAAGGCTGATCAACAGGGGGTCGGGCGAACCCGACAGAAGCAGATGGAACTCGACATCGTGGCGCTTTCGCGCCTGCAATTTGCGATAACAGCGCTTTATCACTTTCTTTTCGTACCTTTGACACTCGGTCTTTCCGTGCTGCTTGCGATCATGGAGACCGTCTATGTGATGACAGGTCGTGTGATCTGGCGGCAGATGACGAAATTCTGGGGCACGTTGTTCGGTATCAACTTTGCTCTTGGTGTAGCTACCGGCATTGTCATGGAATTCCAGTTCGGCATGAACTGGAGCTATTACAGCCAGTATGTCGGGGATATTTTTGGGGCACCACTGGCCATTGAAGGCCTGATGGCATTCTTCCTCGAAGCGACCTTCGTCGGGCTGTTCTTCTTCGGTTGGGACAAGCTTTCAAAAGTGGGGCACCTCACAGCAACCTGGTTGGTTGCTATCGGTTCGAACTTCTCCGCTTTGTGGATATTGATTGCCAATGGCTGGATGCAGAATCCCGTGGGATCGGCATTTAATCCACAAACCATGCGAATGGAAGTCACTGATTTCTTTGCGGTTTTGTTTAATCCGGTTGCTCAGGCAAAGTTCGTTCACACGGTTTCAGCCGGTTACGTAACGGCCTCTATCTTTGTTCTCGGCGTCTCGGCCTGGTATGTTTTGAAAGGCCGCCACACGGCTCTGGCCAAACGATCGATGACGGTGGCTGCCTCCTTCGGACTTGCCGCTTCCCTCTCCGTGGTCGTACTTGGAGATGAGAGCGGCTATCTCTCCACCGAACATCAGAAGATGAAGCTCGCCTCCATTGAAGCGATGTGGAAGACCGAGCCTGCTCCGGCTGCTTTCACTGCCTTCGGCTTTCCCGATCAACAGTCGCGTGAAACCCATTATGCGGTGCATATCCCCTGGCTTATGGGGTTGATCGGTACGCGCTCCCTGACCACGGAAATTCCGGGTATTGAAGATCTGGTCAAACACGCGAAAGTGCGGATCAAGCAAGGTTTGCTTGCCTATGATGCACTTCAGCAGATACGTGCGGCTGGCAGCACGGGTGAAATTGCCCCTGATACCCGTACGACATTTGAGAATAATGGTGCTGACCTGGGCTATGCCTTGCTTCTCAAGCGCTATGTTGATGATCCGCGTCAGGCAACAGAAGCACAGATTGAAAAGGCCGCGTGGGACACGGTTCCGCATGTCCCTACCCTCTTCTGGTCTTTCCGTATCATGGTTGGGCTCGGTATGTTCTTCATCTTGCTGACTGCAACCTTTTTCGTACTGTCCGTGCGCCGACAACTTGATACATATCCATGGTTGTTACGGATTGCGGTATTGGCGATCCCCCTCCCCTGGATTGCCGCCGAAATGGGCTGGATCGTTGCGGAATTTGGTCGCCAGCCTTGGATCATCGAAGGTGTTCTGCCAACGGCCGCAGCAGTTTCCAATCTCGGTGCAATGTCACTGCTGATCACGATTGCCGGTTTTGTCACGATCTACACGGTGCTGTTCGTCATTGAGATGGGCTTGATGCTTCGCGCCATTCGCAAAGGGCCGGAACCGGATAACGAACCAGAAGCTCTCCTGATTTCCCCACACATTGTTCCGGCGGAGTAAACGACCATGATCCTGCATCAATTCATTGATTACGACACGTTACGACTGATCTGGTGGCTTTTAATTGGCGTATTGCTGATTGGGTTTGCTGTAACAGATGGTTTTGATCTCGGCATTGGGACGCTCTTGCCCTTTGTTGCGCGAACAGACATGGAGCGGCGGATTACCATCAACACAATTGGTCCCATCTGGGAAGGTAATCAGGTTTGGCTTATCGTTGGCGGCGGTGCAATATTCGCCGCATGGCCTCCGCTTTATGCTGTATCCTTTTCCGGTTTCTATCTCGCGATGTTCCTTATCCTGGCAGCGCTGATCGTTCGCCCCGTTGCGTTCAAATACCGCTCCAAACGCGATAGCGCCACGTGGCGCGCTGCCTGGGACTGGGCGCTCTTTGTTGGTGGTTTCGTGCCATCCCTGATCTTTGGCGTTGCCTTGGGCAATGTTTTGCAGGGTGTTCCCTTCCGTTTTGACGGCGACCTGCGCATTTTCTACGAGGGGTCCTTCTTTGGCCTTCTCAATCCGTTCGCGCTTCTCTGCGGGCTTCTTTCGGTCTCTATGCTCATTATGCATGGCAGCGCGTGGTTGCAGTTGAAAACGACAGGCATCATTGCGGAACGGGCGCGCCGGTTTGGCAGTTTCGCGGCACCAATCACCCTTCTTCTGTTTGCTCTTGCCGGGTTGATCCTATGGACGATGATTGGTGGTTACCGCATTACCAGCATTATCAATCCGGTTGGCCCGTCCAACCCGCTGTTGAAAACAGTGGTACAGGATAATAATGCCTGGTTTGCCAATTTCGTAACCCATAGCTGGATGATCATTGCCCCTGCCCTCGGGTTTCTTGGTGCCATGATCGCCTTGCTGGGTTTTAGAAGCAAACGCGAGATTACGACCATATTGTCCAGTGCGCTCTCGATCTTCGGTATTATTTCGACTGTGGGTCTGTCGATGTTTCCATTCATCTTGCCCTCGTCGATCGATCCGCGGTCAAGCCTGACAGTCTGGGATACGTCATCGAGCCATCTGACGCTCTTTATCATGCTTGTCGTGACGGTCATTTTTGTCCCGCTCATTACAGCCTACACAACGTGGGTCTATCGGGTGCTATGGGGCAAAGTGGACGAC
>NZ_JBFRDN010000033.1:0-61852 GCF_052113785.1 Phyllobacterium sp. TAF24 | reverse complement strand
CTTGCTCACATCAATGCCGACAAAACGATCAAACTGTGTCATGATGAGGTTCCCTGGCTTGTCATACGGGGTCGGTGCCCCTTGCAACTGTTCGGGTGTCATCGAATGACAGGGCCTTGCTCACCATCGGACTGCAATGTCCGCTTGTCGAAACGGCATCCTGTCAATCGGTCCACGTGCCGGGAAAGGGTACGTGGACCTCTTCACATTATACCATCTCTAACAGACAAGCTTGTCGAACCACGAACCGGCAGCTGCGGCATACACACCCCCCTCTGTCCTGTGGGACATCTCCCCCACAAGGGGGGAGATCACATGGGCATGAACGCCTTTGCACAACAGGAAACGTTTCAGATTGTGCAAAGGCAGTACTGACAGCTGATCTCTCCCCTTGTGGGGGAGATGTCCGACAGGACAGAGGGGGGTGTATGCATCCGCCAACACTGCGGTCGATTGGCTTAAATCGACGGCTCGTCCGATTTCTTATCGCCTTTGTCCTTGGCCATGATCTTGTCGATATAGGCAAGGAACAGGGCGGAGAAGACGAAGGCGAGATGGATCACCGTGAACCATGTCAGCTGTTCGGTTGAGTATTTCGTCAGATTCAGGAACACCTGCAAGAGGTGGATCGATGAGATGGCGACGATGGTCGAGGCTACCTTGATCTTGAGCGATCCGGCATCAATCGTGCCAAGCCAATGGACATCATCAGCCTGATCGAAACGGCTGACAAAGTTTTCGTAACCGGAGATGATCACCATCACCACGAGGCTGGCAACCAGCGCTGCATCAATGAGCCCGAGCATTTTGAGGATTGTTTCGGTTTCGTCGAGAGAGGTGACCTTCATGACGAAATCGAAGAGCTTACCGGCGAACGAGAAAGCATAGATCGCCAGCGCGATTGCCAGCCCGAGATAGAACACGACAAGCAGCCAGCGCGAGGCGAGAATGATGCTTTCGATGAAAACTTCGATACGTTTCATAAACAACTTATTCCAATTGGTTTCCTGCATGAGATAGCGATGCAGATGACGAACTCAAGACAAAACCACCTATAATCACAAAAAACCCGGACTGAAGCCCGGGTTTTTCTGTTTCAATGTCCGATCAGACTACTTGCTGGCCAGCGGCTGCACCAGCGGGGTGATGCGACGGATGGCAACACGGCGGTTCTGCTGCTCGGGTCCATCGACCTTGATCTTCAGATAGCGTTCGCCATAGCCCTGGGTGGCCATGTTTTCAGGCGCAATGCCGAACACATTGGTCAGGGCCTGGGCAACCGATTCCGCCCGCTTGTCGGAGAGAACAAGGTTGGCCTGATCGGAACCGACGGCATCGGTGTGGCCTTCGATGAGGAAGGTTTCAGCCGGGTTCTTTTTCAGAATCTCAGCCATCGCCTTGGCCACACTGTCGAGATGCGGGATCTGATCATCGGTGATGTCAGCGGAGCCGAACTTGAAGGTAATCGTATCCAGATCGATACGGCGCACCTTGTCACGGATACGAGCCGAGCGCTTGACTTCATCAACGGAGTAAATGCGTTCAACACGTTCCACCGGCGGACGGATAAAGAAGTCGTAGACGTCTGCTTCCGGCACCTGATCGGCATCAAGGATGTATTCGGCAACAGGGATATCAAGGACGAGCGGTGGCAGATCAAGGCCGGGATCGCGCCACTGATAGCGTTCCTCACGATCGTAATCGGGTGTGTAGCTCAGAAGGACCTCGCGTCCATCCGGCATGACGCGTGAGCGCTGAATCACATCGCCATAGCGGTTGCGGATGGTGACGACCTGTACGCCATTGTCACGCACGATGGTTTCGCGTGTACGGTTGCGTGGCAGGTCCTCGTAATAGACATCCTGCGCATCCCGCGACATGCGCGGACGGTCGGAGCTTTCAACAAAGATGTTGTTGTTGACTTCGACGATGGTGCGGTTGTCGATCTTCTGGATAATCTGCACATCGGCGGGTCGCTCTTCGCGTGGCGCCTGTTTGACGCGTGTGCCTTCCTCGGTGCGGATACCCTCCACCTTGATCGGTACCAGCGCCTTCTGCACATCCGCGTCATTCTTTGGCGGCGGTGCGGGCGGGGTAGCTGGAACCTGAACGGCAGGCTGCTGGACCGCCGGCTGTTGACCGGCAGGCTTTTCGACGGTCTGACCGCCGGTGCCCTTTACGGGCGGGGCTGGCTTCTGGCTGTCGAGAACCGGCGCGGCATTTTCCGGCAATGGCGAAGCATCCTTTGGTCCGGGCTTTCCGGCTTCGACGGGGGTTGCGGGCTTTTCGCCAGCGGGTTTTTCACCCGTAGGCTGACCGGCGGCAGGCTCCAACACTGGCTTCTGTCCTTCAACAGGCTTGGCAGGCTTTTCGCCAGTAGCAGGTTCTGTAACAGGAGCTGGCTTCTCGCCCGCAGGTTTGCCGGTTGCGGGTTGTTCACCAGCAGGCTGCTCGATTGCAGGCTTTTGGCCTTCAACCGGCTTTATCGGCTTTTCACCCTTTGCAGGCTCTGTGGCCGGCGCGGGCTTCTCACCCTTGGCAGGTTCGGTGACAGGTGCCGGCTTTTCACCAGCAGGCTGTTCCGTTGCAGGTTTCTGACTTTCGGCTGGTTTGCCAGGCTTCTCCGCGGGCTGATTGGCTGCGGGCTCTGCTGCAGGTTTTTGTGCCTCAGCAGGCTTGGCGGGCTTTTCGCCCGTGGCAGGCTCGGCAGCTGGTGCAGGCTTCTCAGTTGCTGGTTGCTCTGCCGCAGGTTTTTGTCCCTTGGGTTGCTGCGGCTTTTCAACGGCGGGCTCTTCGGCAGCTGGAGCTTCCTTTGTGGCTTTTTCCGTTGCCTTCTTCGCGTCCTCAGCGGCTTTTTGCGTTTGCTGGTCAGCGGCCTTCTGGGCGCTTTCGGCTTTCTTGCGTGCGTCAGCCTCGATAGCCTTTTGCTGTTCCGCAGCCTTGTTGGCTTCGGCTTCAGTTGCCTTCTTGGCCTGCTCGGCTTCCTGTGCAGCCGCTTTTTCGGCGGCCTTTGCAGCCTGCGCCTCTTCGGCAGCCTTCTGCTTGGCTTCGGCCTCTATGGCCTTTTGCTGTTCGGCTTTGGCGGCCTGTGCTTCTGCCGCTGCTCTCTGTTTGGCCTCGGCTTCGGCAGCTTTTGCAGCCTGCGCCTCTTCGGCGGCCTTCTGCTTGGCTTCTGCTGCGATAGCCTTCTGCTCTTCAGCAGCTTTCTGTGCTTCTTCGTGCGCCGCGCGCTTCGCCTCCTGCGCACGTTCGGCGGCCTGCGCTTCCGCAGCGTGGGCTTCTTCTTCAGCGCGTTTTCTTGCTAGCTCTTCAGCCTTTTGCTGTGCACCGGCACCAGGTGCAGCTTCCTGCGGCTGGTTCTGTGCTTCCTCGATCTGAGCGGGCGCTTGGTTCTCGACCTGCTGCGGCTGAATCACCTCTTCCGCTGCGGATTTACCCTCCGCCTGCGCCAGCAACAACGGAGCTTCGTTGGTATTGGAAGAGATGTAAGGGCGAGGGAGTGGCGATTGCTCTGCCATCGCCGAGGGCGAGGAGAACAGAATTGCTGTTGAAGCAAAAAAGAGTGCTGTGCGTTTCATTGTCATCCCTGTCTTGCGTTTCTTTCCGTTGAAACACGTCAAATGTTTGTGACCGCAGCTTGGGTCAGCTTTGTGGCAGCCAATTGACCATCGCAGTCGTCTCACCAGATTCGTTGCGGGTACACATGCGCAAATGTCATCCTGCCCGAGTCCGATTACAGGGAGATTGCACGGGTGAGCCTGTATCGCGTGTGAAGGTGCTGTTCATTTTGGGTTCATGCAGAAAATGCGCTACACTGGACGGATCGATATTTGAGATGTATGCGAGCGCATGCCCAAAGAACCATTCTGGAAAACCAAGACGCTTGACGAGTTGAACCGCTCGGAATGGGAGAGTCTGTGCGATGGTTGCGGGCGTTGCTGTCTGCACAAGCTGGAAGATGAAGACACGGATGAAATCTATTTCACCACCGTGGCCTGCACATTGCTTGATGCGGGAACATGCCAGTGCTCGGATTATGTAGGCCGGAAGAAGAAAGTTCCCGACTGCGTTTTCCTGACGCCGGAGATTGTCCGTGAAGTGCCTTGGCTGCCTGAAACCTGCGGCTATCGCCTCATTGATGAGGGCAGGGATCTTTATTGGTGGCATCCGCTGGTTTCGGGAAGCGCGGAAACCGTGCATGAAGCCGGAATTTCGGTGCGCGGCAAGGTGACCGCCTATGATCACGACCTGAAAAGGGACGAGGATTATTTCGACCACATGATGATGGCCGAATCAGAAAGTTGAGGAATTTAATTCTACTGAACGGAAGATGAATGGAACGTTGAAGCTTTGTTCAGGTGATTTGTGGAACAAACGAACACCTTCCGGATTTTAAGTCTGGATCAAAAAACAATAAAGGAGAAACGCCATGTCCCGCATTTCATTCAAGATGCTCGCTGTGACCGCCGCTCTTGGCCTCGGTTCCCTCTTCGGTGCCAGCGCCGCTTCCGCAGCGCCCATCGCCCCGTCGTCTCAGATCATTGATGTTGCCGGTTCAAATGTCATCAAGGTCGATCATCGTTATGGCCATCGCTATCATCATGGCTATCGCCCTGTTTATCGGCCTGTGCGCGCGTGCAGTGTCAATCTGGCGTTGAACAAGGCAAGCCGCATGGGCATTCGTAATCCACGGGCTATCGTGAACCGGAATGTCGTACGGGTTACCGGTTGGCGCTATGGTCATCGCACTGCCATCGTCTTTGCCCGTGCACCCGGCTGCCCGGTCATCCGTTAAATCCAATTCGACTGACCACAACCTAATAGGGCGAAAGTTTTATCTTTCGCCCTATTCCGCCCATAATCAGCTGCGACGCAGCTCATGTCACTTCATCCGGGGAGATATTCCATGACACCAAAATTTCTAGCCGTGGCTGTTGCCGCAACCGCAATGATGGCCGTTCCTTTCGCCGCTATGGCGGATGAAGCACCACGTCCGCACATTACGGTTACAGGGCAAGGCGAAGCCGCTGCTGCGCCTGATATGGCCGTGCTTTCACTGGTTGTATTGCAGGAAAAGCCGACCGCGCGGGAAGCTTTGACCGCTAACAACGAAACCATGGCCAAGGTGCTCGACGCCATGAAGAAGGCCGGAATCGCCGAGCGCGATCTGCAGACCTCGGGCTTCAGCATTGATCCACGCTATGTCTATCCTGACAACAAGCAGGGCGAACAGCCGAAAGCGCCGAAGATTGTCGGCTATGCGGTTTCCAACTCGCTGTCGGTGCGGGTGCGCGACCTCAAAAAGGTTGGCGACATTCTGGATCAATCGGTGACGCTTGGCGTCAATCAGGGCGGCAATCTGACCTTCACCAATGACAAGCCGGAGACCATCCTTGAGGAAGCCCGCACGAAGGCCGTGGCCGACGCCATTGCCAAGGCAAAGACCTTGACGCAAGCCGCTGGTGTAGAAGTCGGCAAGATCATCGAGATCAGTGAGCAGTCTTTCCAGCCGCGCCCATACGAAATGGCTGGACGCGCCAAGATGATGGCCGCACCCGCATCGGATTCCGTGCCGGTTGCTGCGGGTGAGAACAGCTACAATGTTACTGTCAATGTGACGTTCGAGCTGAAGAACTAAGATGAGCCTTAGCTAAAACGAAAGGGTGCCCTGCGGCACCCTTTTTGTTTTGCGGGGTTATTCTCAGGCCGCCCGCATCCAATAGGCGATATCTTTCCAGTCTGCGAACACCGCGCTGGCGCCTTTGTCCAGCAGGGTCTGGGCATGGGATGTGTAGGTATGGCCGCCGCCGGTATAGCCAATGGCGGTCATGCCCGCGGCAACTGCTCCTTCCACACCATATGGCGAATCCTCGATCACCACGCATGTGGATGGTTCGTATCCCATTTCTTTCGCAGCGTGCAGGAAGAGATCAGGTGCAGGCTTGCCACGCTTGACCATGGATGAAGAGTAGATCGCATCACCGAAGAACCCGGCGAGCTTGGTGGTTTCCAGACTGAAGTGAATGCGCTCCAGCGATGAGGACGAGGCAACACAGCGGGGTGTTTCCAGCGCTTCGAGCAGCGCGGTGATACCGGGCGTTGGTTGCAGGAACTGGCTGAAAACGTGTTTTGTCTCGGGCCAGAGTTCGGCTTCACCGGCCTCGGAAAGCTGGAAACCGCTCAGCTCAGCGATTCGCTTGATGATATCGGCCTGTTTCATGCCCACGCATTGGGCAATGGTGCCTTCGGGCAGGTTCATCCCGTGTCGCGCATAAACATTGTGGTACGCGCGTTCCGCCAGCGGTTCGCTGTCGACAAGCACACCATCACAATCAAAAATTATCAGATCAAACCTGTTTTGCGGCATTTCCGTCTCTCTTTTTGCGGGCGTGCGTTCCGAACGTTCACACGCTTGTTATGTGATCATGGTTACAACTCTTATAATGCACATAGGTGTTGACTAAAATACAAATGTTCAATATTCGATTGATGGAAAGACAGTGGTTCCCGGCGTCGCACCGGAGGCCGGCGAGGAGCATATTTGTATGGCGAGCAATGTAGCATTGACGGGATTGGCGCGGGATATGCAGGCGCGTGCGGATGCGGGGCGTCCCATCCGCATTGGTCTGATCGGATCGGGCGAGATGGGTACGGATATCGTCACCCGCGTCGCCCACATGCCCGGCGTCGAAATCGGTGCGATTTCCGAATTGAACCTGCCCAATGCCCTGAAGGCCGTCGATATCGCCTATCAGGAACCGGGCCATGCTCGCGAAGTGAATACGGCTTCGGCGCTGACATCAGCCATGGAAAGCGGCAAGATTGCCGTCACCGATAATGCGGATCTCATCCTTGAGAATGACCTCATCGATGTGGTGATCGATGCAACAGGTGTTCCGGCTGTCGGTGCCGAGATCGGGCTTCGCGCCATGGAACATGGCAAGCATCTCGTCATGATGAATGTCGAGGCTGATGTGACCATCGGCGCATACCTTAAAAGCGAGGCTGATCGGCTTGGCGTGACCTATTCGCTCGGCGCTGGCGACGAGCCATCCTCCTGCATGGAACTGATCGAGTTCGTCTCGGCCATGGGTCATCCGATTGTCGCTGCCGGCAAGGGCAAGAACAACCCGCTCAACATTGATGCCATTCCTGACGATTACGAGGAAGAGGCAGCACGCCGCCACATGAATGTGCGCATGCTGGTGGAATTCGTCGATGGTTCGAAAACCATGGTGGAAATGGCGGCGATTGCCAATGCGACCGGGCTGGTGCCTGACAAGGCGGGTATGCATGGCCCGGCGGCAACGCTCGACCAGCTCAACAAGACGCTGATCCCACAAAAGGATGGCGGGCTGCTGTCGCGCGTTGGTGTTGTCGACTATTCCATTGGCAAGGGCGTGGCCCCCGGCGTGTTCGTGGTCGCCGACATGTCACATCCGCGCATATCGGAACGCATGGAAGATCTGAAGATGGGCAAAGGTCCTTACTTCACGTTCCACCGGCCCTATCATCTGACATCGCTCGAAGTGCCGCTGACCTGTGCCCGCGTCGTGCTTTACGGCAAGGCTGATATGGTGCCGCTGTCCAAGCCCGTGGCGGAAGTCTGTGCGGTTGCCAAAAAGGACCTCAAGGTTGGCGAGAAGCTCGATGCGATCGGCGAATATTGCTACCGCGCCTGGATCATGACGGCGCAGGAGGCCCGCGATGCCAAGGCAATCCCCTGCGGCCTTCTGCAGGGCGGCACAGTGACGGCACCCATTGCCAAAGGCGAACTCATCACCAGCGCCAATGCTGCACCCATCGCAGGCTCAAAGATCGTCGAACTCAGACAGCGGCAGGACAAGCTTGTTTATGGCTGAGGAGATCAACCAATCAGAATTCAGGGCAATCAGCGAAGGAGTGCCAAGCATGGCTCCCGCCACCAACGCTAAATCCAGGGATGATGGCAGTAATCTTCCTTTCGCGTTCCGGCATTATTCTCCGGAGCAGTTGAAGGAAGCCTTGCGCAAGATGTATCTTATCCGCCGCTTCGAGGAAGGTGCGGAGGAATCCTACACGCGCGGGCTTATCCACGGCACGATGCACCTTTCCATTGGGCAGGAAGCAAGCGCTGTCGGCATTTCACTGCCGCTTAATGAAGACGATATGATCACCTCCACCCATCGCGGGCATGGCCATTGCATCGCCAAGGGCGCGGAAGTGTCAAAGATGTTCGCCGAGTTTTTCGGCAAGGAAACCGGCTATTGCAAGGGCCGCGGTGGCTCCATGCATATTGCCGATGTGTCCAAGGGTAATCTTGGAGCCAATGGCATCGTCGGTGGCGGTATTCCAATTGCCGTGGGCGCTGCGCTGTCCGCCAAGAAGCAGAAGAACGGCAAGGTGGTCATTTCCTATTTCGGTGATGGTGCCAATAATGAGGGCGCTTTCCACGAGGCGTTGAATATTGCCGCCATCTGGAAACTGCCTGTTGTCTTCGTTTGCGAAAACAATGGCTACGGCATGTCCACCTCGACCCAGCGGTCGACAGCTGTTCCTAACGTCGCGGATCGCGCTGCCGGGTACAACATGCCGGGTGTGATTGTGGACGGTAACAATCTGTCCGATGTGGCCGAGGCTTCCAACGCCGCAGTCGAACGGGCGCGGCGCGGCGAGGGCCCGACGCTGATCGAGTGCAAGACCTATCGGCATCGCGGCCATTCCAAGAGCGACCGCAACCGCTATCGCACCAAGGAAGAGATCGAGGACTGGATCGCCAATCGTGATCCCATCGATCTGTTCGAAAGCCAGTTGAAGGAATTCGGCTTTGTTACCGACGGGGATATCGAAGCAATCCGCGCTGGTGTGGAGACGGAAATCGCCGAGGCGATTGAATTTGCCCGGAACAGCCCATCGCCTGATCTGAACAACCTCACGCGCGACGTGTACACGGACTGAAAGCATACCCGATGAATGAGACAATTCGCGAGCTGAGCTATTCGCAGGCTATTCAGGAAGCCATGGCGCTGGCCATGGAAGCAGATGAGCGGGTGTTCCTCATGGGTGAGGATATCGGCGTCTATGGCGGTGCCTTTCAAGTTACAGGCGATCTCGTGCATCGCTTTGGTGAAGACCGGGTGATGGACACGCCGATCTCCGAGCTTGGTGGCGCTGGCGTTGCCGTCGGCGCGGCTCTGACCGGCATGCGACCGATTTTTGAATTTCAGTTTTCCGATTTTGCTGCACTTGCCATGGAGCAGATCGTCAATCAGGCCGCTAAAATCCGCTATATGCTTGGCGGTGCCGTTTCGGTGCCGCTGGTCATGCGCTTTCCATCAGGCTCCGGTACGGGCGCGGCAGCCCAGCACAGCCAAAGCCTTGAAGCATGGCTTGGCCATGTGCCCGGTCTGAAAGTTATCCAGCCGTCCACCCCCTATGATGCGAAAGGCATGCTGCTGGCCGCGATCGAAGACCCTGATCCGGTGATGATCTTTGAGCATAAGCTGCTCTACAAGATGAAAGGGCCGGTGCCCGAGGGCTATTACACTGTTCCAATCGGCAAGGCGGCGGTGGTGCGCGAAGGTACTGATCTTACCATCGTTGCCTCCGCCATCATGGTGCACAAGGCGCTGGAAGCGGCAAAGGAGCTGGAAAAGGAAGGGATCAACGTCGAGGTTGTTGATCTTCGAAGCATCAGGCCGATGGACAAGGACACGATCATTGCCAGTGTCAAGAAAACGTCCAAGCTGATGTGCGTTTATGAGGGTGTAAAGACGCTCGGTATCGGTGCGGAAGTCAGCGCCATGATCGCCGAAAGCGAAGCCTTCGACTATCTCGATGCGCCGATTGTACGGCTTGGCGGCGCGGAGACACCGATCCCCTATAATCCGGAGCTGGAGAAGGCCACCGTGCCGCAGGTGCCGGGAATATTGAAGAGCGCCCGCGATCTCGTGAAGGGGGTACGCTAGGTCATGCCCACCGAAGTTATCCTGCCCAAGGTCGACATGGATATGGAGACCGGCCAGATATCGCGCTGGTACGCCAAGGAGGGCGACAGTGTATCCAAAGGGCAGCTGCTTTTCGAAATCGAAACTGACAAGGCGGCCATGGAAGTGGACGCTCCTGCCTCTGGTATCCTGCGCGGCGTGACGGCACAGGAAGGCACTGTTGTGCCGGTGGGCCAGTCGGTCGCCTGGATTTATGCCGAAGGCGAGGAATACGCTGCTATCGTTATGCCAGAAGCGATTGAAACTACGCCAGTCAGCGAAGTGGTGGAGGCGGTCGCGTCATCACCATCTCCGGTTGTGGCTGAAAGCCCATCGGTGACGCAAGGAGATGATGTCCGCGCGACACCATTGGCGCGGCGGATCGCCAGAGAAAGTGGCATTGATCTGGCATCAGTGTCGGGTTCGGGTCCCAAGGGGCGGATTCAGCGGAAAGACGTTGAAGCGAGCGTTGCACACACGCAACCAGCTATTGCCAAACCTATTGCTGCAAAGGCGGGCGAAGCGCCGCTGCATGCGGTCTGGTTGCGGCAGGGCACTGATACAGGTCTGGCGCCGCTGGTGCTGATCCATGGCTTCGGCTCTGATCTCAATAGCTGGCGGCCGATGCTGGCGGGAACGACACTCGATAGCGCGATCCTTGCCATTGATTTGCCTGGGCATGGCGAGTCAATGCGGGATATTCCTGCGGATCTTGATTCCATTGCTGCGCTGGTGGAACAGACGATTGCGGCCCTTCATACAGGGCCGGTTGTTGTCGCGGCCCATTCCTTCGGTGCGGCGATTACAGCGAAGGTCGCTGCTCGTGGCAATCTTGATATTCGTGCTTTGACCCTGATTGCACCTGCGGGTCTTGGGCCTGAGATCAATGGTGCTTTCCTGCAAGGGTTTGTCCGGGCGAGGGCGGAGCCGAGCCTTCTCGCGTGGATGAAACTGCTGGTACAGGATGAGAGCCTTCTGACCAAATCTTTTGTCAAGGCAACGCTTGCTCAATCGCTGGATGAGGGTTTGCGCGAGGCGCAGAAGCTGGTGGCTGATCGCTTCTTTGCCGATGGGACGCAGATTTTCGATATCCGCAGAAATCTTGGCCAATTGGCAATTCCGGTCCGCATCATTTTCGGTGCGGCAGACAGGATCATTCCGGCAGCCCATTCGGCGGGTCTGCCGGGTGAGATCGCAGTTCATGTTTTCGCTGGGACAGGCCACATGCCGCAGCTGGAGCAGCGGGAAAAGGTGGTGCGGATATTGCGGGAGGTCAGTCGTTCCGTGGGGTAGGTGCAGTCAGTCGGCTACCACCCTTTGAGGCAATCAGGGCGCGCTGGATGGCACTGCGGGCGGATGCCAGATTGGGCATGACCCAGTTTGGCTCTGCGCCAAGGAACTTGTCGAGATAGGCAATGGCATAGCCGGGCATTTCGTTGACATTTTCCTTGTAGGACCACCAGGTCCGAAGGTCATTTGCACAACTGGCGATTTGCGGCGCGACGCCAAATTCCTGCTCGTAGATGGCGGCAATCGTACCGACGCAGAAGTTGGTGTAGAGAAAACCTTCCGGCCAGAATGCGATGATATCGGCCATTTTAGCCGCGTCATTGTTGGCTTGCGGTGTATGGCCCTGAACCTTGGCTGGCGCTTCGGCGATCAGTTCTTTCAGCACAAGACCGGCGGCGAAAATAATGAAGTCCTTCCGGTCTACACGCGAAAAGGATTTCTGCTGTTCGACGGTCTCGATCCAGTTGAGGAATGCGGCTGTCAGTTTCGTTTCGTCAATGGCAAAGCGGTAGCCATAATGCTCGGCGATCAGCGCGACATTCTTGCGAAAAGCCATGCGGAACCAGCGCAGCCGCCGCAGGCGGTGGCGCAGATCGGGTGTACTGACCAGTTCATCGCGAAACAGAAAATCCATGTGTCTCTCTCAGACGTCTCTTGTGTATGTCTTACGCTTCAAAGCAGCGGAAGCCAAGTTTTCAATGATACAAGAAATCATACATATTGACATTACAAAAAACAAATGTTCTATATTTTTCCGTCCCGGCATAGCATATGTATATGGCTGGACAATGGGAGGTTGAAGACATGGCGATGTGGCAATGGGGATTGCTTGCCCTTGGAATCCTTTGGGCTTTGCAGTCACTGGGTGTCTGGTATCAGATGCGCCACTATAGCGATGTGATGAAGGGCATTACGTCGAAATATAATGATGGATATGTCGGTGCAGGCAATGTGCGCGGGCGTTTTGGCAAAGGTGTTATTGCCCTCGTGGTGGTAACGCCGGATCTGATTGTGCAACGCTTTCTGGTGATGCGCGGTCGCTCGGTTTTTGCCAAGTTCACGCGTCGTCCCGAGTTTGAGGGAATCACGCTGAATGCATTGCGCGCTGATCCGCTCATTTCAGGCGTGGAAGACCCGGCTTTGGCAAAAGCGGCGGAGCGCGCGATCGAACAGATCGACCGTGCGAGAACCGAACCAAAGCAGCCGGGCCTTTCGGGAATCAAGACAGTCAATGCATAGGCTCTAGGGGCATAAGCTCTAGGGGTGGCCGTACCCGAGCAAACGGCTGATAAGGAGGAGGGAACATGTCAATTCTAACAATGTTGGCGCAGCATGCCGACGTTACCATGCAGCACCTGTCGGTGGCGGGGTCGATGGTCTCGGACGCTGCCCTGCACGGCAAGCAGGCCGTTCAACACGCGGGCAATGATCTCGTGGTGCTGGCCCAGTCGAGCAGCGGCGATATTACCGTCGAAGAATTCAAGAACAAGCTGCAGCACGTCCAGCAGGAAGAGCAGCTTGGCTGGCTCACCAGCGCGGGCAAATATTTTATCGGTATTTTCCAGAAGGGCGGCGAAGTCTTTGCCGGTTTCGTTACTGGCATTATTCCAACGCTCGTCGTGTTGATGACCGCCTTCTATGCGCTGACTGAACTCGTCGGCGAAGAACGCGTGCACGGCATTGCCCGCGGTGCGGGTCGCATTGCCCTGACGCGTTATACGGTGCTACCGTTGCTATCGGTATTCTTCCTCACCAACCCGATGGCTTACACGTTCGGTTCGTTCCTCGAAGAAAAGCACAAGCCGGCATTTTACGATGCTGCGGTTTCCTATGTGCATCCGCCGCTTGGCCTGTTCCCGCATATCAATCCGGGCGAATATTTCGTCTGGGGCGGCATTCTCGTTGCGCTGCTCGAACTGGAGAAAAAGGGTGCTGTTCCCGCTGGCTATCATATCAATGTGGCCATCTGGTACGCGATTGTTGGTCTGGTCGTTATCCTCCTCAAAGGCATGTTGACCGAGCGCATTACCGCCATCATGGCGCGRCGTCAGGGCATCGAGCTTTAAATCAGGGGTGGGGAGAAAAAGAATGTCAAAGACCTATAAACCAGTCAAAATTTCCAGGGGCTCCAATGGTTGGGGCGGCCCGCTGACGATCCAGTTGACGCCGCAGCGCAACAAGGTCGTTTCTGTTACCGGTGGCGGTATTCATCCTGTTGCACGCCGCATCGCTGAACTGACCGGCGGTGAGGCCGTCGATGGCTTCAAGGCACCGCCCGTAGAAGGCGAGATGGGCGTTGTCGTCGTCGATTGCGGCGGCACGGCGCGCTGCGGTGTCTATCCGCGCAAGCGCATTCCCACCGTCAATCTGACACCGGTCGGACAATCGGGCCCGCTGGCGCAGTTCATCACCGAGGACATTTATGTTTCGGGCGTGAAAGAAGCCAATATCGAACTTGCCGACGGATCGGCAGATGCCACGGTTGCAGGCATATCAACTCCGACCCCGGCCGAGATGGCAGCAGCCATGTCCAGCCGCACCGCTGCGGCATCTGACGCAGGCGAAGGCGGACTGATTGGATTGATCAGCTCCGTTGGCCGGGTCATGGGCCGGGTTGTCGGTATTTTCTTCAATGCCGGTCGCCGGACCATCGATCAGGTTGTGCGTAACGTTCTGCCCTTCATGGCCTTCGTGACCATGCTTATCGGCTTCATCCTTTATACGGGGATTGGCGATGTACTGGCGCAGCCAATGGGGCCGCTTGCCAACAATATTGTCGGTTTGCTGATCATTTCAGCCATTTGCGGCCTGCCGTTCCTGTCGCCCATTCTGGGACCGGGCGCGGTGATTGCGCAGGTGATCGGCGTGGCGATCATCGGTCCGCAGATTGCCAATGGCACGATTTCGCCGGCAATGGCCCTGCCAGCGCTGTTCGCCTATAATACGCAGGTTGGCTGCGACTTCGTGCCAGTTGGTCTGGCTCTGGGTGAAGCCAAACCAAAGACAATCGAAATCGGTGTTCCGGCGGTTCTCATCAGCCGCCAGATCATGGGTCCCGTATCAGTGCTGATTGCCTGGGTTGTCAGCCTGATCGTATTCTAAACTCGATTAACAAGAAGAGGTTCGCCATATGTCAGTTCTTTTGAAAACACGGGTAACAGCCGTGGGTCCCGAGGTGGCGGACCTCGCAGAGGGAGGCGTCGTCATCCTGTTTGCTGATGGTGCGCCGCCGGAACTTGCCGAAGTTTCCATCCTGCATCTGATCGAGGATCAGCCCTCGGAGACAACGCCCCCTGTCGGTTCCGTGATCCGCATTGGTGATCTTTCGGCCAGGATTACAGGTATCGGTGATTATGCGTGGCAAAAAGTCCGGGACATCGGTCATGTTGTCATCACATTCAACGGGTCCGATCATGTTGAGCGCCCCGGCGAAATCTGTGCATCGGAAGTCGATACCGGCAAGCTGGTTTCCACACTCAAAGTGGGCGCGACAATAACCATCGGATAATTATTCGGACCGCAGCAGAACGAAATACCAAAGAGAGTAAAGCATGGAACGCTCGACGATTGTGCGGGTGCATGATGGATTGCATGCGCGGCCAGCCACCCGGTTTGTCAAACTCGCCAAGAGTTTTGAATCGGATATCGAGCTGGTCAAGGATGACAGGTCAGTCAGCGCGAAGAGTTCGGTCAAGCTGATGCTGCTTGGCGTCAAGGAGAATGAGGAAATCACCGTTCGTGCAACAGGAGCCGATGCTATCGAGGCTGTTGAAGCATTGATTGGTTATCTGGAAAATCCACTGGCGGGGACGGAAGAAGAGGGCATAGCGCAGAGCCGCAAGACCGATTCCGGCAAAACCTCCAGCAAATCAGCGAGTAATCTTCCTGCTGATGGCAAGCTGCGCGGCGTTGCCGCGAGCGAAGGCGTGGCGATTGGCCCCGTCTACGGCTTCTTCCCGGCGGAGATCAAACAGGAAAACCGCTCGCTTGCAGCCAATGAGATCGCCGATGAGGTTCTGCGCCTCAAACAGGCTATCGCGACCGTACAGAAACGCATGGATGCTTCACTGGCGGAAACCAGTCTGGCGGATAGTGATCGCGGCATTGTCGCGGCGCTGAAGGACATTGCCAATGATGATGAACTGACAGGCGGAGCCATTGCCATTGTCGAAGGCGGCGTTGACGCTGTTTCGGCGGTGATTGGGGCAGCGTCCAAGATCGCTTCCGATTTTGCCACCATGGATGATCCCTATCTCAATGCGCGCGGGGATGATGTGAACGCGGTCGGGCGGCAGATATGCCTTGCGCTGCTTGGACAGGAAGATGCCAACCTTGATGCGGTTGCGGCAGGTTCGATCCTCGTTGCCGATGATATCGGCGCATGGGATCTGGCGCGTGCGCCGCTGAAACGTATCGCCGGAGTGATCTGCGGCCATGGCGGCGCGACATCGCATGTGGCCATCATTGCGCGCGCCCATGGCATTCCTGCCGTGCTTGGCCTTGGCCGATCCATTCTTGATCTCAAGGGCGCCAAAACAGTCGCGCTCGATGGTGATAGCGGCGAAGTCTTTGCCAATCCCGATGCGGCAGTCGCAAACCATTTTCAGGCAGAAATTGCCAAGGCGGATGCGGAGAAGCAAGCGCTGACAGCCTATAAGGATGTAACGCCCAAGCGCGCCGATGGCACGGTCATCGAAATTGCTGCCAATATTGGTTCGCTTGAGGAGATCGATGCGGCCAAGGACGTCGGTGCCATGGGTATCGGTTTGTTCCGCACCGAGCTTCTGTTCATGCGCCATCTTCATTTGCCTTCGGAAGATTTGCAGGCCGAAACCTATTCAAGCCTTGCCAAGGCCTTCGCACCCTATCCGGTCATTGTCCGGACACTGGATATTGGCGGCGACAAACCGATTGCCGGTGTCGAGTTTCCCGATGAGGAAAATCCGTTTCTTGGCTGGCGTGGTATCCGCATGTGCCTTGACCGGCCTGATGTCTTCAAGCCGCAATTGCGGGCACTCTTGCGCGCCGCCGTACATGGCAATGTCAAGGTGATGCTGCCGATGATCTCAGGTGTTGGCGAAGTTCAGGCAACGCGGGCACTGATCGATGAATGCGCTAAGGAACTTGCCGCCGAAGGCAAGGCGTTCGCGCATTTCGATCTGGGCGTGATGATCGAAACACCCGCTGCGGTGCTGGTTGCGCCAGCCCTTGCACGGGAAGTCGCCTTCTTTTCCATCGGCACCAATGATCTGACGCAATATATCATGGCCGCTGACCGGCTTAACCCTGTTGTGGCCAAGCTGAATGACGTAACGCACCCCGCAGTGATGGCTGCAATCGAGCTGACTGCCAAGGCCGGGGTTGAAGCGGGGATCATGGTTGGCATGTGCGGTGAAGCGGCGGGACGGCCCGATCTGATACCCGGTTTCATTGCCATGGGGCTGACGGAACTCAGCATGAGCCCGTCATCCATCCAGCGCGCGAAGAAATGTGTTTTGGATACGTTTAAAACAGCTTAGGGCAACAGCGGAATGAGGAATGCAAAGAGGCCGGACAGGCTATTCGCCCGGTCTTTTCCCTGTACGGCTTCCATCAGCGTCGCCTGACGGGCCTTCAATGCCAGCAGGGCGCTCTCTACCAGTTTTTCATCGCCAGGTTCTGCATCGTCGCTATAGCTGGCAAGCCCGATGGCAAGGGCGATTGCCGAAAAACAGAGATATTGTGTTGCAGTATCCGGCGCGCTTTCGCCCGGTACATGCGGCGGCAATGGCTGGGCCTGATGGCAGGACTGAAGCTCGAATGCCAGTGTTGCACAGGCCTTTGCTACATCATTCAGGCCGCCCGTTCGGGTCGCTGCCTTGAGGTGGTCAGCATGGCGGCGAATCATGATTGCATGGGCAGAAGCAAAGGTTGCCTCATGAACAACGGTGTTTTCAGCGCCAAGCACGGTAAAAATACGTTTCGCCAAGTAATAAACGTCGCGGCGGAACAGAGCCTCGCCTTTTGCCGTATCGCTTGAAAAATAGGCACCCAGACTGCGCGCCTCGATTGTGGTCGAATGAGCCTTAGGGTCTTGAGAAACAAGAGAAATCGAGATTGTCTCGGCAACTGTAAGTGCCTTGTCGACGACGCGCGCCGCATGGCCGAGCAAAATTTCTGGTCCTTCAGGAGCGGTGTTTTTGATCTTGTCGCTGCGGCTGGCACGGATCATATGCCTCACATCGCGCAAACGGTCCTTGAGGCCGACGACAATCTCGTTTGAAATATCCCTGATCATGTGGCAGACCTCGACTTGCAAAGTGGATAATGCTTTGTATCTGCTTTTGGTGACTTGCTAAACAATATTCTGCCGGAGTGTACTGTGTGCAACGTTCTTTTGTCAGCACACAATTCTGGCACTGGCAAGAAACAGATACGAGCAATTGAGGGGGTGAGAATTGACCGATCGACGCAAGCGAGTGAATAGCGCGACGAACAGTCCAAAGAAGGCCCCGGTTGACATCGGGCAGCCTGATACGAAGATCAGCCGTATGCGGATGCGCGCTGCGTGGATGTATTACATCGAGCAGATGACGCAGAACGAGATTGCCGAAGTGCTGGGCGTTGGCCGTGTGACTATCGTGCGTATGCTCGCTGAAGCCCGTGCCCGCAACGAGGTCAAGATTGGAATTCAAGGCTATCTGTCCGATCTGATCGCGCTGGAGCGGCAGGTTGAACAGCAGTTTGGTCTTGATAAGGTCATCATCGCTCCCTTGTCGCAGGCAGACAATGATCCGATTCCTGCTATCAGTGCTGCAACTGGCGACTACCTTTCCGGGGTAGTCTGCAACGGTATGCGTGTGGGCGTGGGTTGGGGACGCACCTTGCTCAGCACACTCTCCTATCTGGAAGCGCGTGCGCTCGAGGACTTTACTGTCATTTCGCTGCTTGGCGGTATCAGCCAGCCGCGCCGGTTTAACCCTGCCGAATTTGCCTGGCAGTTTGCGCAGTTGTTTCAGGGTAACGGCTATCTCATTCCCGCACCGGCGCTGGTGGACAGTGTCGAAACCAGAACCGCGCTGATTGAACGCTGCGGCCTGAAGAGCGTGTTCGAGATGGCTGAGGATCTTGATCTCGTCCTGCTCAGCGTTGGCGCCATTGAAACGGCATCAAGCACACCCTACCGCATCGGCTTCCTTAACGAAGAGCATCAGTCATCGCTCGCCGAGCGTGGTGCCGTTGGCGATATCCTGTTCCATTTCTATGACAAGCAGGGGCGTCTTGTGGATCACCCGATCCATGATCTCGTCATGTCGGTGGGTATCGAAACCTTGCAGAAGGTGCCGGTGCGTGTGCTGACGTCAGGCGGTAAGGAAAAGATCAACGCTCTGCTTGGGGCGATGAAGCTGATCCGTCCGACGGTTTTCATCACCGACGAGGAAAGCGCGCGTCAATTGCTTGCTCTGGCAGAGAAAGAATAGGCCTTGCTCATTCGAGCCACGGCGCTGCTCGCTGGTAATCATCGTCCAACCCCATGAAAATTCACAGGAGTTGTGGATTTTTGTCCCGAAATCGTCCTATGAGGCGATCAGATCAAATCGGGCATTGCATTCGTGATTTTTCCCGCTATTGATCGCGGGGAAGACGGGCAGGGACCATCCGGTTTGCTGCTTTCAGGTGGGGCCTGTAGCTCAATTGGTTAGAGCCGGCGGCTCATAACCGCTTGGTTGGGGGTTCGAGTCCCTCCGGGCCCACCATTTCCCTTCAAAATGAATGCGTTATGACGCAGGTTGGTCAGTCTATTTTGACCGCCCCAAGAGACGATTGCCCGATCCATATCATCGGCGGCGACACGATCCTGTTCCACTTCTCGTCAATACAGTTCTGTGTACCGTGTGGGCATCCGAATGATCATGTACCCCAGCAGAAATATAAAATGGATTAACTTCGATGTTTCCATTTAAAGACAATACATAACCCAATGCCTCTGATATATACTTGCTGTTGGACATATAGATATCCGGGGGGATGATGTTTGACCACTTTATTAGTCTTGGGGCATGGTGCCAAACGGCATATCAAATTGAAAAACATAATTTTCCACATACCAAAAGTTGTTTCGATTGGCTCGTTACACCTTGGGATGGGCTGATATCTATACTTGAAACGCAAGGGGCCCGTTTTGGTACTGCCGCCACTTACGATCCGATTTCGGATTGCATAAAGTGTGACCATTATGGGGTTCTCTATGCCCATGAATTCAAGAAGGATTCTTTGGGTAAGCCTGTCATTACGGATGAGCAGTTGCTGAATTGCCGATCCAAACTGCTCCACAAGCATAATAAGATGGCGACAACCCTCGGGGCAGGCGGCTCCGTGCTATTCATACGCTTTGGCGGTGCCGTGACACCAGCGACTGCTTTTCCGCATAATCGCGACTTTAATCCACGCAATGAAGCGGATCTGAACCATCTTATCCAATTGCTGCAAGAGAAGTATCTCGCCAATACGGTAAGTCTTTTATATCTATGGCAGGAGCCCATTGCCCCGCATAATCTCGATCTGAACAAGATCAGCTCCAGCATTATGGTAATGCGCATGCCGTATGTTCAGACTGATGCCGTCACTTGGATGGGAAACACAGACGTTTGGGCGGCAATATTCGAAAGGGTTCGTATCCTGCAGTACATGCGTGGGAAACTGCACGCCCGCGAACCCGGCTATTATGTGTCTCCCAACTATTTTTAGAAGAATTTTCCGGGTCCAGTATTCTTTCAATATGGCATCAAAATCGCCCTGGACGATCCTGGGGATCGGACCACGAGCCGATGGAACCTGAATCCCGTCAGAGTTGTTACTCCTTACGTCCCTTTCGCTGTGGTAGAAATATCTCACCACCAAGATTGAGAGCAGTGAATGAATTGCGCCTCGGCCACGAGGCGCGGGAGTTTGCAAGATAGGAGGTTGCAAAGCCATGACCAATTCAACTGACAACGGACAGAAAGGCAGTCAGTCTGCCATGAATACACCACCGATCGTATCGCCGCAGGCGTGGGAGGCCGCCCGCGAGGAACTGCTCGTGAAGGAAAAGGCACATTCCCACGCTCGCGACGCCCTTGCCGCCGAACGTCGGCGCATGCCTTGGACGGCAGTGGAAAGGGAATATGTGTTCGATGGGCCTGCGCGCAAGGCCAGCCTGCTCGATCTGTTTGACGGACGGCGCCAGCTCATCGTCTATCGTGCCTTCTTCGAGCCGGGCGTATTTGGCTGGCCCGACCATGCGTGTCGAGGTTGCTCCATGGTGGCCGATCAGGTCGCGCATGTGGCCCATCTGAACGCCCGTGACACGACTCTCGTTTTTATCTCACGCGCATCGCAGGCTGAAATAGCGCGACTGAAGTCGCGGATGGGCTGGACGATGCCCTGGTTCACGATCACGGACAATTTTGATGCCGACTTCGATGTGGGCGAGTGGCATGGCACAAACGTGTTTTATCGCGATGGCGAGCGCGTGTTCCGTACCTATTTCGTCAACAATCGCGGCGACGAGCAGATGGGTAACACCTGGAACTATCTTGATATCACGCCGCTCGGCCGTCAGGAGGTCTGGGAAAATTCTCCGGAGGGTTATCCTCAGACCCCAACTTACAAATGGTGGAACTGGCATGACAGTTATGTCGCCGATGCGGTGCCTGACAAGAAATGGGTCGAAGTGTCGGACATCGGAGAGGCTGCATTCCGGAATCAGGATGACGCCGGGAAGTCTTGAACCGGGCTTTAACCCTTGAGTGGAAAGCATCGGTAAATATTCGGCAAGTGTTGGAGGCAATGAATGCCTCCAACAGAGCCAGTCGACTGCAGATAAAGTCCATTCCAACTGATGAGGATACAAATGAATGACGCCAGCGTGATCTGGGCATTCATTTGTATCCTCGTCGATATAGGCGTAAGCTTCAGAAAACTAACGTGGAGGGAGCTGTCATGAAAAATGTTCTTGCTCTGGTCGTTGCTGGTTTGATCACGGTTGTCGTCAGCCTGACATCGGTTACGCCTTCTGTTGCCTCACCAATTTCCGTACAGAGTGCTCCGATCGCTTCGAATGTGGAGCAGGTCAGGTATAAGCACCATCATCGCCGGCACTGGGGTCATCGCTACCATTATCGCCATGGTTGGGGGCGTCACCATCATCGCCGCTACCATTGGAGCAATCATCACTATCGGCACGGGCATTGGAGGCACCATCGCGCTCACCGGTATTACTATCGCTTCTAGCCCCGGACGCCCGCCTTTAATCTGAAGAATGGAACAAAGTCTGTTGCCGTTGAAATAGATTGTCCTCGTATCTGGGGACAACAGGGTTTTTTGATCAGACCAGCAAGGTGCTTGTGGAACCTGCACCTCATCCGCACTTTGATGCGGATGTTTTGGGAGGAACAGTTATGAGTATTTTCTCTCCAGGGAATGCGGATGACAACCAAGAGCGGGATGCTGAACGCCGGGAGGCAATGCGAGCGCGATTTTTGGATTTCGTTGATTCAAAGGACATGTACCGGATCTATCAGGAAGGAATGGCCGCTGGCTGGAGCCTGGGGGATGTCCAGAGGGCAATTGATGCTCTTGTTGAAGCAAAGGCCGATGAGTTCGGCACAAAATAACGACCCTGACAGGCCAGCTAATCGCGATGGCCAGCCGCTGCAATCTGTTCCGATAGCCAAAACATCGTCCAAGGGGGCTGCCGACACGATGTGCGTGTTGTTTTCAGYCGCAACCGGTAACCGCTCAAAATCAAAAAACGGTGGGCCAAAAGCCCACCGTTTAAAGAAAATGACGTGACTGGAGATCTCATCATCGCAATCTGGAAATGCAGTCCTTCTACATGGCCAGACACTCATTGATATGATGCTTTTTGGGCCGAGGCCTTATAAACCCGGGGGCGTGCCCCCGGGATCTCTCCAAATCTCAGTCGATTAGAAATTGCGCTGGAAGCGGATCATGCCACCGAATGCATCATCATTGCCGCGCTGACCATCAAACTTGGTGTAGTCGATTTCCGGTGTGATGACCAAGCCAGGAACCAGCTCGTACTGTACGTTCAGAGCAGCAGCCCATGTGCCGTCTTCTTCGTAAGCAACCTGACCGTTGACTGTTGCCTTCTCGGAAACCTTCGCAGTCAAACCGCCCCAGATAGCGTAATCGCCGTACCAGGTGCCGAACCAGTTGCCATTGGCAGAGGTGGAATCATCCCAGTCAGACTGGTAACCACCCATGACGAAGGCAGACACTGTATCGCTGAACTTTACGTCCAAACGCAGCTTGCCAGCCCATTCTTCGACGCGGGAGTCGTAGCCGACAACGCCGGAGATTGAACCCCAAGCCTGTTCGAACTTCGCACCGGCCAGAACATGTGGCATGTAGTCATCGATGCGATGATCAACTGTGCCGCCTGTTGGATAGGTGATGGCTGAGCCCTGTTCAGCAGCGATGATCGCCGAGAAACCGTTGCCGCCTGTGAAGGTGTAGCTAACCTGGTTGGTTGTGGCAGACTGGTAGTTGATCACGTCGTCGTTGATCACGCCGCCAGCATAACCGGTCCACGAACCGTAGATTTCATCAGATACACCGATGCGGAAGCCGCCGAGTTCGATGTAAGCCTGTGGAAGTTCGGTTGCATTGACGCCATTGGTATACTGAAAACGTGTTTCAATATACGAACGAAGTGTGCCGAGTTCTGTTTCCGAGCGAGCGTCGAAACGGACAGTCGCACGTGAACGCTTCCACCAGGTGCCGAGTTCGCCGCCGCTGTAGACGTCATCGCCGCCAACTGCGTCATAACGCAGATAACCGCTGATCTTCAGGCAGGTTTCAGTTCCTGGAATATAGAAAAATCCGGCGCCGTATGCGTCGCAAACGCGAACGTATTCAACGGCTTCCGGTTCAGCGACAACAACTGCGTCTGCAGCGCGTGCGCCTGTTACTGCAATCAGGGCTGCAGCAGAGCCGAAGAGAATGCTCTTGATGTTCATATTGGTCCCCCAATGGTCTTCATTGACCTTTATTGCTTAAATCACTTCGACCGGGGGTAGCAACATCCAACTCATAGTTGAGTAGTAGTTGAAGTCGCAATGTTGCCGCAATGTCACAAATCGGCCACACAATCAGCTGGTTTCAATATTAAACCATTGTAAAATATATGGAAATAACTGGTTCTATTTTGAAATGCGTTAAAAATCTGCCGATCTGCATTGGTCTATGAAGTGCGAATCATCATGTATTGGGTTGCAAAATGCAACTAAATGGCGCGAGAACACCAAACTATACAGTCGATGTGGAGGTTATTCTGCAAATATTCCAATGCGGTCAAACGGTGTTACCGATGGGCCACTTATAAGCGAGATATCTGGACAATTCTGGTTGCTTCTCGCAACTCATTCCTCGCCGCAGCGCCAGCCGCGCAGCATATCGAATGGCTCCAGACCATCCCAGGCTTGCTCTTTGGTCGTGCTGCGGCCACCAAGACTGCGCAGGGCGGAAAAGCCAGCAAGATCAAACAGGCGCTGAAACAATCGGGTTTCCGTTGGCGGTGCAAAGTTTGCAGCGCAATCGGACAAGTTGAGTTCGCGTTGGTCGGACATCGGCAATCTCCTTGATAGCCGTTTGTTCTATGGCAATCGCCATACAACGTAGCACTAGACCGATCGCCATACAACATGCATAATACTGATTATGCCACGTCCATCCGATGCAAAGACCCGCTTTATCGACACCGCAGTGATCCTGTTTCAGGCGCATGGCTATCATGGTGTCGGGTTGTCAGAGATTATCGAGCAGGCAAAGGCGCCCAAGGGCTCCTTCTATTTTCATTTTCCCGGCGGCAAGGAAGAGCTGGCTGAGCACGCGGTGCGCAGCGCTGGCGGCTATCTTATTTACGTGCTGAACAAGAGTTTTCGCGATGCGCCCAGTTTTCGCGCTGGTGCGGAGTTGATGATCGCCCGGTTGTATGATTCATTTGAGGCGTCCGGATGGACGCTGGGGTGTCCCATTACCAGCGTCTTGCTTGATACCACGCCCAAGTCCGAACGCCTGTCCCTTGCCATCAAGGATGTCATGGAGAGCTGGATCAACTGCCTTGCGGACCAGATAACGAGGTTCCATCCCGAGAGGAATGGCCGGGCGCCCGCCATGAAAATTCTCGTCTCACTGGAAGGGGCGTGGATATTGGCGCGGATGCTGCGCTCGCGCGAACCCTTTGATCAGGTGATGAGCGTTATTGCTGCAAATGAGGTTTAGGCCGTCGCGACAGCGATGCCCATGCCATTATATGCGGCAGTGGTCTCGCTAGGCGTATCTCGTTCAACGATCAGGCATTGCACATAATTCATCGGCACGACCACATAGGGCGAGGCGGCTCCAAGTTTCTCGGATGAAGCGAGCACAACCGTTTCGGCTGCATAGCGGCACAGGGTTCGTTTCACGGTTGCTTCCTCGCAATCGCCCGTTGTCAGGCCGATTTCCGGATGGATGCCCGTTACCCCCATGAAATATATGTCGGCGCGATAGTACGCGATGGCTTCGATTGTCGATGCACCCACGGCCACCATTGAGTGTTTGAACAAACGTCCGCCGATCATCTCGACCGCGATATTTGGATGGTTGATCAATTCAACAGCAATGCTCGGGCTGTGGGTGATGATGGTCGCTGTGAGATCGAGCGGCAGGTGGCGGGCCAACTGAACGGCCGTTGTGCCTCCATCGACAAAAATTACCTGTCCCGGCTGGACCATGGCCGCCGCGGCACGGCCAATGGCTTTCTTGCCATCGGTGGCAATCGTCTGGCGCCCGGAGAAGTCGGCCAGGGCAGGCGAGGCGGGCAGGGCGCCGCCATGGACCCGTTGCAATAATCCTTCTGCTGCCAGTTCGCGCAAATCCCGCCGGATTGTATCTTCCGAAAGGTTGAGGTCCCGGCTGAACGTCTTGGCGACGATCTCGCCCTTTTCCCGCAAAACCGCGAGAATGTGTGCTTTGCGCTGCTGTGTCAGCATATCTCTCTCACTATTTTTGCATGTTATTTCTTGACTCTGCACGAAATTGCACGTTTTATCAAGCCAATCCCGTAACATGGTGGTATCAATGACGAAGCTTACTGAACGTGTCCGCATCCAGACTGTCAAAACTCTTTCCGATGACTGGTATGTGTTGAAGAAGACGACATTTGACTATCAGCGTGGCGACGGCACATGGCAGACGCAAAACCGCGAGACCTATGATCGCGGCAACGGTGCAACAATCCTGCTCTATGACCTTTCGCGGCGCACTGTCATCCTGACGCGGCAATTCCGCTATCCGGCTTTTGCTAGCGGCTATACGGAACTCCTGATCGAGGCGCCTGCGGGGCTGCTCGACAATATCTCGCCGGAAGAGCGTATTCGCGAGGAGGTGGAGGAGGAGACCGGATACCGTGTCCACCAAGTGCAGAAGGTCTTCGAGGCTTTTATGAGCCCGGGATCAGTGACGGAGAAACTCTATTTCTTCGTGGGTGCCTATACCGCTTCGGATCGTATTGCGGATGGTGGCGGCCTTGCGTCCGAAGGCGAAGACATCGAGGTGCTGGAACTGCCTTTTGCTGAAGCATTTGCGATGATCGGGACTGGGGCCATTCAGGACGCCAAGACAATCATGTTGCTCCAATATGCAGCCCTGCACATTTTTGCTTGAACCACCCCAAACATACGGAGAAAGCTGATGCTTATTCTGATCGCCGGTCCATACCGGTCCGGAACCAATGATGATGCCGATAAGATGGCTGCCAACCTGAAGCGTCTCGAAGAAGCGTCATGGCCGCTGTTTCAGGCCGGGCATTTGCCCATGATCGGCGAGTGGGTGGCTCTGCCCGTGTGGAATGCGGCTGGTGGCAAGCACGTTGGCGATGAGCTCTATGACCAGATATTCCACCCGGCAGCGGGACGATTGATCGCGCTTTGCGATGCGATCCTGCGCCTTCCCGGCGAGTCGAAAGGGGCTGATAATGATGTCCGCCTTGCCAATGAACGTGGCATTCCAGTCTATTACAGGCTGGAAGATGTGCCGGGTTATGTGGCCGGCACCAGTTCCGGGCGCTTTTCCGTGGCAAAATAGAGAAGCGCCAGAACCGGAAGGGTGAAGCCGATCCAGGATGTCAGCCACCAACCGCCATGGGCAAAGGCCCAGCCGCCCACGGCTGAACCAATTGCGCCTCCCGTGAAGAAGGTTGCCATGTAAAGGCCATTCAGACGGCTGCGATATTCGGGTCCCAGTGAGAAGATTGCACGCTGTCCGAGCACGAGGCTGGTGGTGACGCCAAAGTCAAGCAGGATGGCCGAAGCTGTCAGCAGACCCAAAGCCAATGTCGAGCCGTGAGAGCCCAGATGCGTCATCAGAAATGACACCGCGACGAGCAGCATGGCAAAGGCCGTTGCCGGGCGTGTCAGGCCGCGATCGGCCCAGCGTCCGGCTATCGGCGCTGCGATAGCGCCAGCCACGCCTGCCAATGCGAAGAGGGCGATGCCGCCTTGAGACAGACCGAATTCGGGACCGGCCAGCAGCAGGGGTGTTGTCGTCCAGAAAACACTGAACGCACCGAACATGCAGGCCTGATAAAGCGCACGGCGTTGCAGAATGGGCGTTGTCACGGCGAGGCGACCCATGGATGACAGCAGATGGCTGTAGGTGGGTTTCGATGTGGGAACCCGCTTGGGCAGGGCTAGTGCCAGAACGATCATCAAGACGATCATTGTGGCTGACGACAGATAGAAGACTACATGCCAGGATGAAACCTGCGCAATGAAACTGGATACAGGGCGCGCCAGCATGATGCCCATCATCAAGCCGCTGACGACATTGCCGACAACCTTGCCGCGCGCCGCTTCCGGTGCCATGTGAGCGGCATAGGGCACGAGAATCTGCACGGCGACCGAGCCGAGACCGATAAAAAGTGCCGCTGTGAGAAACGGCAATGGATGGCTGACAAGACCCGCCGCCAGCAAGGCAGCCGCGCCAGCGAGAACGACTGTCAGGATAAGGCGGCGGTTTTCGAAGAGATCGCCAAGCGGCACGATCAGCAGCAGGCCAAGGCCGTAACCAATCTGCGTCAGCGTGACGATGAGACCCGCTGCTGCCGGTGACATGCCAAGTTCAGCGCTGATAGGACCAGCCAGAGGCTGGCCGTAATACAGATTGGCGGCAATCAATCCGCAGGCTGTTGCAAGCAGAAGGGTCAACCACGGGGAAATGGCCTGTGGATCAGACGGATTGTCTGAATGGGGGGAGGACATGGGTAGCTCCTTGGGAGGAAATGAAGTCAAAAGGCAGATCAGATCAGGGTCTTCATGGCCACGTCGACGGTAGCCACCATTTCTTCGCGCGTTCGGCCGGTTTTCCCGACCACGCGCATGCCCTGCACAAGGCAAAGCATCATTCGTGCAGTGACCTTGCCATCAATATGGGCAGGCACCGAGCCGTCTTTCCGGCCCTGTTCGATCAGTTCCAGAAGCACGGCCTCATTGGTAGCCATTGCCGTTGCAACCTTTTCCGCCACTTCCGGATCGAAAGTTGCCAGTTCCGTGGCGCAGTTGACGACAAGGCACCCCCGTTTTCCCTGCACGCCATGCGAGGCATCGGCAAAAAAAGTCAGGGCGTCACGGATGCGGTCATAACCGGGTTTTTCCGTTTCGACCGCGGTGCGCAATTTGCCACTCCGGATAGCGCGATAGTGGTCAAACACCGCCAGAAACACGCCGCGCTTGTCCTTGAACGCCTTGTAAACACTGCCTGACGCCAATTGCATGGCCTCGGTTAGATTACCTATCGACGTGGCGTGATAGCCCCGGTCGCTAAACACAAGCAAAGCCTTGTCGAGCGCTTCGTTCATATCGAACGCACGCGGACGGCCACGGCTGCGTGCAGCAAGGGTGCTTGATGAGGTGGTTTCAGACATTTCCCTATATAGGGAGAGATCGTTTCCTAAATCAAGCATTTTATTCTGTGGCCAATATTATCAGCCGGTGCATCGCCTCATTGCTTGCGGGCGTTGGCGACATTATCAGGCGTGATAGCGGATTGCTTGCCACCGAAATGACCCAGCACATAATTGCTCAGCGCAGCAATCTCGACATCCGAATAGGCATTGGCAAAACCCGGCATGGACTGTCTGCCCTGCTGCGTTGTCATATGCGCACCCTTCAGGATCACCTGTATGAGATTGGTCCCATCTGGATCGTTGACCGTACGGCTGCCCTTCAGCGAAGCATAGGGCGTTTGCAGGCCCTCGCCATTCCAGCCATGACAGCTGGCACAGGCACCCTGGAAAATCTTGAGACCAAGGCTGTCCTGCGTTGCCGCATTCGCAGCAGGGGCATAGGCGGTGGATGCGGTCAGTGTGGCCGGTTCAGCTTCGACGATGGCCTTATCAGCCGAGGTTTGTGGCGGTACCGATTTCACATAGGTGACAATGGCCTTGATATCCTCGGGCGTCAGATGACGCAGGCTGAAATCCACAGCTTCGCCCATGCTGCCGGTGGCCGATCCGCGACCTTCCGCATGGCCCTTGGAGAGGTAGTCAAACAGTTGCTGATCGGTCCAGCTGCCGATGCCGGTCTGCTTGTCGGAGCTGATATTGTAAGCCTTCCAGCCTTGTAGTTCGGCTCCCGCGAATTTCTTGCCATTATTGACCGCAAACATCAGATTGCGCGGGGTGTGGCACTCGCCGCAATGGGCCATGGCCTCAACCAGATAGGCGCCCCGGTTCCATTCTTCGCTCTGTTTCGGATCGGGTTGCAATGGGCCCGGAACGAACAGCAGGTTCCAGAAGCGCATGACGTAGCGCTGGTTGAAGGGGAAACCCAATTCATTCTTTGGTGCTTCGGCGCTGATCGGCGGCAGGCTGAACAGATAGGCTTTGATGGCCAGTGCGTCTTCCGTCGTCATCTGGGCATAAGCCGCATAGGAAAAGGCGGGGTAGAGATTCTGTCCGGCCTTGTCGATGCCCTGATGCAGCGCGCGCACGAATTCCGCATCGGTCCAGTTGCCGATGCCGGTTTCCTTGTCGGCTGTAATATTGGGCGAATAGATGGTGCCGAATGGCAGCTTGAAGGCAAGACCGCCCGCATAGGGCTTGCCGCCCGCCGTGGTGTGGCAGGCAACGCAGTCCGCCGCACGGGTCAGATACTCACCGCGATCAATCAGTGCCTGACCGGTCGGCAATTTAGCGGCAGCTTCCGATACATCCGGCAGGGATGCCGGTTTGAACAGGAAGATTGCGACGCCCGCACCGATAACAACCACTGCGGCGAGAAAAAGGAGGCCCAGTCTCTTCATGATTCAGACCTCACAATTCTTCGGATGCAGTTTCAGAAGGCTCCTCGGCCTTTGTGGTTGCCAGAGCAGCTAACAAGGGTGCTGTCAGCGGCGGTATCATCGAGACACTCTTTTTCTCGGTTCCGCCGGTTTTCAGCTCGTCCCGGTTGAAGGGAAGCGTGCGCAGACGCTTGCCGGTTGCTGAGAAGATGGCATTGCCGAGTGCTGGCGCGGCGGAAACCGTTGCGGTCTCGCCGATACCGCCGGGGGATTCGGTGCTCTTGACGTGGTGGATCTCGATTTTTGGCGCTTCATTGTTGCGCAGGATGCGGTAGTCGTGGAAATTGCTCTGATCCACTCGGCCTTCACTGAAGGTGATGCCGCTATAAAGCGCTGCGGAAAGCCCGAAGATCAGCCCGCCCTCAATCTGCGCTTCAACCGTATTGGGGTTGATCGTCACGCCGCAATCGACGGCAACCACTGCGCGGTGCAGGGTGATTTCGCCAGCGGGTGAAACGGAAATTTCCAATACCGCAGCCATGAAGCTGCCGAAGGCGTCATGCAGCGAGATACCCCGCCCCATGCCAGCGGCGAGCGGTGTGCCCCATCCGGATTTTTCAGCAACAAGTTCAAGCACGCCTGCCACGCGTGGCTGGTTCTTGGTCAGTGCCCGGCGATATTCCACGGGGTCCTTGCCCGCCGCATGGGCGAGTTCATCCATGAAACTCTCGACCACAAACACATTGTGGGTAGGACCAACACCGCGCCACCATGTGATCGGAACCGGCGGGTCCTCACGCACCCAGTCGACGTGAATGACGGGAAGGTCATAGGGAGGCTTTGCAGCACCTTCAACCGCATCGTCGTCAAGCTTATCCTCCGGCCAGCCGCTCGGGATGTAATTTCCGAGCACCGAACCACCGGCAACATGGTCAACCCACACAGTTGGCAAACCGTCTTCACCAAGCCCGGCGGATATGCGGTCATAATAGGCGGGGCGGTAAAGATCGTGCTGAATGTCCTCTTCGCGAGTCCAGATCACCTTGACGGGGTAGCTGACCTGTTTGGCGATGGCGACGGCCTGAGCCACGGATTCCGCCACAAGGCGACGGCCAAAGCCACCGCCGATCAGCTGATTATGCAGGATGACCTTTTCGAGTGGATAGCCTGTCACCTGTGCGGCAACACCCTGCGCAATCGCAGGCACCTGCGTGCCAACCCAGATCTCGCATTCATCGGAGCGGACATGCACGACGCAATTGATGGGTTCCATCGGCGCATGCGCAAGGAATGGAAGCTCATAGGTGGCTTCAACCTTCTTGGCCGCAGCCTTCATCTTGGCTTCAACATCGCCCTCCTGCCGCGCCATGATGGGTTTCTTGCGCTCGGATGCGGCTTTAAGGGCCGCCATGATGTTGCTGCTGTCAAGTTTGGCATTCGCGCCTTCATTCCAGGTGATATTGAGTGCTTCAAGGCCCTTCTTCGCCGCCCAGAAATGGTCGCCAATGACGGCAACGGCATTGTCGAGCTTGACGATATCGCGCACGCCCGCAATGGCACGCGCTGCCTTGTCGTCCACATCCTGCAGCTTGCCGCCAAAGACGGGGCATGCGGCAACGGTTGCGACCTTCATATCGGGCACGCGGATATCAATGCCGTATTTGACTGCACCATTGACCTTACCCGGAGTATCAAGTCTGCGGCTCGACTTCCCGATTAGCTGGAAATCTTTCTGATCCTTCAGCTTGACCTCGGTTGGTACAGGCTGCTTTGCGGCTGCGTCGGCAAGAGCGCCATAGGCGAGCTGGCGGCCAGTCGGTTGGTGCGTAACAATACCGAGCTTCGCAACACATTCCGTCACGGGTACTGACCATTCAGCCGCGGCGGCTGCAACCAGCATCATCCGTGCCGTTGCACCCGCTTTGCGCAGCGGTTCCCAGGTGGCGCGCATGGAGGTCGAGCCACCTGTGGCCTGTCCGCCAAGGGCCGCGGTCGCATAGAGCTTGTCATTCGGCGGTGCATCGACGGCTTTCACCTGATCAAGGCCGACTTCAAGTTCCTCGGCAATCAGTGTGGCTTCACCAGTATGCGTACCTTGACCCATTTCGATATTGGGAAGGATGAGCGTGATCTGCCCATCAGTGCCAATGCGAATATAGGCATCGGGCGAAAAGGCTGCGGTGACGTCGCCGTCCACCGGCAATGCGGTGCTGGCGGCGAGAACAGGCGTCGTGCCGACGCCAAATAATGCAAAGCCCAGAATCAGGCCGCCACCTTGCAGGAAGGCACGGCGGGAAGTTCCTGTTTTCGGGGAGGGGGAGGAGGATGGCTTGCTCATGCTGGCTATCTCCATTTCCTCAGGCCTTCGCGGCCTGTTTTATGGCCGCTCGAATCCGGGGATAGGTGCCGCATCGACAGATATTGCCGGACATGGCCGCATCAATATCCCRGTCCGTGGGGTCAGGGTTTCGATCAAGCAGAGCGGAGGCGGACATGATCTGTCCGGACTGACAGTAGCCGCATTGCACGACTTCCAGATTGAGCCAGGCGTCCTGAATCTTCTTGCCTGATGGCGTGGCGCTAACCGCTTCGATGGTTGTTATTTTGCGCGAACCAACGGAGGCCGCAGGCAGGACGCAGGAGCGTACCGGACGTCCGTCCAACTGCACCGTACAAGCGCCGCACTGGGCAATGCCGCAACCAAATTTGGTCCCGGTCAAACCAATCACATCACGCAGCACCCAGAGCAGAGGCATATCCTCCGGCACATCAACGTTGCGATCTTCGCCATTTATATTCAGGGCTATCATCAGGCCGCTCCTCGGTTATCCGTGTCTGTGGGACAGATGTCAAAGTCAACGCAGCATGTGCGATTGATGACACAGAAAAGCCACCCTTACCAGAGGTTGTAACAGGAAGGTGATCGGCATTGGCGGCGGGACGCAATCCCAGGCAATTGTACGATGGAATTTGCTGGCAAACGAAACCCCTGCCGGAGCGCTTGCCAGCGTTACCGCCTGAAATATCAGATGTTTACAAGAACGGTCAGACTGCGAAGATAACAGCCGTTACCATCATTGCTCCGAACAAAATGGCAGAGCATGTTATCCAATTGCATAGATCGCCGTTTTCTTTAACGTGTCGCATCACTTGCCTCCTGTTGAGCGTAACCGGCTAAACCGGCGCGTTCTCAAAGACCACGAACACCCGCCGCTGACTCTGTTGGCCAACGATCGTTTTTGAAAAGAGTGATTCATGTCCTGCTGCCGGAGCGTGCGGAATTGGTATTCAGCCATCCGGATTACAGCGAGACGGAGTATAGCACTTACCGGGGTGGGGCTCAATTTGTTGTCCGCCCCGGAATCATCACATTTGATATCGGAACCGTGAGATTACGTTAATTTTTCGTTACCAGCATCCGGGTCAACCAGTCTTGGAAAGATCATACGCACCAGCGCACCACGGCCTTCATAAAACCCCGCCGGGGCATCATGCATTTCGAGCCGCCCACCATGGTCCTCGACAATCTTCTTGACGATGGCGAGGCCAAGTCCGGTACCCTTTTCGCGGGTGGTCACGTAAGGCTCCAGCAATTGATGCCGGTTTTCGGCCGGTAAACCCTTTCCGTTATCGACCACTTCGACAATGATGGAAGGACCAGAGCCCGCCGCCCGCACCAGTATGTGTCCTTCGCTGATGGCACCGGACTGCAGCACGGCATCAATGGACTCCGATGCATTCTTGATGATGTTGCCGAATGCCTGTCCCAGAAGGCGGCTGTCGAAATTGCCGATAAGCGGCTCGCCGGCAAATTCATGTTCGAACTTGATCTGGCTGTTGCTGATTTCAACAAGGAAAGATGCGTCGCGCAGCACATCGCGAATATCCGTTGCGGCCAGCTGCGGCTTTGGCATGCGGGCGAATTCGGAAAACTCGTCCACCATGCGGCCAATGTCGCCGACCTGCCGGATAATGGTCTCGGTGCACTGGTCAAAGACTTCGCGGTCTTCGGTGATGACTTTGCCGTAACGACGACGCAGCCGCTCGGCAGAAAGTTGGATAGGTGTCAGCGGATTTTTGATTTCGTGGGCGATACGCCGCGCAACATCAGCCCAAGCGGATGAGCGGTGCGCCGCGACGAGATCGGTGATGTCATCGACCGTGACCACATAGGATGTGTTCTGGGTGTCCGCGTCTTCGCGCGTGATCTGGACATTGAATGAACGGGCGACACCGTTGCGGGTCATGGCAATCTGCTTGCGGCTTGACGAACGCCCGCTATCGCGTGCCGTGGTGAAGACTTCGCCAAACTCCGGCAGGAGTTCAGTCAAATTGCCGCCAATCGTCGAAACGCCATCCTCCAGCAGCATGGTTTCAGCGGGCCGGTTGATAACAGCAATGTCGCCTTGCGTGTTGACGCTGATCACGCCAGCGGTGACGCCGGAAAGAACAGCCTCGGTAAAACGCCTGCGCTCATCGATCTGCTCTTTTGCCGAGATCAGATCGGTATGCTGGGTTTTCAACTGTCTGACCATCTTGTTGAAAGTCAGGGATAGCGAGCCAATGTCGCCATCAGACCCCCGGACAGGAACGGAGACGTCAAAATCTCCTGTCGCAACTTCTTCGGCTGCCCCGATAAGCAGCCGAATGGGCTGAACCACGCGATTGGCGACGGCGATACCCGTCCAGACAGCTGTCAGAAGCAGCAATAATGTTAATTCAACGTAGAGCAGCGCATAGGCAATCTGCGTGTTCTTGCGGTTGCTGGCCAGCGACTGATACTCGCTGTTATTATCGGTCATAACCCGCATATTTTTCAGGGCCGACGGATCGATGGTACGCAACGTATAGAGATAAAGGTCCGGCAGTGCCTGTGTCTTGACGACGGCCCCGACCAGATTGGTCTCACCCGGCGGGATCAGGGCAGGCCGGTCGCCAGCAGCGCCGCGCAATGCCGTCAGCGGAACCGGCGGCAGCTGGTGGTCATTGATGAGGTTCGCACTGACAACAATTTCGCCCGTTGATTTGACCAGTGACGCACCCAGAAGATTGTTACGGCCCGCATCATAGGTCAGCCAGTCAGCAAAAGCGCCGCGATCCAGGCTGAAAAGCATACGCCGCTGGTCAAGCTCAATGGCCATGGAAAGGGTTGTGGTCACCAGATTCTGGGCATTGTCTTCCGTATAGGATTGGGCTGCCTTGATCGACATGTCGATAATCTTGTTGTTGTCGACATTGATCCATGAATTCAGCCGGTTATCCAGAATAATCAACGAAAAACAGGCCACAATGATGCACGGTATCGACGCGATCAGAGCGAAAATGAAGGCGATATTGGTGTGCAGATCATTGTGCTTTTCCTTGTTCTTGAAAAGGAAGAGCTTTCGTACGGTCGCATAGGACAGATAGATGAGCAGCAGGATCGAGACCGTATTGGCCGCGATGATAAGCTGGGTGATCTCTTTTGTCGGCGATATAGTGGTGATGCCCATCATCACGATGAATGAGGCAATCGTCGCTGCCAGAGCCAGAAGCGTCAAAGCTAGCGCGCCCCTTGGCAGAACCTGTTGTTTGATCTCGGTTTCGCTGGAGGACATTCATCAGCCTCGTTGGGTCTTTCCATCAGATAACGGAGACCACAGTCATTCGTTGTGGATTATCGGGCGTGATGCCGCTTGTAAAGCAAGCTTGCATTCTGGCAGAGGTTTGGGGCAACAGGGTGGACAGGCGTTGCTGATCTGCCACGCGGTTTTGACCGGAGTATCGATATGACAGTCCGCACAATTGTAAAATTTCCCAACCCGCATCTGCGGGCAAAGGCAGAACCTGTCACGGAATTTGATGACAGCCTGCGGACCTTGGCTGCCGATCTGCTCGACACCATGCGCGATGCACCTGGAATCGGCATTACGGCGCCGCATATTGGCGTTTTGAAACGCGTCGTGGTTGTTGAACTCGATGACGGGCAGGGCGTGCGATATTATATCAATCCAACAGTTGGATCGGTATCGGATGCTCTGGTGAAGAATATGGAGGGCAGTGTGTCGATGCCCGGCATCAACGATGAAGTTGAACGGCCTTCGTCCGTCCGTATAAGCTATCAGGACCTGACAGGTGCCGCGCAAACCCAAGAAGCCGATGGATTGCTGGCCGTGTGTCTGCAGCACGAGATCGACCAGCTTGACGGGATTTTCTGGCTGTATCGATTGTCAAAGCTCAAGCGGGACCGGCTGGTCAAACGGTTTGAGAAACAGCAACGCGTCCAAATAGCCTAGTCTGTGTCTCATCGGTGAATGGGATCTTTCCAAAGAACGCCTTCCGGCTTTTCGGCGGGTTCAATATCGAGGTTGACAACCACCGGCTCCTGACCGGAGCGAACAAGCACACATTCCAGCGGCTCATCCTCACTGGCATTGATCTCCTGATGCGGAACGTAGGGCGGGACAAAAATGAAATCGCCCGGACCTGCTTCTGCAACATATTCCAGCTTCTCGCCCCAGCGCATGCGTGCCTTGCCTTTGACCACATAGATAATGCTTTCAAGATCACCATGGTGGTGGGCGCCAGTTTTGGCATTGGGGTGAATGACAACGGTCCCCGCCCAAATTTTCTCGGCACCGGCGCGGGCATGGTTGATAGCGGCTGCCCGGTTCATACCGGGTGTTTGTGCCGTGTTGGGATCAAGGGAATTACCCGGAATGACTTTCACGCCATGCTCGCGCCAATCGACAGGTTCATCGTGATGGTGATGATCTTCCGACATGATGCCTCCTGCTTGTCTGTTGGGCACAGCGTAACGGGTGGCTGGAAAAGACGCCAGTCACCTGTCAAAAAATGGTTCGGGCTGTGTGACCGATAATTAACCTTAGGTTGCAGTATTTGACTTGACGCTCTGCCTTTCCGGTCGCCAAAGTAGAGGTGCTGCGGGTTGCCCGCAGAGGAGCCAAGACTGCGTGATGCCATCGAGCAAGTCCCGACAATCACCATTCGACACCCAAAATGAGCGGGGGGGTGATCGCTTGCTCCAGATCGAAGCTGTTTATGACAAGGTTCCGGTTGGGCTCTGCTATCTCAATCGCGATGGCGTCTTTGTTACCGTTAACGACCAGCTTTCGCGTATGCTTGGCATCAGCAGCGACAATGCCATTGGCCGTCTGGTCGAGGATATTGTGCCTGATCATGCGGCGTTGCTTCGTGTCAGCCTCGTTACTGCATTGGAAGAAAAGCCTGTTCCCGATCACGAGCTTCAACGCTCGGGTGAAACCTTCATGGTTTCGGCCGCTCCTGTTACCAATGATCTTGGCGAAGTGGCCGGAATATCCGTCGCCTATACCAACATCACCAATATGAAGCGGATGTCTGAACAACTGGCGCAAGTCGAACAGCGCACCGCCTATGCCCTGGAAAGTGCCGGGCAATGGATATGGGACATGAATATTGCGACGAACCGTGTCTGGCGATCCCCGCAATACCGCGCTCTGCTCGGGCTTGATCCGGCAAGTCCGGACACGGAGAACATCGCATGGGACATTGTTCATCCTGACGACAAGCAGGGCGCCATTCAGGCTTTTGAAGACGTGGTGAGTGGCCGCAAGCCATATTTCGAAGCTATATATCGCGTGCCACGCGGCAGCGGCGGACAGGCCTGGATTATGAGCCGCGGCAAGATTGTTGAATATGGGCCGGACGGATCGCCGCTGCGGCTTCTGGCAACGAGTGTTGATATCAGCAGCCAGAAGCTGATTGAGGAGCAGCTCTCATCGACCGTTCGGATGCGGCTGGAACTGGAGCAAAAACTGCTCGAAGCCAACCGGAAGCTGAAGAAACTGTCAGAAAGCGACCATCTCACTGATCTGCCGAACCGGCGTAAGTTCAATCGCCTGCTCAAACGGGAATATGACAAGGCCATTGATCGTGGCCAGTCTTTGGCCCTGCTCATGATCGATATCGATCATTTCAAAGCCTATAATGATGTTTACGGACATATGGCCGGGGATCGATGCCTCGTGCAGGTGGGGCGTGTCCTGAATAAGGTCGTCAAGGAAGGCACAGGCGTTGTCGCCCGTTTCGGCGGCGAAGAATTTGCCGCGCTGTTACCCGCCGCAATGATGGCCGATGCCATAGACGTGGCAAAAACGATCATTGATTCCGTGGCAGGTCTTCAACTGGACCATGAGGGAACGCCGGCGGGTAAAACCTCGGTCAGTATTGGTGTCAGCGTCCTTGATCTGATGAGCCCTGCGACCTTGGGCGGGCCAGACGAATTGCTCAATCTTGCAGACCGGGCGCTTTATGAAGCCAAGCGGGCAGGGCGCGGCCGGTTCAGCGTCTGGGGAAGCTTTTCCACTGATTAAGCCGGTTTGCCGCGAATTGTTTTACGCCAGATCATCGGGGCGTGCAGATTGATTGAGGGATTGTCTGCCCCGGTCGGATTTTCGGTACTGGTCAGCCATTCCACACTGCTTTTCACGATGTCGTCGACAGGCTGGGTAAAAGTGGTCAACGCGTAGGATGACCAGCTTGCCTGCGGGATGTCATCGAAGCCTGTGACACAAAGGTCCTCGGGGATACGCAGCGAAAACTCGTGACGCGCGCTGTCCATCAACCCGAAAGCCATCAGATCGTTGACGCAGAAAACAGCATCAGGGCGGGCAGGTTCGGTAAACAGCATGCGGGCGATCTGTTGTCCGCTCTCATAAACCGTATTTCCGTGCCGTATCACCGTCACCTCAAGCCCGAACTCTGCCGCTGCGGCAACAAAGCCGCGCTCGCGCGCCATCAGGCTCGGCGTGCCGACAGCAGAATTTGCAAAGGCGAGGCGCCGGCAACCCGCCCGCAGGAATGCGCTGACAACCGCACGCGCCGCGCGCCTGTCATCAAGGTTGATGTAAAGCGGGCCTTCGACGTCGTCGTCCCGATTGATGAGAACGATACGTTGCCCGCTGTCGAGACAGAGTTTGGTGATTGCCTTATCAGGCAGCCCCGACAACAGGATCGAGGCGTCGGCGCGATAATTGAGGGTTTGCCGCAGGGCCGCATCGACGCTGCCATCGGAACGGTCAGTGTTGATGATCATGCAAACCTTGCCGGCCCTTTGCAGGGCATGGGACAACTCCCGCACCAGCCGGGCACGATAGGGCGTGTCCATTTCCGAAGCGACGAGGCAGACGATGCCGCTTTCACTGCGCATCAGTCCGCGGGCAAGCTGATTGACGTGATAGCCAAGCGCATCTGCAGCTTCAATGACGCGTCGGCGCGTTTCCTCGGAGACGCTGGCTCCCGGCGTGAATGTGCGGGAAACCGCCGAGCGCGAAACGCCAGCCCGTTTTGCAACGTCTTCAGCGCTGATGAATGATTTGTTCAAAAAGGTTCCACCCGGCAATCTTCTGTTTCACCATAGGTTGCACGCGTTTGCGCTCCTTCGCAATATGTATGTGTTCATATTTTCTGAGACAAAACTGCTGAGCCGACTTGACATGATGTATTCGGGTGTGAAAGCTTTGCACACGCTTGCAAAAATAAGCGACGGCATGGAGGTGCCGTTTTTTCAGGGAGGAGAAATTCATGCGTTCAGTCTTTGCCATTGCTGCCGCTTTTGCTGTTGGTATCCAGATGATGCCAATGAAGGCGCACGCTGCGGACAATCTCAATTTGATCTGCTCGGCTGATGTCGTCATCTGCGAGTTGATGAAGGGCATGTTCGAGAAGGATACGGGTATTCAGGTCAATATGGTGCGCCTGTCATCGGGTGAGACCTATGCAAAAATCCGCGCCGAGGCGCGCAATCCAAAGACTGATATCTGGTGGGCTGGCACAGGTGATCCGCATTTGCAGGCCGCTTCCGAAGGTCTGACGCAGGAATATAAGTCACCACTGCTCGACCAGTTGCAGGATTGGGCGAAGAAGCAGGCGGAAAGTTCCGGCTACAAGACTGTTGGTGTTTATGCCGGAGCGCTCGGCTGGGGCTATAACACCGATATCGTCAAGAAAAAGAACCTGAAGGAAGCCAAGTGCTGGGCTGATCTGCTCGATCCGTCCTATAAGGGCGAGATTCAGATGGCTAATCCCAATTCGTCGGGCACAGCCTATACGGCGCTTGCCTCGCTTGTGCAGATCATGGGCGAAGACAAGGCCTATGATTACCTGAAGAAGCTCAACACCAATGTTTCGCAGTATACAAAGTCGGGCTCTGCGCCAGTGAAAGCTGCTGCGCGCGGTGAGACAGCGCTTGGCATTGTTTTCATGCATGACGCGGTTGCCCAGACTGTCGAGGGCTTTCCGGTGAAGACCGTGGCACCGTGCGAGGGTACGGGCTACGAAATCGGTTCCATGTCGATCATCAAGGGTGCGCGCAATCTTGATGCGGCGAAGAAATGGTATGACTGGGCACTGTCAGCCGAAGTGCAGTCGCACATGAAGGAAGCAAAATCCTTCCAACTGCCTTCGAACAAATCAGCTGTTGTTCCGCCGGAGGCACCGAAGTTCGAAGACATCAAGCTTATTGACTACGACTTCAAGACCTATGGCGATCCGGAAAAGCGCAAGGCATTGCTTGAGCGCTGGGATAAGGAAATCGGCGCAAGCGCCAATTGATCTGATTTCCTGAGTTTTGCGTGCCCGATTTCATGCGTTCGGGCACGCAACTGCCATTTCCATCATTGAAGACAGTATTGGGTAGCACAATGGAACGTAGCGACCGGAGATTGAACATCGCTCTCGGTATAGGTCTTGCCGGGTTTGCGCTTGTACCGTGGTACAGGATCGAAAGCGGTTTTTATGGCTTCGGCTGGCTTGGCAATTTTCCGTCCGGCCCGGCAGAGGCACCCGGCCTCGTGCAGATGGCTTATCATGGGCGCTGGACGCTTATCATTATCGCCGTTCTTTTTGCCTTGGGCCTTTTCGCGCGCGCTTTCAAGGTTTCGCCTTTGCGGGCCAATCTGCTTGTTGGAGCAGGGGCTGTCGGCATTGTGTTTCTGGTGCTGCAGGGGCTGGCCGTTGGTTTTACCGGTTGGACCTGGGCGATCAGCGAACATCTCTTCGGAGCACTTGCGGACGGGCAGCCTTCCATGGGTGCCGGTGCCGGTCTGGTCGCGCTATCGTTTGTCCTGATGTTCTCCTTTGGGCTGGCCGAGCGGGGTGTCCTGCGTGGTGACGCCTTTGTCGTCGCGTCGATTGCACTGCTGATCTTTCTGGTCGCGATTTTCGTGTTCTACCCCGTCGGCAGCATGCTCATTGGCTCGGTTCAGAGTGTTGATGGCTCGTTTGATCCATCCGGTTTCATCCGCAATATTCAGGACCCGTCAATCTGGAGCCTTGATTGCGTTGTGGGCGGCAATCGCTGCGGCATTGCCTGGCGCACGCTGTTTCTTGCCATTCTTTCCGCCTCCGGCTCCACGCTTCTTGGCCTTTGTTTTGCGCTGGTGGCAACGCGCACGCGCTTTCCGTTCAAAAAAGGCCTGCGCCTGCTGACGATCCTGCCGATCATCACGCCGCCTTTTGTTATTGGCCTTGCGCTCATCCTGCTGTTTGGCCGGGCGGGTGTTGTGACCCAGCAATTGTCCAATTTTTTCGGCATCGAGCCGGGCCGCTGGCTCTATGGCCTGACCGGCATATGGATCGCGCAGGTCCTGTCGTTTACGCCGATATCCTTCCTTGTGCTGATTGGCGTTGTGGAAGGTGTCAGCCCATCCATGGAAGAGGCGTCGCAGACCCTGCGTGCCGACCGCTGGCGCACATTCTGGCGGGTTTCGCTGCCCCTGATGAAGCCCGGCCTCGCCAATGCATTTCTCATCGGCTTTATCGAAAGCATGGCGGATTTCGGTAATCCGCTGGTGCTTGGCGGCAGTCACGGCGTGCTGTCGACGGAAATCTTCTTTGCAGTGGTCGGCTCGCAGAATGACCCGTCGCGGGCGGCTGTTCTTGCGATCATTCTTCTCTTCTTCACGCTGTCGGCGTTTCTGGCCCAGCGTGTGTGGCTGGCGGGCAAGAGCTTTGCCACGGTGACGGGCAAGGGAGATTCCGGCGCGCATATCGCCTTGCCGCGATCTTTGTCCATTGGTGTCCATGCGATTGTCATTCCGTGGATCATTTTTACGCTTGTCATCTACGGCATGATCCTGTTTGGCGGTTTCGTGCGCACATGGGGTCTCGACAATACGCTGACGCTGGAACACTACCAGCGGGCGTTCTCTTTCAGCTTCGAGAATGGTGCGATTGCCTGGACCGGCGTTGCCTGGAATTCGTTCTGGACGACCATCAAGATCGCGTTGATCTCGGCACCGCTGACTGCCGCTGTCGGTTTGCTGACGGCCTATCTGATCGTTCGCCAGCGTTTTGTTGGGCGCAATGTCTTCGAGTTTGCCCTGATGATGAGCTTTGCCATTCCCGGTACGGTTATCGGCATCAGTTACATTATGGCGTTCAACCTGCCACCGCTTGAGATGACCGGTACGGCGCTGATCCTCATCGCCTGTTTCGTCTTCCGTAACATGCCCGTTGGCGTGCGTGGCGGTGTGGCGGCCATGAGCCAGCTCGACAAGAGCCTCGATGAGGCATCGCTGACATTGCGGGCAACCAGTTTCCGCACCATCCGCAAGGTCATTCTGCCCCTGCTGCGTCCGGCAATCGTTGCCGCACTGGTCTATTCCTTTGTGCGGGCCATCACCTCGATCAGCGCTGTCATATTCCTTGTGAGCGCCGAGTATAATATGGCGACATCCTACATTGTCGGACTGGTCGAAAATGGCGAGTACGGCGTGGCGGTGGCCTATTCCTCCATGTTGATTGTCGTGATGATCGTCATCATCACCTGTTTCCAGCTTCTGGTGGGCGAACGAAAGCTGCGGCGTGAAAACCGTGTCGCAACTGCCTTTGTTCCGTCTGCCACCCCAAAAGAAAAGGCCGCCTCATGACCACGCATCGCACCGGCTCCGTCGTTTTCTCCAATGTCAAAAAACAATTTGGAAATTTCACGGCGATTCATGATCTGTCGCTGGACATCGAGCCCGGCACGCTTGTCACACTGCTTGGACCTTCCGGCTGCGGCAAGACCACGACCCTGCGCATGCTGGCCGGGCTTGAGCACCCGTCTTCGGGCCGTATCCTGATCGGCGGCAAGGATGTAACCATGCTTCCGGCCAATGAGCGCGATGTATCGATGGTGTTCCAGTCCTATGCGTTGTTTCCGCATATGTCGGTGCTTGAGAACGTCGCTTACGGCCTTGAATCATCCCGCATGAAAAAGTCCGACGCGCGCGAAAAGGCAGAAGAGGGTCTTAAACAGGTTGGCCTTGCGGGGTATGGCCAGCGCCTGCCTGCCGAGCTTTCCGGTGGTCAGCAGCAGCGCGTTGCCGTTGCCCGCGCGCTGGTTCTGGAGCCGCAAGTGCTGCTGCTGGATGAACCCCTGTCCAATCTCGATGCGCGTCTGCGCCGCCGCGTGCGCACGGAAATCCGCGAGTTGCAGCAGCGGCTTGGTTTCACGGCAGTTTATGTCACCCATGATCAGGAAGAAGCGCTTGCCGTGTCCGACCGGATCATCGTCATGCAGGACGGCGTGATTGCCCAGCAGGGGACGCCGCGCGAGCTGTATGAGGCACCGGCTTCATCTTTTATTGCCGACTTTATCGGCGAGGCCAATGTGGTGCCTTGTGAAGTGCTACGCAGCGATGGCGGCAAGGCTATTATCCGCATTGGCACGCTGGAACATACGGTGCCGGGGCGCAACGCCAAGCCGGGGCCGGCAAAGATTGCAGTGAGGCCGAATGCAATTACGCTGGAGCCGGAGGAGAATGGCGCCTTTGCCGGAAGCATCCGGCATGCCGCCTATCTCGGTGATCATGTTGAATATGAGGTCGAAACGGCATCCGGAACACTGTTCGTGGTTGATCCGGCTGTTGACCGCAATCTTGCCCCCGCAACCAATGTGAGCATCGGTTTTCATCACCGTGGCATCGCTATCATCAACAACTGAAACTGTATTTTCAAAGGACTATCATGACATCGCATGCGCAAGCCGAATTGCAGGGCCGTTTTGATCTTGCCAAGAAGATGGCTATCGAARCCGGAGCCGTGGCACTGGCGCATTTCAATGCGCGCGAGCGGCTGGTTATCGAAACCAAGGCTGATCCGCAGGATGTGGTTTCAATCGCCGACCGGGAAGTGGAAGAACTGATCCGTGCACGTATCGGCGCTACCTATCCCGGTGATGCAGTGCTTGGCGAAGAATATGGTGTGAGCGAGGGAACGTCGGAGTTCACATGGGTCATTGACCCGATTGATGGCACCAGTCCTTTCGTCAACGGCATGCCGACCTGGTGTATTTCCATTGCGGCCATGCGCGGTGAGGAGATCGTTGTTGGGGTGATTTATGTGCCGTGTAATGATGAACTTTATGCTTCAGCGCTTGGCATGGGTGCGACATTGAACGGCAAGCCTCTGACTATTGATTCTGAAAAAACCATTCGAAATGCGGTGACGGGCATCGGTGCCAATCATCACGTCACCCCGGCGGTCGTTGCGTCGCTGGTGGAAAAGCTGCTGGAAGCGGGCGGCAATTTTATCCGCAATGGCTCGGGCGCCCTCATGCTGGCCTATGTGGCGGCGGGACGACTGGTTGGCTATTACGAACCTTACATGCATGCCTGGGACTGCATGGCCGGGTATTGCCTCGTCAAGGAAGCGGGCGGCTGGCACCATCCTTTCCCGGTGAAGGGAGATGGGTTGACCAAGGGCGCGCCTGTTCTTGCTGCCGCGCCGGGCGCAGTCGATGATCTCAGGAAGATTGCTGGCCTATAATCAGTCAACAGGCACCGGCGATATGGAAAGCCGGTGCCTGCTCTTCCTGTGCTATTTCTGTTGAACGGACACGCCGCTTTCGCCGATCTTTAACTCGATTCCGGCTGGCTTTGTATTCTGGTCGTAAATGTAGAAACCCAGCCCGAGGACGAGTACGATCAATCCACCAATGATCAGGTAAAGCATGTTCTGGTTCATATTGGCCCCTCCAGATGCAAATGTTCTCATGGGGTTAGACCATTCGAGCTACCCCATGACAACCCTTGCAAGGGCGTTATCAAAAGCTGATTACCCATCTGGCCAGTATTGAATCCCGGCTATAATCGCGTTCTGCTCGCTGACATATCGCTTTCACACCCAGACGATAAATCGTGGATCTGTGGTGATTCCTGCCATGATTTTGCTGTATCTTGAAGGAACCATTGCGCGATAGTCCGTATCGGGTCTTCAAACGTCAGTCCCGGCAGCATTCTTAACGTTATTCTGACTGGAAATCCCGATGAAAACTRTTTGCGCGTGCAATAGGAAAGAAAGCAAAAAATGCTGATTCTTTGCGCAACTGCGAAGAGCAAATCATTGACTTATCACGACGAATAACGTCGATTAAAGTTGGTGTTGACGATCACCGACTCTCGAAAAGCTGGATAGACATGACGTTCGTGCGAAATCTTATGTGGGCGCCTACAATTGGCCTATCCTGGTTATGGGGATTGGGTTTCTTCTATTCAATCCATGTCACCCTGACTTATGGCTGGCTGGGCTTTTTCGGCTTCGCGATTGCCAATGTCGGTGGGCTCTGGCTATTCGGTTATATTCTCGGTCGCAGCAAGCGAACGCCTGATCAGATCATGAAGGACATTGAAAGCCGCTATGTTGGCGTCTTTCTGCTGTTCCAGATGGCGGCGCTTGTTGTTACGATTTTCGGGTTTGTTGCCTATCTCTGGCAACCGATTGTGGGTGAGGGTGCATCGATCGGCGTCGCTTTCCTGCTTTTGGTCTCCTGTGCGATCGGACATGCCCTGTCCCTGCAACAGCTCAAATTGCTGCATATCGTCTACATGATTGTCGGTGTTGCCGCCGGTATTGTCCTGCTGGTCGGTCTGAGACAAACGTCTGATTATCCCGGTGTGCCGCTTCAAAGTTTCGATGCGCGTTTTTATGGTCTGGTTATGCCAACGCTGATCGGGTTTTTGCTTGGCCCTTGGCTCGACATCCAGCACTGGCAGCGTGCCGTCTATATCAAACGCGAGGGCGGGTCTGTCGGCCTCGCCTATGGTGCCGGTGCCTTGCTGTTCTTCGGCTTTCTTTTGCTCAATGCGCTGACAGCCTCGGCGGTTGGACCCATTGGCAGCATCATTTCCATTGATGGGTTGCCAAGTGCACAGGGATCGGTTTCCGCGGCGGCTGTGCTCTCCGCAGAAAACGGTTCGACCTATCTGGAAATCGCCTTTGTCATCTGGACTGTCATCGCATTGGCATCGACAGTCGACAGTTTTTACTGCGCTACCAATTGGTATCTGCGCGGCAAAAACATGCGCAGTAACAGCCCGCTTCTGGCGCTTATCCCCGATGGCATTGCATCATCACCGCTCTGGCTGCTGATTGGTGCCGCCTGGGTCGCCTATGCGGCAGTGCCTGCGAATTTTTCACTCATGTATTTCATGATGCCTTTTGCGACATTGTTTGTCAGCGCCTCGGCCAACCTCGTGTGTGAAGCGCTTGGTGCGAAGCCGAAATTTGATCCCGTGCTGAGCTTTCTTATTGGCTGCGGATCATCCTTGATCTTCGTTCTGGGTTACATCCAGCCCGTGCCCGGCTTCCTGTTCCTGTCACCGTTTATCGGTTTGATCGGCGCATTGCCTGTCATCATCGAATTGATTGGTCCGAAATCCAAGGCGATACCGGTAGAAATCGTTGATCAGCCAATCCGCATGATGAGTGCCGCGCCGCTGACCACTGCCACGGGTTCGCAGGAAATCTCGCAATCGCATGGCTTCGATGGCGAGTGGTTTGTCATGCATCTCACACCGACCTATGACGACACCAATTCCGTGGGTAATGTGTATTTCGCCAATTATGTGCGCTGGGTTGGCAAGGCGCGTGAGCTGTTTTTCAATGTCTGCATGCCGGATTTTGATCTGGCAACAACACGCTTCTATATTCTCACGCGCTCCTTCACCCATGACTACCGCCGGGAATCGAAGGAATTCGAACAGATCAGTGTTCGCATCAAGATCGCCAAGCACAACCGCAAGTTTGTAACATTGCAGCACGAGATCCACAGCGCGGCTCAGGGCCTGCTTGGCCATGGGGAACAGTCTTTGATGTTTGTGGACCGGGATCAGTATAACCCGCTCGATATTCCGGGCGAGGTCATCAAGGGGTTTCTGGCCTATTGGCCCAAGGACTCGCGGCTGTCACCAAGCTATCGTCCTGTTGTGCAGGACAAGACAAAACGTCAGGCTTAATCCTTGGAGGGGGCAATCCCTGTGGGTTTCAGCTGGCGACTTCGTAACGGTCGCGGTCAAATGACATGAGGCCGGAGGTCTTTTCAAAAGGCTCTGCGGGGCTGAAGAGAAAGCCCTGAACCTGATCGCAGCCTTCCTTTTGCAGACAGGCAAGCTGTTCGCGCGTTTCCACGCCTTCCGCTGTGATCTTCATGCCCATGCTGGCACCCAGTCCCATGACAGCGCGAATAATGGCAAGGCTGCCCCGGTTGTGTGGAAGATCACGCACGAAGGACTGATCGATTTTGATCTTGTCGAATGGCATTTTGCGCAGATAGCTCAAACTGGAATAGCCCGTACCGAAGTCATCAAGGGCGATGCTGACACCCATGGCGCGGAACTGGCGAAGCAGGGATATGGCAGCGACATTTGCTTCAAGAAACACCGACTCGGTGATTTCGAGTTCAAGCCGGTTCGGCTTCAACTTGTTCGTTGTCAGCGCATCGCGAACAATGGATGCAAGGTCCGAGTGGCGAAACTGGATGGCCGAGATATTGATCGCTACGTTAATATCATCTGGCCAGAGCACTGCCGTTCTGCAGGCTTCCTGAATGATCCATTCGCCAAGCGGAATAATATTGCCGGTCTCTTCAGCGATCGGGATAAAAATAGCTGGCGAAATATAGCCATGCACCGGGTGCTTCCAACGCAGTAGCGTTTCAAATCCGACTGTCTTGAGCGTTATGGCCGAGACAATCGGCTGGAAATGCAAAATAAATTCCTTGCGGGCCAAAGCCCCGCGCAGATCCATTGCGAGTGCGCGCTTTGCCTCAATGCGGGYATCCATTTCCACTTCATAGAAACGATAACTGTTCCGGCCTTCGTTCTTGGTGCGATAAAGTGCCAGATCAGCGCAACGCATGATGTCATTGACGCTGTCTGTCGGCGCAAGAGCAATACCGACGCTGATATGAATGTTGATCTGGATACCATCGATCCAGAATGGCTGAGAAATCGTCTGGACGAGATCCTGAGCCAGAGTTGTTGCATCCGCATGGTCCGCGCCGGGGGCGAGGATGGCAAATTCGTCACCCGATAGACGCGCCACTATGTAAGTGGCTGGTGATGTGCTGCGCAGACGTTCTGCAACCTGTTTCAGCAGTTGATCACCGATACCATGGCCAAAGCTGTCATTGACCGTCTTGAACTCATCGAGGTCGATACAGAACACAGCAAATCCGGCAAGACCCTCTTCAAGTTCTTTGGTCGCTTGTGAAAGCTGATCCGTGAACAGGGTTCTGTTGGGCAGGTCAGTCAACACATCATAACGGGCGAGGTAGGACAGCTGATCTTCCGACTGTTTGGCGGCTGTCACGTCGGAACCAACACCGCGATAGCCGCAGAACTGTCCGGCATTGTCAAAAATCGCCTTGCCGGTAAGTGACCACCAACGGGTCTCGCCCTTAATGTTGATCGGCAGGATGTGATTGCGGAACGTCGTGCGGTTCTCGATGGCCTGCCAGATGGAGCCGACTTTTACCGCTTCTTCGGCGTGCGACTGGTCAACCTTGAAGAGTTGGGCAAACGGCATTCCCTGCAATTGCTTGGTGGTTTTTTCAGCGATCTGTGCAAGCCGGGGCGAGGTGTGCTGAAGTTTCAGATCCGCATCGGTTTCCCAGATCCAGTCGCTGGCGTTTTCTTCGAAGTCATAAAGCAGCAGACTGATAACTTCCTTCTGCTGCTCAACCTTGATCTGGTCGAGTGTGCGCATAACGATCAGATTGCTCATGTGAACAATGGTGAACAGAATGAAGAGTGCGTAGATCGCCAGCAGAATTGCGATGAAAAGAAAGAAATCCTCACCGGTTGAGGCGAGGGCGAAGAACGAACCTGTGATAATCGCCCCCGAAAAGGCAATGGCTGCAAGTGGAACCACAGCGACACCAATACCGGTTGCCATCAGGCCTGCGGCTGTGCAGGCGATAAGCAACCTATGGTAAGCATCGGCTTCCAGAAACAACATGAGCGGGATACTGGCCAGACATAAGCCATAGCAGGCGGATGTGATGATCAGATATTTGATGCCGTCAAAGCTAAGTTCCTTGACCTTCGGCACCTTGTACCATTGCCAGCATGCAAAGAGCGATGCAGCAGTCATCAGGGTGACGATTGTTGAGAGGCTTCCCAGATAGAGCTTATGTCCCTGATCCCAGAAGACAAAAGCCACAACGAACACCACACTCATGGCGACAACGACGGTAAACGGCGCCAGTCTCAGCGCCACATCCATCTGTTCAGCATAGACACGCCGTTTGACAGCAGGGTTGATCGTTCCCCGCATGCCGAACATCGACCGGATAGCGTCAGGTGTATGGAAATTCGACAGTGGCACCCACGGACCTCAGACAGGCGAGTTCATATTTCCCTATGCTATTTTTATTACGTTCGGCATTGGTTAATTTGCTTACCATTTTTTATAATAGTTACCAATGTCTTTATGGTTCTATGGTTTATGCCGCAGCAATATTGCATTCCCAGCAAAATGTTTTGTAATCCCCACCTGTAAATCGACAGATGGATACTTGTCATAAGTAAAAAGTAAGACTTGCGCGGTCAATATTTGTAATAAAACAAGGTATAACCAGAATATACGACGAGTTTGTTGCGTATCCCGCTGCTTACGGGCGCCAGCAGCTCACAGTTGGTTGCTCGCTCCCTTTGGACGCGCAGAAATCTCCTAGCTGCGCACTGCGAGAATTGCAGGCAGCAAACCGGGGAAAACTTCGGCGAGTTCATTATCGCGCAACTCATTAATGCGGGACGTTCCGTCATTGCGGGTCTTGATAATGCCAGCTTCGCGCAGCACGCGAAAATGATGCGACACGCTGGATTTCGGGCGCCCGTTTTCAAGCGCTGCGCAGCTTGCTTCACCCTCCCGCGCAAGCTGTCGAACAATCGACAGGCGGATGGGGTCGCTCAAGGCGTAAAGCACAGACTCGAGTTGCACTTCGGTGATCTGGGGGTGACGATATTCTCTCATAAACTCTTCCTAGCACAAAATTTTGTGTATTGCTATTGTTCGAATTATATCGAACTATAGAAATATGATTGGCGTGGAGCCAAAGATTCTTAAACCGGAGTAACAGTATGGCCTCTCTCTTCGACCCCTTCACCTTGAAGGATGTGACATTGCGTAACCGAATCGCGGTGTCGCCCATGTGCCAGTATTCGGCAAATGATGGCGTGATCAACAATTGGCATCACGTTCACCTCGGTGGGCTGGCGCGTGGTGGCTCCGGGCTGGTGATTGTTGAGGCAACAGCCGTCTCGCCGGAAGGCCGTATTACGCCGGGTTGTGCCGGGCTTTGGAATGACGAACAGGCAAAGGCGTTTGCGCCTGCGGTGCAGACCATTAAGGATGCGGGCGCCGTTCCGGGCATTCAGATTGCCCATGCGGGACGCAAGGCCAGTGCCAATCGCCCATGGGAAGGCGATGACCATATTGCCGAAGATGACGCACGGGGCTGGGAGACTATCGCCCCATCGGCGGTTGCCTATGGGGGAGGACTTCCAAAGGTTCCGCGCGCAATGACCAAGGCTGATATCGAGCGGGTACAGCAGGCATTTGTTGATAGCGCGAAGCGTGCGCTTGCCGTCGGTTTTGAATGGCTGGAACTGCACTTCGCCCATGGTTATCTCGCCCAGAGTTTTCTGTCTGAGCACTCCAACAAGCGCACAGACGAATATGGTGGCAGTTTTGAAAACCGCAGCCGTTTTCTGATCGAAACCGTTCGCGCTGTTCGGGCTGTCTGGCCTGAAAACCTGCCACTCACAGCCCGCCTCGGCGTTATCGAATATGATGGACAGGACGAGAAGACGCTCAGCGAAGCCATTGAGCTTATCAAATTGTTGAAAGACAATGGCCTTGATTTTATCGATGTCAGCATGGGCTTCTCGCTTGGCAAGACCAGCATTCCATGGGGTCCGGCATTCCTTGGACCAGTCGCAGAACGGGTTCGCCGTGAAACCGGTCTGCCAGCCTCCACATCCTGGTACATCAGCACCCCGCAGGAAGCGGATGCGCTGGTACGGGAAGGCAAGGTTGATCTGGTCATGCTGGCCCGTCCGTTGCTGACTGATCCGCATTGGCCTTTCCGTGCCGCCAAGGAACTTGGTGTCGAAAAGCCGTCATGGGTTTTGCCATCTCCCTATGCCCATTGGCTGGAACGCTATCGGGCCGCGTAATCTCAAATTATTGATTTTCGTAAAGCCGGGAATGGAATTCTCCATTTCCGGCTTTGCTTGCGGCCCACCGGCATGGATTGGATTATTCCAGTCTGTTTTTAGCATAGGATTGCCGGAACCAGCTTAAATAAGAAACAGTCTGCGTGTCCCGCTTTTCGAAGTTCTCCTAGTGTCACAGGTGATTAATCCGTCACCAACACAAGGACGAAAACCATGGCAGTCCATTTGCATCCTGAGACTATCGCCCTGCATGCCGGCTGGCGGGCTGATCCCGCAACCGGTGCCGTGGCAGTGCCGATCTACCAAACCACATCCTATCAGTTTCGCGATACGGAACATGCAGCCAATCTCTTCGCGTTGAAGGAACTTGGCAATATTTATACGCGCATCGGCAACCCGACGACTGATGTGCTGGAAAAGCGCATTGCGGCACTTGATGGTGGCATTGCCGCACTCGCGGTTGCTTCAGGGCAGGCGGCTTCGGCGATTGCTGTCCAGAACCTTGCGCGTTCAGGTGACAATATCGTCAGCTCCACCGATCTTTATGGTGGCACATGGAATCTCTTTGCCAATACGCTGAAGGATCAAGGGATCGAAGTGCGCTTTGTTGATCCTCAAGACCCGGAAGCGTTTCGCCGCGCAACGGACGAGCGAACCCGCGCCTATTATGCGGAAACGCTCCCCAATCCGAAGCTGACTGTATTTCCAATCGCCGAAGTTGCGGCCATCGGGCGCGAATATGGCATTCCGCTGATCGTAGACAATACGGCGGCACCATTGATTGCGCGCCCTTTGCAGCACGGCGCTGCCATCGTCGTTTATTCCACCACCAAATATCTGGGCGGCCATGGCACTTCCATCGGTGGCATCATCGTCGATGGTGGCCAGTTCGACTGGGAGAAATTTCCGGAACGTCAGCCCGCGCTCAATACGCCTGATCCAAGCTATCATGGTGCGGTCTGGACAGACGCCGTCAAGCCCATTGGTCCGGTGGCCTACATCATCAAGGCGCGCGTGACACTGTTGCGTGACCTCGGTGCAGCGCTTTCACCTTTTAATGCTTTCCAGACGATACAGGGGATCGAGACGCTGGCGCTGCGTCTCGAACGTCATGTGGAAAATGCCAAGAAGGTCGCGGATTTTCTGGCGAAGCGACCGGAAATTGCCAAGGTTATCCATCCATCCCAGCAGAGCGGGATCGATCGCGAACGGGCGGAAAAATACCTTTCCGGCAGTTTCGGTGGTCTGGTCGGTTTCGAGCTGAAAGGCGGTTTGCAGGCCGGGCGCAAATTCATCGAAGCGCTCGAACTTTTCTATCATGTTGCCAATATCGGCGATGTGCGAAGCCTCGCCATTCATCCAGCCACAACCACACACTCCCAGCTTTCACCGGACGAGCAACGCGCAAGTGGTGTTTCTGAAGGGTATATTCGCCTTTCGGTTGGCATCGAACATATCGACGATATCCTCGACGATCTGGAGCGTGGCCTGAACGCATCAAAACTTGCACTTGCAGCCTGATCTGAAACCTCTGGTTGGTTGGAAATATGATTGAGGTGTTGTAAGGTTCTGGAGTGAGGGATGGATTTTCATCCACCCCTCACGGACTAGTTTGTAAATTGAACCCGGAACATCAGCGTCCAGCCGGTCCGGGTTCTTTTCACCACTAGCGTGACACTAAACGGTTTGTACCGCATAGAGCACCTCCAGATTTGAGAGCAAGGCCGTTGCCGCAGTCGGGGAGGCCCATCTCCCCGATACACCGGCTGGCTCGGTGCGTGCTGCTTCACCCTCAAACGGATTGCGTGTAAAAACGCCTGCTCAACGCTGCCCGCTTTTTGGAAGCCGCGCCAGAAATGCAGAGTTGAATCTCGTGAGGTAAGTGGTTGTTTTAAAAGTGAAGTTTGAAACTAAAGTTGAAGTGACCCATGCTGTGTGAAAGCCTGATCTGAAACCTCTGGTTGGTTGGAATTCCCGATGAGGTGTTGTAAGGTTCTGGAGTGAGGGACGGACTTTCGCCCGTCCCTATGTTCTAGCTAGTGAATTGAACCCGGAACATCAGCTGCCAGCCGGTCCGGGTTCTTTTCACAACTAGCGTGACGCTAAACGGTTTATACCGCATAGAGCACCTCCAGATTTGAGGGCAAGGCCGTTGCCACGGTCGGGGAGGCCCATCTCCCCGATACACCGGCTGGCTCGGTGCGTGCTGCTTCACCCTCAAATGGATTGTGCGTGAAAACGCCTGCTCAACGCTGCCTGCTTTTTGGAAGCCGCGCCAGAAATGCAGAGTTGAATCTTTTGAGGTAAGCGGTTGTTCTAACAAGGAAGTTTGGAACTAAAGTTGAAGGTATCTCATGCCACTTGAAAGTATGATCTGAAACCTGTGGTTGGTTGGAATTCCCGATGAGGTGTTGTAAGGTTCTGGAGTGAAGGACGGACTTTCGCCCGTCCCTCTGTTCTAGCTAGTGAATTGAACCCGGAACATCAGCTGCCAGCCGGTCCGGGTTCTTTTCACAACTAGCGTGACGCTAAACGGTTTATACCAGCACCTCCAGATTTGAGAGCAAGGCCGTTGCCACGGTCGAGAGGCCCATCTTCTCGATACACCGGCTGGCTCGGTGCGTGCTGCTTCACCCTCAAACGGATTGCGTGTAGAACGCCTGCTCAAATGCATTGCCTGTTTTCATCCGGCCTTGCCAGAAATACAGAGTTGAATCTCGTGAGGTAAGTGGTTGTTTTTAATAGTTATTTATAACTAAAGTGGCAAGAAAACTGCGTTGTTCATGAGAACAATTCAGACCACAGTTCGATGAAATCAATATTTCTTCCGTCGAAAATGTTCATGCTTGTCCGCAGGCCCTATCGAAATCTCGACCTGATCGGTATAGACAGGCGCAAACAGACAACAGGGCGGCTGCAAGTGCAGCGCAAATGAGTATGACAACGTTGGTACAAAAGACGGGAGAGGCTGCTGACAAGGGGTTGGCCGAAGCGGCAAATCCCATGGTGGTGTTTGACAGTGTTTCCAAGCGGTTTGCTGCAGGGCGCACCAGCGCGGAAGTCGCGGCGCTGGATGGTGTTGATCTCACGGTCCCGCGCGGTTCCGTGACAGGCATTATCGGGCGCTCCGGTGCGGGCAAATCCACATTGATCCGGCTGGTCAACGGGCTGGAGAAACCCACCGCGGGCCGCGTCATTGTGGATGGCGTGAACATTGCCGAGCTTGACGAGAAAAGCTTGCGAGACGTGCGCCGCTCAATCGGTATGATCTTCCAGCATTTCAATCTGCTTTCGTCGCGCACAGCGTTCGACAATATTGCGCTGCCGCTCGAGATCGCCGGTATCGATAGACAGACTATTGAAAAGCGCGTGACACCGCTGCTTGATCTTGTTGGTCTCTCAGACAAGCGCAACCGTTACCCATCCGAACTTTCAGGAGGGCAAAAGCAGCGCATTGGTATTGCCCGTGCTTTGGCAACGGAACCAAAACTGCTTTTGTCCGATGAGGCGACATCGGCGCTCGATCCGGAAACGACACGTTCCATTCTTGCCCTGCTCAAGACGATCAACAGGGAGCTTGGCCTTACGGTTCTTCTGATTACCCACGAGATGGAAGTGATCAAAACCATCGCTGATCATGTGGCAGTGATCGATGGCGGGCGCATTGTCGAGCAGGGACCGACTTTTAATGTTTTCACCGGCCATACCCATGCAACCACACGTTCGCTGCTCGGCGGTCTCGCAGGTCTGCACCTGCCGGAGTTTCTGACGCGGCAGATGGTGGAAGAGCCGGAACCGGGTCTGCGAACGATTCTTCGCATCATCTTCAAGGGTGAGAATGCGACAGAGCCTATGCTTGCACGGCTCGGCAGCGATCTTGGTATTGAGGTCAATATTATGGCGGGTGCGGTTGACGAGATTGCCGGTCGTCCTTTTGGTATGCTGGTTGTTTCATTGCTGGCGGATGAGGCAAGGATAGTCGAGGCCCGACGCTTTCTCGCCGATCATGGCCTGTCATCGGAGGTTGTCGGTTATGTCCGCTGATATTTTCGCACTGCTTTTGAAGTCCATGGGCCAGACGCTTTATATGGTTGCAGTGGCCGGCTTCATTGGTTCGTTGTTTGGTATTCCGCTGGGCGTTTTTCTGGCGACCAGTGAGCGGGGCGAGCTGTTTGCCGCGCCTTCGGTCAACAAGGTGCTGGGGCTTATCGTCAATGCCGCGCGCTCGACGCCCTTCATCATTCTCGTTGTTGCCATTATCCCATTCACGCGGATGATTGCCGGAACCTCAATCGGCACGACGGCGGCTATTGTTCCGCTGACCATTGCAACCATTCCCTTTATCGCGCGGCTGGTTGAATCGGCGATCCGCGAGGTCGATCCGGGATTGACGGAAGCGGCCCGCGCTATGGGGGCAAGCCCGGTTCAGATCGTGTTCAAGGTTCTGCTGGCGGAAGCGCGGCCCGGTATTGCATCGGCGTTAACACTGACCATTGTCAGCCTCATCGGTTATTCAGCCATGGTCGGCGCCGTTGGTGGTGGAGGTCTGGGCGATCTCGGCATCCGTTATGGCTATCAACGTTTCATGCCTGACGTGATGGCAATCGTGGTTCTTGTGTTGATCGTGCTTGTTCAACTTGTCCAAAGCGCTGGCGACCGGTTGGCGCGGCAGTTCGACAAGCGCATTCGTCCCCGCTGAATTGAGTTTTGTTAAAACAGGAGAGTAAAATGTTGAAGAAAATCCTCGCCACAGCTGCGCTGGCGGCAATTCTCAGCGCGACCAGTGCGTTTGCCGAAACGATCAAGATTGGCGTAACGCCCGGCGAACACGCGCAGATCATGGAAAAGGTCAAGGAGATCGCCAAGCCCAAGGGTCTTGATATCGAGATTTTCGAATTTTCCGACTATGTCGTGCCCAATCAGGCGCTTAATGATGGTGAGCTTGGTGCCAACTCGTTCCAGCACAAGCCCTATCTCGACAACCAGATTGCCGACCGCAAATTTGATCTGGTTGATGTCGCCTATACGGTGAATTTTCCGATGGGCGTTTATTCGAAGAAGGTGAAGAGCTTTGATGAACTGGCCGATGGTGCGACCATTGCCATTCCGAACGATCCGACCAATGGCGGCCGCGCGCTGCTCATCATCGCGGACAAGGGCGTCATCAAGCTGAAGGAAGGTTCCGGCCTCAAGGTAACGCTTGCCGATATCGTCGAGAACAAGAAGAACTTCAAGTTCGTCGAGCTCGATGCAGCCCAGCTGCCGCGTTCGATCGATGATGTCGATGCCGCCGCGATCAACACCAATTATGCGCTGGAAGCTGGCCTTGACCCGATGAAGGACCCGATCCTGAAGGAAGGCGAAAAGGCGCCTTACGTCAATCTGATCGCCGTTCGTAAAGCCGACAAGGATAAGCCTTGGGTCAAGACGCTGATCGAATCCTACCATTCCGACCCGGTCAAGCAGTTCATCCTCGACAAGTACAAGGGTGCTGCTGTTCCAGCCTGGTAAATGATAATCTCACTCCCTTCTGCCTTGATGGTAGAGGGGAGTGATCTCTCTAAAACGCCTTAAAGACGTTTCCCGTTGCCGCCAAAAAGGTGCAGCTTTTCCTTGGGGATGATGACCCTGAGATGATCATCGGGCTTTGATACCGAACGACCCGCAACCCGGACGACAACCCGTTCGCCGCCGATAATGCCATAGACATAGCTTTCCGCACCGACAGGCTCGACGCCGAGCACTTTGAGGTCAAGCAAAAGACCGCCAACATGCGACTCGGTCCCGGTGGCAACTTCCAGATCTTCCGGACGGAAACCGATGATTGCGTCCTTGTCGGTCACCGCAAGACCCTGCGCCCCGATCCGGGTGCCGTCTTTCAGGATCAATCCCGAACCGTCTGATGTCACCGGAATAAGGTTCATTGGCGGTGCGCCGATAAAGCTTGCCACGAATGTACTGGCAGGCTTTTCGTAGATATCCAGTGGTGCGCCGATCTGTTCAACGGCACCGGCATTCATTACCACAAGAATGTCGGCGAGCGTCATCGCCTCCAACTGATCATGGGTGACATAAACGCTGGTCACGCCGAGCTGGCGCTGCAGGTTCTTGATTTCGACACGCATCTGACCGCGCAGCTTGGCATCCAGATTAGAAAGCGGCTCGTCAAAGAGAAACACTTTCGGGTTGCGTACGATGGCACGGCCCATGGCCACGCGCTGGCGCTGACCACCTGACAGTTCCTTCGGGCGGCGCTCGAGAAGATGCGTGAGTTCGAGGGTCGCGGCTGCCTCACGCACACGCTTGTCAATCTGATCCTTCGGCATGCCGCGGTTGCGCAGCCCGTAAGCCATATTGTCGTAGACTTTCATATGCGGATAAAGCGCATAATTCTGGAAGACCATGGCAATATCACGCTCGGCCGGTCCGAGATCATTGACGACCTTGTTGTCGATCTTGACCGTACCGTCAGTGATCGATTCCAATCCGGCAATCATACGCAGAAGCGTCGATTTCCCGCAGCCTGAAGGACCAACAAGCACGCACAACGCGCCGTCCTTGATGGCGATGTCGACGCCTTTTACCGCCTCGACGGCTCCGGCATAGACCTTGCGGACATTTGTAAGTTCAACACTTGCCATGTGAGATCATTTCTCCGTTTCGACCAGACCGCGCACGAACCAGCGTTGCATCAGGACAACGACGAGAACCGGGGGGAGGATGGCCAGAATGCAGGTCACCATCACCAGATGCCATTCGGTATCGGCATCGGCGAAGGAAATCATTTTGCGCAGACCGATGACGATGGTGGTCATGTCATTGCGGTTTGTCATCAGCAGCGGCCAGAGATACTGGGTCCAGCCGTAAATGAAGAGAATGACGAACAGCGCTGCGATATTGGTTTTGGACAGGGGCAACAGGATATCTTTGAAGAAGCGCCATGGACCCGCACCATCGACACGCGCCGCCTCGACCAGTTCACCCGGTATGGTCATAAAAAACTGGCGGAACAGCAGCGTTGCCGTTGCCGATGCCATGAGTGGAACCGTAAGGCCCGTATAGGTGTCGATGAGACCGAGATCGACCATGACCTTATAGGTTGGCAGGATACGCACTTCGACAGGGAGCATCAGCGTGATGAAGATCAACCAGAAGAAGATCATGCGACCGGGGAACCGGAAAAACACAATGGCATAGGCCGAAAGGATCGAGATGATGATCTTGCCGACGGCAATTGCCAGCGCCATGATCGTTGTGTTGATGAGCAGGCGCCCGACGCCGACGCCGCCGATACGGCCAATGCCGCCGAAAAGCGCCGTTGTATAGTTTTCCCAGAAATGCCCGCCGGGCAGCAGCGACAGTGGCGGCCGCATAATGTCCTGCAGCGACTGTGTTGATGCGATAAAGGCGTAGTAGATCGGGAAGGCGACGATCAGGATACCGATAATCAGGACGATATGGGCCACGATACGGCTGATGGGATTGTTCTGGATCATGTCTTTTCCCCTCAGCCGTAATGAACTTTGCGCTCGACATAACGGAACTGGATCGCCGTCAGACCGATAACAATAACCATGAGGATGACTGATTGCGCGGCGGAGTCGCCGAGGATCAGATTGACGAAGCCGTCATTATAAACTTTGTAGACCAGTGTCTCCGTTGCCTTGCCGGGGCCTCCGCCCGTAACGGCGTGGATGATGCCGAACGTGTCGAAGAAGGCGTAGACGGTGTTGACCACCAGAAGGAAGAACGTCGTCGGGGCGAGCAGCGGGAAGACAATGGTCCAGAAACGCTTGGTTTCACCCGCGCCGTCAATGGCGGCAGCTTCAATCAGTGATTTCGGAATAGACTGGAGTCCAGCAACAAAGAACAGGAAGTTGTAGCTGATCTGCTTCCATGCGGCAGCGGCAACCACGAGCAGCATTGCCTGACCGCTATTGAGCAACGGGTCCCAATTATATCCGGCAGAGCGGATCATATAGGCAAATGTGCCCATGGATGGATTGAACAGGAACAGCCAGAGCATGCCGGCAATGGCCGGAGCCACCGCGTAAGGCCAGATCATCAGCGTGCGGTAGATGCCTTTGCCGCGGATGACCTTGTCGGCCATGACGGCAAACATCAGGGCAAAACCCATGGCGATCACGGCTGTGGCGATGGAGAAGACGACCGTGACCTGAAGCGAGTTCAGGTAATTGGGGTCACTGAGGATACGTTTGAAATTTCCAAGTCCGACAAACTGGGTCGACAGGCCAAACGGGTCTTCCCGCAGGACCGACTGGCGGATGGCCTGGGATGCGGGCCAGTAGAAAAAGACAATCGTGATGGCGAGTTGCGGCGCCAGCAGGAGATAAGGCAGAAACTTATTTGGAAAAGTGACGCGCGTTGACGATGCCATGATTGCCCCTCTTGAAAATTATCCCGCCCGCTGGGAATGCGGACGGGATGTTCATGAACAGGCGCTTACTGGCCGTTAGCCTGTTTGATGGCTGCATTGCCGCGCTTGACGGCATTGTCGAGGGCCTGCTGGGCAGTCTGCTTGCCGGAGAGCATGTTTTCGAACTCTTCGTTCTCGATATCACGCACCTGTGGCAGGTTTGGCAGGCGCACGCCCTTGGAGTTCTCGGTCGGTGCCTTGCCCATCATCTGCTTGATTGGAATTTCGCGGGCAGGGTTCTTATCGTAGAAACCAGACTTCTTGGTTTCCTCGTAAGCGGCAAGCGTAACCGGCAGATAGCCCGAAACCTGATGCAGGCGGGCCTGAATGTCGGTGCGCGACAGGAAGGTGAAGAAGGCTGCTACGCCCTTATATTCGGCATCGGTCTTGCCGCCGAATACCCAAAGGCTGGCGCCGCCGGGTGTGGTGTTCTGTGGTGCGCCCTTGGCATCGGGATCATAGGGAAGCTGGCCGGTGCCGTAGTTCATGCCTGACTTGACCACATCGCCGAGACCGCCTGACGATTCAGTGAAGATGCCGCATTCGCCCGACAGGAATAGCGGCTTGGCTTCGGAAGTGCGGCCGCCATAACGGAATGTACCGTCCTTGGCCAGATCGGCCAGTTCCTGAAAATGCTTGACGAAGAGCGGAGCATTGATCTTCAGTTCGACATCGGTTCCGGCAATGCCGTTTTCATTGGTGCCGTAGGAGATATTGTTCCAGGCAGCAAAGTTTTCCGTGTGAATCCATGTCAGCCAAGTGGAGGTGTAACCGCATTTGGCCGCGCCGCTGGTCTTGATCTTCTTGGCTGCTTCCCAAACCTCGGGCCATGTCTTTGGCGGATTGTTCTCGTCAAGCCCGGCCTTCTTGAAGATATCCTTGTTGTAATAAAGGATTGGCGACGAACTGTTGTAGGGGAAGGACAGCATGGTACCGTCAGGCTTGGAATAATAGGCAACGATTCCAGGCAGATAGAGGCTCTTGTCGAACTTTGCGCCACCCATGGAGAGGATGTCGGCAACCGGCTTGATAGCGCCTTCAGCGCCCATCATGACGCCCGTTCCAGCGTCGAAAACCTGCATGATGTGCGGCGCCTGCTTGGCACGGAACGCGGCAATGCCTGCATTGAGTGTTTCGGGGTAGGTGCCCTTGAATACAGGAACCACCTTGTATTCGCTCTGGCTCTCGTTGAATTCCTTGGAGAGGGTTTCAACAACCTCGTTGTTGGCACCGGTCATGGCGTGCCACCAGCTGATTTCGGTGAGGGCGAAAGATGAGGTGGAGGATGCAAGGATAAGCCCGAATGCGAGGCTTAGCGAAGTGCCGCGAAATGTCATGTGTGTCTCCCATAATGAGGCGTCATCTAGAGTGCGCTTACGGGCACTATCCTCATTATGTGACAGAGAAACAACAGTTTTATAACGTTGGCCTAAAGTCTGACACCGAGCCTGTGGAAAAAATGCGCAGCTGTTCACTTTTTGCCGGTCAGATCAGGGTAACACCGGCATTGCGCATTTTTGTGACCATGGCGGCAAGCGACCCGCCCATGTCGATGGCACGGCTGGCATCGAGCAGCACATCAGCCGAAAAACCGTGGCTTACGGCATCCAGCGCGGAATAGGCAACACAGTAATCCGTGGCAAGACCGACAAGGGTCACATTGGTGATTCCGCGTTCACGCAAGTAACCGCCAAGCCCGGTTGGGGTCTTGCGGTCATTTTCGAAAAAAGCCGAATAGCTGTCGATGTGCGGGCGGAAACCCTTGCGAATGACGAGTTCAGCTTTGGTCCAGTGCAGATCGGAATGAAACTCGGCGCCCGGTGTGCCCTGAATGCAATGATTGGGCCATAGGGTCTGGTCACCATAGGGCATTTTGATCGTATCGAAGGGGGCCTTGCCGGGATGGGTGGAGGCAAAACTGGAGTGGCCCGCAGGATGCCAATCCTGCGTGAGGATGACATGATCGAACCGGACGATCAGCTTGTTGATGATTGGAACAATCTCGTTGCCGCCATCCACTGCCAGCGTACCGCCCGGGCAAAAATCATTCTGCACGTCGATAACAACAAGTGCATCCTTGGCCATTTCACTTCTCCGATTGCCTGGAGACGGTAAGTATCGCCAATCGGAGAATGTCGTCAACTCGGGTGGTGATTGTGGGGTTCGTGGTTCGACAAGCTTGTCTGTTAGAGATGGTATAATGTGAAGAGGTCCACGTACCCTTTCCCGGCACGTGGACCGATTGACAGGATGCCGTTTCGACAAGCGGACATTGCAGTCCGATGGTGAGCAAGGCCCTGTCATTCGATGACACCCGAACAGTTGCAAGGGGCACCGACCCCGTATGACAAGCCAGGGAACCTCATCAT